>JAMFRW010000038.1 GCA_026224975.1 Rhodoferax sp. | reverse complement strand
GACATGCCGGTGACGGTGGCCGTCGATTCGAAGGGTGTGTCGGTGCACGAAACCGGGCCGAGGGAGTGGGAAGCGCGGATCAAGTCGAGCATCGGCGGAATTCCGGTCGCGGTGGCTTGAACCTCTGGCCTTACTGCTTGGCAATATCCGTCAACAACCGCGTCATCAAGTACAGCCGCGGCACGATCGAATCGACTTCGATGTATTCGTCGCGAGCATGGAAACCGAAGCCGGCGAGGCCGAAGCTCTCCAGCACCACGGCCTTGCCGGAGCGCGCCGCAAAGCCCGCGTCGGTGGCGCCGCCGGTCATCGGCGCCAACGCCAGGTCACGGTCGATTTCCTTGTAGATGGCTTGCGCCTTTTCGCCGAGTGCCTGGCCGCGCGGGCCGGCGAGGAAGGCGGGGCGGCCGACCACGAGCTTGGCCGTGGTCACGGTGTCGGGGATCAGGCGCGTCGCGGCGATCTTGGCCTGCAGCGCGGCGTTCAGCTTCTCTTCCGCGCCGGGCACGGTGATGCGCACATCACCGGTCGCAACCGCCAGCTCGGGGATCTGGTTGGTCGCCTTGTTGGAGATGACGTTGGTCCAGTTGAGTGTCACGCCGGGGATGTCTTTCGGCAAGTCCCGCGTCGCCAGCATCTGCGTGGCGATCTCGAGGATGGCGTTGCGGCCCATCTCGGGTGCTGCACCAGCATGGGCCGCGCGGCCCTTCACTTCGAGCGTGACGGTCGCGGTGCCGGCAGCGCCCAGCAGCAGGGCCTCGGTCTTGACGACGGCCTTGGCCGCAGTCGGCTCACACGAGAGCACATAGTCCTGCTGCGCGGCCAGCGTGGCGATGATCTCGCCTGAGCCCAGCGAGCCGACTTCTTCGTCCGGGTTCATCACGACGGTGAGCGTGGCGTAGTCCTTCCAGCCCGCCTTGCTCAGGATTTCGAGGGAATGCAGGATCACCGCCAGGCCGCCCTTGTCGTCGGCGATGCCGGGGCCGTAGAGCTTGTTGCCGTCGAGCTTGTACGGCTGCTCGGCGAGCACGCCTCTTTGATAGACCGTGTCCATGTGGCCCTGCAACATGATCCGGGCCTTGCCGGTGCCGGTCATCGTGGCAACGACCGTATCCGCGCCTGCGCCGACAGGCGACTTGCGGCGCTCGGTCTTGAAGCCGATGGCCTTGAGGCGATCATCGACGAGCGCGGCCATCTTCGCGAGGCCGGCCACATCGCCGCTGCCGCTTTCGATCGCCACCATGCTCTTGAGTGTCTCGATCAAGGCCGGCTGCGCGGCCGTGGCGGCATCGAGAAGCTTCGCATCGGGCGCGGCGCTGGCGCCGGTCGCAAGCATCGCCAGGGCGGAGGTGACGGCGAGGGTGATCGACTTCGGCGTCGGTCGATTCTTGGCGTTGAACATGGGCAAAAGCTCCGGTCGTGAGGTGGCGGCGAGCTTATCAAGCGGATGGCCGCATCGCGTGTCGCGCGCGGCTCATGGGCCACTGGCAAAGCTCCGCTTGGCAACCACAGGCCGTTGTGGCCGGAACGATCACCTCCTCTAACATCCGAATCAGCGGAGAGGGCGCTTCGGCCGCAAGACAAGTTCAACAGACCGGGGGAATTCCAACATGAGCCGACAAGAGGCCAAGCCGTTCCTGCGCAACCGCCACAGCCACGCCAAGGTCACCAACGAAGAGCTGTTCTTCGACCTGATCTACGCCTTCGCGATCACGCAGCTCTCGCACCGGCTGCTCGAACATTTGACGCTCGCCAACGCGGTGCAGACGCTGGTGCTGTGGTTCGCCGTGTGGCTGGGCTGGCAGTACACCTGCTGGGTGACGAACTGGTTCAACCCCGAGAACCTGCGCATGCGGCTGATGCTGTTCGCGCTGATGCTGTTGGGCTTGGCGATGTCGGCGACGATCCCTTTTGCCTATGTCGAAGCCGGCCTCGGCTTTGCGCTTTGTTATGCGGCGATCCAGGTCGGGCGAACGCTCTTCGTGCTCTTCAACCTCGGGCCCGGCAGCCCGCTCGCGCCCAACTTCCGGCGCATCACCGGCTGGGTCTGCATCTCGGCCGTGCTGTGGATCGCGGGTGGGTTTTCCGAGGGCAACGCGCGGCTGGCCTTCTGGATCGCCGGCGTGCTGTGCGAATACATCGCACCGATGATCGGCTTCGCGCTGCCGGTGCTGGGCCGCTCGGCCACCAGCGAATGGACCATCGAAGGCGGCCACCTCGCCGAGCGCAACCAGCTCTTCGTGATGATCGCGCTCGGCGAATCCATCCTCGCGACAGGCGCCTCATTCAGCTCGGCGCCGGTTCTCGATGCGCCGACGCTGATCGCGCTCCTCACAGCCTTCGCCGGCAGCGTGGCGATGTGGTGGATCTACTTCGACACCAGCAGCAAGGACGGCTCGGAGACCATCGAACAATCGAACGACCCGGGCCGCATCGGCGCCTGGTTTCACTACGTGCACGTGACGCTGATCGCCGGCATCATCGTCGCGGCCGTGGCCGATGAACTGGTGGTGCACCACCCGCACGAGCACGTCGACATGGCCTCGGCCTGTGTGATCGTGGGCGGGCCGCTGATCTACCTCGTCGGCAATGCCATCTACAAACGCATCGTCTACGGCGGGTTCCCGCTCTCGCACATCGTCGGCGCGGTACTGTTGATCGCGCTGTTTCCGGTGTCGTTCGTAACCGATCGGCTGACGGTCGGCGGGCTGACCTCGCTGGTGTTCATCGTGGTCGCGGTCTGGCAGACGCGCCATCCTCGGCGCTTGCCGCATGCGCCGCGGCACAAGGCCTGATCACCCCCGCGGGTGGCAATGACGAATCACCCCCTGGGGTGATGGGCCGCGTGCAGCACCTTCAGCCGCTCGCGCGCGACGTGCGTATAAATCGTGGTCGTGGAGATGTCGGCATGGCCGAGCAGCAACTGCACCACGCGCAGGTCGGCGCCGTGGTTGAGCAGGTGCGTGGCGAAGGCATGACGCAGCGTGTGCGGCGAGAGTGGCACCTGCACGCCGCCGCGCAGCGCGTGCGCCTTGATGAGTTTCCAGAACATCTGCCGCGTCATCGGCCCGCCGCGCGCGGTGACGAAGAGCGCATCGCTCGCCTGCCCGTCGAGGATCACCGCGCGCGCGTCACTCACATAGCGCTCCAGCCACTCGTGCGCTTCTTCGCCGAAGGGCAGCATGCGTTCCTTCGAGCCCTTGCCGGTGACGCGCAAGGCGCTCTCGGTCATGCTCAGGTGAACGCTCTTGAGCGTGACGAGCTCGCTCACGCGCAGGCCGCTGGCGTACATCAGCTCCAGCATCGTGCGGTCGCGCAGGCCGAGCGGCGTGTCCACATCTGGCGCGGCCAGCAAGGCCTCGACCTGCGCTTCGGTCAGCGTCTTGACGTTGCGAACCGGTTGCCGCGCCGAGAGCAGCTTGAGCGTGGGGTCGGCGGTCAGCAGGTGCTCGCGCAAGGCCCAGCGGCAGTAGCGCTTGAAGACCGTCAGCCGGCGGTTGCTGCTGGTGGCCTTGCTGCCTTCGTGGCGAACGACGGCGTAGGCCAGCAGATCGGCTTCGGTCGTGTCGTTCAGCGAGCGCTGGTTCTCGCGGGCGAGCCAATCGGCGTAGATGGACAGATCGCGCCGATAAGCCGCCAGCGTGTTGGCCGAGAGGCCATCTTCGATCCACAGCGCATCGATGAACCGATCGATGACTGCGTTGCTGGCGGCCTTGCTGGCCACGCGGGCCGCCGCGCCAGCAGCCGTTTCTGTGTCATCGATGCTGTCCTGACCCGCGATGCCGCTCACTCCAACTGCAGCTTCTGCGCGATCACGACCTTCTTGTAGACCTCGAACTCCGCCGCGATTTGCGCCGCGAACTGCTCCGGCGTGTTGCCCACGATCACCGAGCCGGTCTCTTCGATGCGCTTGCGCACGGCCGGGTCTTCGAGCGTCTTCTTGACCGCGACCGAGACCTTGTCGACGATGTCTTTCGGCAGGTTCTTCGGCCCCAGAATGCCGTAGTAGGCCATGCGGTTCACCGGCTCGAGGCCCACTTCCTTGAAGGTCGGCACGTTGGGCAACTGCGCCAGGCGCTGCGGCGCGGCCACCACGATCGCGATCAGGCGGCCGTCCTTGATGAAGGGCAAGGCAGAAGGCAGGTTGTCGAAGATCATCGGCACCTGGCCGGCCACCGTGTCGTTCAATGCCGGCCCGGCGCCGCGGTAAGGAATGTGCGTGACGAAGGTGCCCGAGAGGCTCTTGAACAACTCCATCTGCAGGTGCCCGATGCCGCCGGTGCCCGAGCTGCCGAAGCTGTACTTGCCCGGGTTCTTCTTGAGTTCGGCGAGAAAGCCCTTGTAGTCGCGCGCCGGAAAACTCGGGTGAACAGCGATCACATTCGGCGTGGCCGCCACGTTGATGATGGGCGTGAAGTCGGTGATGGGGTTGTACGGAATCTTCGAATTGATGGCCGGGTTGGCAGCCGTAGTCGAAACGGTCGCGACGCCGAGCGAATAACCATCGGGCGCCGAGCGCACGATGTCGAGCGCGCCAACCGAGCCGCCGCCGCCGGCGCGGTTCTCCACGATCATCTGCTGGCCGAGCGGCCCGCCGATCTTTTCGGCCAGCACGCGGGCGACGATGTCGGTTGTGCCGCCCGGTGCGAAGGGCACGACGAGGCGCACCGGCTTGGTGGGGTACGCGGCCTGGCTCCAGGCGAGGGGTGCAGCGCTAAGCAGGCTGAGGCTGGCGGCGGTGATCAGGGTTCTGCGATGCATCTGGAAGACTCTCCGTGACGTCATGGAACGGTGAAAAGAAGAACGCAGTTTAGACGTGCGATCCCGCCACCACGGAAGTGCTTGCCCTTGTCGGCACGTGGTCCGCTGGCACACTCGCCCGATGTCGAACGCCCTTCTCTTGCTCCCTGATTTTTTGCTGATCGTCGTCGGCTTCGTGGTGTGCCGCTGGACATCGCTAGACCGCCCCCTCTGGGAGGCGGCCGAGCGCCTCGTGTACTACCTGCTGTTCCCGGTGCTGCTGTTCAATTCGATCGTGAAGAGCCCGCTGCAGCCGATGCAGACCTTGAGCCTCGCGCTGGCCGGCGTCGCCACCGTGGGCTGCGGCATCGTGCTGTCGCTCGCCATCGCGCGCTGGCCGGGCGTGAACGCAAGGCTGCATGCGTCCGGTGCGCAGGTGGCGTTTCGCTTCAACTCCTTCATCGCGCTCGCGCTCTCGGAGCGGCTGATCGGCCCGCAAGGCCTCGCCTGGATGGCGCTGTTGATCGCCCTGTGCGTACCGCTCTGCAACGTGGCCGCGGTGTGGCCGCTGGCCCGCCACGGCGGCCATTCGTATGGCCGCGAGTTGCTGCGCAATCCGCTGATCCTGAGCACGCTGGGCGGCCTGCTGGCGAACGCGTGCGGGTTGCACCTACCGGAGGCGGCAGCCACCACCTTGCAGCGCATCGGCCTCGCAGCCTTGCCCGTCGGGCTGATGGCCGTCGGCGCGGGGTTGAAGCTCGGCGGCTTGAAGGCATCGCCCGGTCTCGCCGCCGCCTTTCTCGCGCTGCGCCACGCGGTGCTGCCGGCCTTCGCCATCGGCCTCACGGCCGTGCTCGCGCTGCCGGCCGAGCAGCGCATCATCGTCGTCTTGTTCGCTGCGTTGCCGACGGCATCCAGCGCCTATGTGCTGGCAGCGCGCATGGGCGGCGACGGAAGCTTCGTCGCCGGGCTTGTCACTGTTTCCACGCTGCTGGGCATGCTCAGCATTCCGCTCTGGTTGGCAGTGCTGGGCATGGTCACATGACGGTGATCGGAAAGGCCGTCAGAAGATCGCCTTGAACTGCACGCCCCATGTGCGCGGCTCGTTGATGAAGCCGGTGAGGTTGTTGAAGTCGATCGCGCCGTTCACCTTGATCTGGTTGGTGATGTTGCGGGCGAACAGTGCCGCTTCGTACTTGCCATTGTTCCAGTTGTAGCCCAGGCGCAGGCCGCCGGTCAGCAGCGCCTTGCCGGTGAACTCGGTCGACTCGTAGAGAAAGAAGTTGACCTTGCTGCGGTAGGACCAGTCGGTGTAGGCAAAATATTCGCCGCCGCTCGCCGTCGGGATGCCGTAGCGCAGGTTCGCATTGGCGATCCAGCGTGGCGCGTTCGGCAGCGTGTTGCCGTCGATCGATGCCGGCCCCGGCGCAGCCGAGCAAGCCGCGCACACCGCCACCGTCAGGCCCGGGCTCTTGATCTTGGTGAAGTTGTAGCTGCCGCTCAGGCTGATCAGCAGGTTGTCGACCGGGTACGCATCGAAGGTCGCCTCGATGCCATGGCCCACCGCCTTCTTCGCGTTCAGCAGAATGGTCGAGTTGGTTGCGCCACCCACGGCGGTGAGCTGCTGGTCCTTCACGCGGTATTGGTAGAGGCTCACCGAGGTGCGCGCGCGCTTGTCGAACAGGTCGGCCTTGAGCCCGATTTCACCCGACAGGTTGGTCTCCGGCGACGCCGCCGTGAGCGCACCGAACTGCGATGCCGGCTGGATGCTCGAGCCGCGGTAACCGGTCGCGATGCGGGCGTAGACGTTCACATCCGGCGTGAGCACATAAGTGGCCGCCAGATCCCAGCTCACCTTCGAATCCTTGGCGCCCGCGGCCAGGCCGTTCGATGCGTTGATGAGCGGATCGGGGTCGGTCGACAAATCCTTCTTGTCGTGCGTGTAGCGCAGGCCGGCGCGCACGTTGAGCGCCGGGCTCACCTGGTAGCCGACCGAGCCGAACGCGGCCCATGAATCGTTCTTTTGCGAGGTGCGGAACAGGCTGGTCTGCGCGCCGCCGCCCAGCGAGTCGTAGCCATAGGCATCGATCTCGTACTTCTCATGGAAGAAGTAGACGCCGCCCTGCCACTTGAGCGGCCCGGCCATCGTCGACTCCACACGAAACTCCTGCGTGATCTGCTCATGGCCGCGGATGCCGTCGGCGGTTTCGGAAGGGAACGGGATCACGCCCGGGCCGGAGGGCGGCGCGAAGACCGCGCCGTAGCCGCCGTCCACATCGCCACGGCTGAGCGAGTGCACCGTCTCGTAGCCGGTGATCGAATACAGGTCGATGCTGCCGAGCGACCACTTGAGCCGCGCGCTGCCGCCATAGGTTTGCAGCGTCTGGTCGTTCTTGCCGTCGATGCTGATGGTGTAGGGGTCGAAGCCGTCGACCAGGTTGTTCGTGCCCGGCTTGATGATGTTGGCACGGAACAGGCGCGCGCTGCCTTTCAGGTCACGACCGTGCACGTTGAACAGCGCGCTGAAATCGGCGCCGGGCTTGTAGAGCACTTGAACGCGCGCGGCCGAGTCGTCATAGCCTTCCAGCTTGTCGGTTTGCCGCGTCGGTGCGGTGTTGGTGACCCAGTTGTCGCGGTGCTGCGTCTGCAGCGACACCCGCGCGGCCCAGGCACCGCCCATCGGCAGGTTGAACGCGCCCTCGGCATTCGCGGTGCCGAAGCGGCCGTACGAGAGGTTGAAGTAGCCCTCCTGCTTTTGCGATGGCGCGACCGAGTCGAACTTGACCACGCCGCCCGGCGTGTTGCGCCCGAAAAGCGAGCCCTGCGGGCCGGCCAGCACCTCGATGTGGTCGAGGTCGAAGGCGGGGAAGCCTTTGAGAATCGGGTTCTCCTGCACGATGTCGTCGTAGATCAGCGAGACGGGCTGTGAGGCGTTGAGGCGGAAATCGGTGTTGCCGTAGCCGCGGATGTAGAAGCGCGGAAAGGCGCGGCCGAACGACGATTCGATGTTGAGGCTGGGCACGCGGCCGGAGAGTGCGCGCAGGTCCTCGCCCGAGGAGTTGATGACGTCGAGCTTCTCGCCGCTCAGGGTCGAGATCGAACTCGGCACATCTTTGATGTTCTCGACGCGGCGATCGGCGGTGACGGTGACGGTCGGCAGCACGCCGGGCGTAGCGGTCGTTTCTTGCGCCGACGCGGTATGCATCGTCAGGCCGATGGTCATGCCGCAGGCCGCGGCGATCAGCGTAGGGCGCAGCGCGCGTCGGTTCGAACAAGGCATGTGGGGCTTCCCGAGAGGTGGTTATCCCCTTGCATCAGCAAGCCCTATGCCCAGAAACTTCACCTGCCGGCGACGCTTTTTTACATGGCCGGAACACCAAATCGGGGCACGACTCAGCGCGCAGGTTCGGTGCGTTGACGCAGCACCCTCAAGGCGCAGGCACGCCCTCGCGCCACTGCGACCAGTTCTGCACGATGTCCTTCACCAGCAGCCCGCCGACGTTGTAGAGGTTCTGCGTGGCCGGGCCGAAGCCGCCCGAGCCGCCGGTGGTCGATGCCTTCAGCGAGGCCTGCGCGGTCTGCCCCGGATGGGGGCGGTCGAAGTTCGAGGCGGTGCGCAGCACGGCCAGGCGCTTGAGGTCGACCTTGCCCGCGGCCGCCGCGCGCATCAGCGCGTTGTGGGTGGCATTGTCTTCCTGCTGCGTCGTGCAGTAGGTGCCCTTGCCATCGGTCAGCAGTTTCGTCCACGCACTCGCATGCTCGCCGAGCAGTTCGCCGTGCCACCAGGTGTCGCCCCCCAGCGTGTCGCACTGGATGACCTTCGGTGGCTGGTTGGCGGGCGGCTTGCGGTAGAGCGCGCGATAGGCCTTGGCCTTGTCGTCGTCGGCGAGCGTGGCGTTGCGGCTGAGCGCCAGGGCTTTTTGCAGCAGGGCTTCGTCGAGTTGGGCCACTTCGGTCGCGTATTCGAACTTGGGTTTTTCGCCGGGGCCTTTCGTCATGATGCCGAAGTAGCCGGTCTTCCAGCCCTTGGGCTTTTCGCGCGCATCGAACTCGTGGGCGATGCCGAAATCGACGAGATACCGCGCCCAGGTGGCGGTGCCGGTCGTGCCTTGGCCGGGGTCTATGCCCGCGATGCCGGCGATCAGGAAGTAGGTGCGGCGCAGGTCGAAGCGCGGGTCGAGCGTGACGGCCATGGTCGATGCGGCCACGTTCGCATGGCCCATGCCGGCGAGCAGCAGGCACACGCCGTCGGCATTGCAGCGCAAGGCGGGGCTTTCCGGCAGCAGGCCGGGGACGGGGATTTTTTCGGTGAGCGCGAGCGGGGCGATCCAGGGGGCGGCTTCAGGCTCGAACATGCTGACGATCAGCACTTTGAGTTCGCGCGGCGCGGGCGGGGTTTGGGCGAAGGCAGGGATGCTGGCGAGGGCCAGGAGCGAGGTGATGACCTGACCCGCGTTCATGGCTTGGCTCCTGCGGCCGTCTTGCCCTTCGAAGGCTTCTGCCTGGCGTGCTCGGCCCAGGCTTCGAGGAACGCCAGCGTCACCGCGGCTTCGTTGGTTTCGGCCAGGCCGCTCGCGAAGAGCGCGCCCACGTCGGCGTTGAATTCTTCGGCGCCGGCCAGATCGCTCAGGCTGCGAAAGGCGATGTAGGGGATGCTGTTGGCGTAGGCCACGTGGGCGAGCGCGGCGGTTTCCATTTCGAAGGTCTGGGCTTGCAGTTGCTCGAAGAGATAAGCGCGGTAGTTCGGGTTGGCGAGGAAGACGGTGGCCGAAACGCCGCGGCCGCCGAGCACGATCTTGGGCTGCGTGGCGACACAGAGCTTGGGGTCGGGCTCGGCGCCGGGCGACTTCACCGCTTTCGGGCCGCAGCGCGCGAGCACCGGCTGGATGCGGCTCGCCACCTCGAACATCGCCGGATCGACTTCGTAGTCGAACTTGAACTCACCCTTGGGCGCATTGGCTGTGGTCATCACGAAGTTCTCGCGCATGAAGAGGCCGGTGGGTACGGCCTTGCCACTGCCATCGGGCAGCGTGAACGGCGCGACCGGCTTGCCGCCGACGCTCGCGAGCCTGAGCCCCAGGCACGACACATCACCCGCCGTGCCGCAAGCGGCAGGCACCGATGAATCATGGTTCCAGTAGACCTCCATCGGCATGGCCCAGCGCTGCGGGATGGTCACGTCGCCCACATGGTTGGCCGGGTTCAGGCCACCGGCAATGCCGCTCATGATCAGCCGCTGGATCTTGAAGTGGTCGATCATCATCTGCGTGGCCAACGTCGAGTTGACCATGCTGACGCCGCTGAGCACGATCACCACGCGGTTGCCGCGCAAGGTGCCGGTGGTGAAGCGCTTGCCGTTGACGGTGTAGGTGCGCTTGGCCTTGGTCTGCGCGATGAGGATGTCGGCCTCTTCACCGAAGGCGGAGACGATGCCGATGCGGGGGATGCAATCGGTGAGGCAGGCGCGGGGCTCGGCTTGGGTGGCGGCGCAGGTGAGGAGCGCGGCGGTGGCGGTGAGCATGCGGTGAATCAGGGAACGGGGGGGAGTCATCGGGGGCTTTCGGATCTGCATGAAGGTTCTCGGCGAGCGGGTGGCTGCGCTTGCGCTTATCTGCAACAGGCTTCGACAGGCTCAGCCCGAGCGGGCTGGTACGAACGTTGATGTCGAAGGGCCGCATGTCATGGCAAGGCAGCAATCTTTGTGCCGCTCGCTTCGTCTTGGCGCAAGGCCCAGGCGATGTGCTCATGCACCAGCGGCGTCGCTGCGTCTTGCTCAGTGGCCAGCGCGGCGGTGAGCCCAGAGCGCACCACAACATCGTCACTCGCCCGCAGCGCATTGCCCATCGCCACCGCCAGGTTGCGGCGCCAGCGTTCGAAGCCGATGCGGCGGATGGCGCTGCCTTCGGTGTGGCGTAGAAAGTCTGCCTCGCTCCACGACCACAACTGCAGCAGCGTGGCGTGGCCGACGGCATCGCGCGTGTCGAAGTCGGGCAGCGCATTGCGCTGGGCGAACTTGTTCCACGGGCAGACGAGCTGGCAGTCGTCACAGCCGTAGATGCGGTTGCCGATGGCTTCGCGCAGTGGCTCGGGGATCGGGCCGGCGTGTTCGATCGTGAGGTACGAGATGCAACGCCGCGCATCGAGCCGGTACGGCGCCACGATGGCCTGCGTGGGGCACACATCGATGCAGGCGGTGCACGAGCCACAGTGCGCATCCGATGGCTCGGTGAGCGGCAAGGCCAGGTCCACATAGATCTCGCCGAGGAAGAACATCGAGCCCGCATCACGGCTCAGCACCAGCGTGTGCTTGCCGCGCCAGCCGATGCCGCTGCGCGAGGCGAGCTCGACTTCGAGCACCGGTGCCGAGTCGGTGAACACGCGGTGGCCAAAGGGGCCGATGGCGTCGGCCAGACGATCGGCGAGCTTTTGCAACCGCGCGCGCAGTACCTTGTGATAGTCCCGGCCGCGGGCGTAGATCGAGAGCGCGGCTTGCGAGGGGTCGGCCAACCGATCCCATTCGATCGCCTGCCAGCCGGGCGGTGTGGCTGCCGGCAGATAGTCCATGCGTGCCGTCAGCACGCGCACGGTGCCGGGCACCAGCTCGGCCGGGCGCGCGCGCTTGAGGCCGTGCGCAGCCATGTAGTTCATCGTCCCGTGAAAGCCGTGGTGCAGCCAGGCGGTGAGGCCGGGCTCGGCCGCAGAGAGATCGACATCGGCCACACCGATCTGGGAAAATCCCAACGCTGCCGCCCAACCACGCGTCTGCGCCAGCAAGGCGGGCAGGTCCACCGCCGGTGGCTGCCGGCCCGCATCATTCAACTCACTCGTTCGAGCACCCGTCATTTGCCGATTCTAGAAACCCGCGAACTGTTCTGGGCCGACGAGGCCGCTTGCGCCGCTACTGCCACCCAACTGGCGGCGGCGACTGGCCTCGCCGATGCCTATGTGGAACTGCACGGCCCGCTGGGCGCCGGCAAGACGACCTTCGCGCGGCACCTGCTGCATGCGCTCGGCGTGCAGGGCCGCGTGAAGAGCCCGACCTATGCGGTGATGGAACCTTATGAGCTGGCTCACCTCCACATCTGGCACTTCGATTTCTATCGATTCGACGACCCGCAAGAGTGGGAAGACGCCGGCTTTCGCGATGTGTTCGCGAGCGTGGGGCTGAAGCTCGCCGAGTGGCCCGAAAAAGCCGAAGGCCTGGTGCCCGAGCCCGACCTGGAGATTCACATCGAACCAAATGACACAAGCGTTGCCGCTGACCCCACTGCCTTGGCCGATGAGCCCGCCGCGTCGCGCCGCGTGCGGCTCATCGCCCGCACCGCGCGCGGGCTGGGGTTGTTGCCATGATGTTTTCCACTTTGCCCCAGTGATGGCCCACATGACCCCGATTCGATGACGCAGCCCACGCCGCCGGAGATGCCCCTCGCCGCCCCTCGCCGCCCCGGCCGCCGCCGCGCCTTGCGCTCCATGGGCGCACTGGCCCTGCTGCTCGGCGCGCGAGACATCGCCTTCGGCGCGAGCATCGTGGCGGTGCGGCTCTGGCCGGCGGCCGACTACACGCGGGTCACCATCGAGTCCGACCTGCCCTTGGCCGAGCGGCATTTCATCGCCGAGAACCCCAACCGCCTCGTGATCGACATCGACGGCCTGGAGCTGAGCCCTGCCCTGCGCGATCTCGTCGGCAAGGTGCGTGCCGATGACCCGTACATTGCCGGTGTGCGCGTCGGCCAGAACCAGCCGCGCGTGGTGCGGCTGGTGATCGACTTGAAGCAGGCGACGGCGCCGCAGCTCTTCACGCTCTCGCCCGTTGCGGCCTACCAGCACCGTTTGGTGTTCGACCTCTACCCGACCGAAGAGCGCGACCCGCTGCTCGCGCTGATCCGCGACAAGGAGCAGGCCGAGCGCGATGCGGCCAAGTCGGTGCAGGATGCGCTCGGTGAATTCATCGGCAAGGTCGACAAGCCGCTGCCGCCTTTTGCGCAGGCGTCGCAGCCTGCCCCCACGCCGCCCTACAAACCACTGCCGCCAGTGGCTGCCGTTCCGGTGCCAGCGCCAACGCCGGCTCCCGTACCTCCGCCGCCGCTGCCCGGCCCCCCGCAGCAAACGCCAGCGCCGTTGCCGCCTGCCGTCCAGGCCAGGATCGATCGCCTCGTCGTCATCGCACTCGACCCAGGCCACGGCGGCGAAGACCCCGGCGCCATCGGCCCGAGCGGCCTGCGCGAGAAAGACGTGGTGCTGCAGATCGCGCTGCAGTTGCGCGACCGCATCAACGCGCACCCCAACATGCGCGCCATGCTCACGCGTGACTCCGATTTTTTCGTGCCGCTGCACGAGCGCGTGCGCAAGGCCCAGCGCGTGCAGGCCGACCTGTTCGTCTCGATCCACGCCGATGCCTTCATCACGCCGCAAGCCCGCGGTGCCTCGGTCTTTGCGCTCAGCCAGGGCGGTGCCACGAGTGCCGCCGCGCGCTGGATGGCCAACCGCGAGAACGCTGCCGATTCGGTCGGTGGCGTCAACATCGCCGCCAAGGACGCAACCGTTCTGCGCACCCTGCTCGACATGAGCACCACCGCGCAGATCAAGGACAGCATGAAGCTCGGCGGCGAGGTGCTGGGCCAGATCGGCAAGGTCGGCAAGCTGCACAAGGGCAGCGTCGAGCAGGCCGGCTTTGCGGTGCTCAAGGCGCCCGACATCCCTTCGATCCTCGTCGAGTCGGCCTTCATCTCCAACCCCGAAGAAGAAGCCAAGCTGCGCGACCCCGACTACCAGGCGCAGCTCGTCCTGGCCCTCGCCACAGGCATCCAGCGCTACTTCGCCCGCAACCCGCCGCTGGCGCGATCGCGGCAGTTGTAGGGCGCGGCAGAGATCGAACCGACAAGCCACGCGGCTTTCAGGGCTGGCGCTCCGACAAGACGCGGTTGCGCCCCGCTCGTTTGCCTTCGTAGAGCAGCTTGTCGGCGCGATCGACCAGGGCGTCGAGCGAGCCCGCGGTCGAATCGCAGGCCACGCCGAAGGTCCCGGTGACCACCAACTCCTTGCCACCTGCAACGAGTGGCGTGGTCGCCAGCTTTTCGCGAACGCGTTCGGCAAATGCCGCGGCGGCCGCCTGGGGTGTGTTGGGTTGGATCGCCAGGAACTCTTCGCCTCCCCACCGGCACACGACGCCGCTCGACCGGGCCTCCTGCGCGACAAGCTGTGCCGAATGGCGCAGCGCACTGTCTCCGACGTCGTGCCCCCACTCGTCATTGATGCGCTTGAAGTGGTCGAGATCGAAAAGCACGACGCTGACAGGAAGACCCTGCGAGCTTCGCGCCGAGACCAGCTTGCTCCAGCACTCGCTGGCATGGCGGCGGTTGAACAATGCGGTCAACGGATCGCGGATCGACGCCTCGATCCGCGAGGCCTGCTGCCGGGTGATGATCCGGAAGTAGTGGAACAGCAGCAACGGCGTGACCACTCCGAGTGCCAGCAGATTGACGACTCGGACCCTTTCGATGGAAGCCCGCCTCTCCGCGCCCGCCGAACCCAAGGCGGGGCCGGTGCGATAGCGGTGGTCCAGGTAGAGAACACCCAGCACCGGCAAGATCACAAGCGCCTGCTTCGTCCATGTGCCGATCCTTCCCGAGACGATGAGCACCGGGGCAAGGGCCAGCAACAGGACCTGGCGACGCACGTTGCCTCAGTTGCGCTTGTTCCGTTGAAGGAGCTGCACGACGAACGCCGCGGGAATGGCATAGCTGATGCCCGAGGGCTGGCTCAGCGCCGACTCCCGGCTGCCCTTGACCAAGGTCATGTTGACGACGCCCAGCACGTCGCCGGTTTGCGGGTCGAAGAGCGGGCCGCCGCTGTTGCCGGGGTAGGCGGTGCCGTCGAGCTGGAAGATGTCGAACGGGCCTTCGCGGATGCGGGTGATGGCTTTTTCGTTGAGTTGGCCGGCGGTCGGTGTGGGCAGGGCCACGGGCGTGATGGACGAGATCGAGCCTCGGTGGGTCACCGGCGAAAAGCCGAGTGCGCCGCCGATCGGGAAGCCCATGAACGCGACGGCCTGGCCTTCGCGTGCTGTTGCCGAGTCTGCGAGCACGAGCGGCCGCAGCGGCGCGCCTTCGATGCGCAGCAAGGCGAGGTCGTGCGCCTTGTCGGTGTCGATCAAGATGGCGGAGCGGGCCTGGCGCTCGGTCTTGTCGACCCAGACCTGGACCATCAGCGGCGCGGGTGTGGCGTCGGCCGGGCCGGTGTCGACCACGTGCGCGTTGGTGAGAACGAGGTTGCCGTCGCCGACCGCGAAGCCGGTGCCTTTCATCTGGAAACGCGGCGCAGCCGTGGGGTTGTACGTGCCCACGACGACGACCGAGCGCTTGAGCTTGTCGATGGCGTCGGGCAGGTCGGCTGACGCGTGGCCACAGAAGAGGGCGAAGGCGATGGCAGCCGCCGTTCGGGCTGCGATGTTGATCGTTGCGGTTGCCGCTGCGGTCACCAAGACGACTGCGGTTGCACTCGCGGCAAGGATGCCCGGGCTCGGCAGCAAGATTGAAGAAGACAGTGACATCGGCGCGTTATACGCCCGCCCATCGATTCGTCACTCGAAGCTCATCTGCATCGCCACGCTGCGCGGGGTGATCCAGAAGCGCAGGTTCGAGGCATCGTCGGCCGCACCGCTGCGGCGGTAGAAATAGTCGCCGAGGTAGTAGCCGATCGCGGCGCCGGCCACCGTGTCGGAGAGCCAGTGGTCGCGGCCCATCACGCGGCCGGCGCTGGTGAGGGCGGCCAGTCCGTAGAGCCAGGGCGCGTCGTAATACTTGGCGTACGGCGTGACGACCGCCCATGCCACGCTGCTGTGGATGGACGGAAACGAACTCTTGGCGCGCGCGCCATCGCCGAAGTTGCTGGGCCCGAGTTCCGCGCTCGGCCGCGCACGGTCGATCGCGTACTTGCCGACCTCGCTCACCGCCAAAGCCGTGGCGCCGGCCGCGAGCGCGGCATAGGCCACGTCGCCCTGCACGCTGCCGCGCTGCATCGCCCACGACGCGCCGGCCAGGCCCATGCCGAGGACGGGCAAGCCGCTGCCGATGCTACGCAACGCCTTGGCGGAAGGGCTGTGGCCGTGGGCCACGGCGAAGTCGTCGAGCGGGCGATCGAGCAGGGCCGAGCCGAGCACCAGCCCGGCGCCGACCAGCAGTGGCTGCCACGCCGAGAGGTTCGCGCTCGACAGGCCGGCGCCCAGCCGGGTGGATGCGCCCTCGTAGACGCTGTCGAGGCTCATCTGCAAGGTCGCGCCGATGCGCAGGTCGGTGTGCGTGCCGGCCGGTGCGGCGATGCGTTGCCAGGCCAGCTCTGGCGTGATGGTGGCGCCCGCCCAATCGAAACGCTGGCGGGCCGAGAAGCCGAACAAGCGGCCGGAGGTGTCGTCATCGGGTGTGTACGGCGAAAACGACCCGACGCGCGAGCCGACCCGGCCCGCATGCAGACGCAGCGTGGTGCCACCGGCGGCATCGAGCCAGCCCAGCGTCAGCAGCCGCGAATCGGGGCCGACGCTCGAGCCCATCCAGCGGCCGGCGTTGGTGTAGCCCTCGGGGTAGGCATAGTTGCGGTAGGCGCAGCCGAGCAGGAAGGGCCGGCCGATGGGCGAGCGGCAGCCAGTCTCGGCGTATTCGGCGAAGTAGCGCTGGCGCCCGTCGGCCGACCAGGTTTCGACGCCGTACAGCCCCAGAAAGCGCGAGGGCAACGCGCCAGCTTCGTCTTCACCGATGAGCTGCGTGTAGGCCGCGCACGGCAGGCCGGCGGGGCAGCGCAGGCGCAGATCGAAGCCGGCCATCTCGTTGGCGGGGTCGACCTTCTGCTCGTTGACAGTGTCGGCGTTGACGCCTTTGCCGATCAGCAAATCGAACAGGCTGCCCACCGATTGCGGGCGCCCCCGGCCGCCCCATTGCGCGGTGCGCGTGAGGCCGATCTCGAGGTTCGAGAACGGCTTGAAGGTGAGCCGCTGGCCGATGATGTAGGGGTTGGCGGGGCGCATGGTGTCTTCGGTCTGCGCCGCGAAAACCTCGAAGTTCCACGGCCCCAGCCAAGAGAGCCAGGGCGATTCCGACCGCGAAGCCGAGGCACGCTGCAAACCGACACCACTGAAGGCCGGCGCGTTGTTGCCCAGCAGCAGGCTGCTCTGCCAGCCCGGCCCCCACCAACTGCGATGCGACCACGCCTGCGCCTGGATGCCGAAGGCCTCGGTGACGAGTGCGGCGTCGTCCATCCTGAACTTCGAGCCGCCGCCGATCGCACTGGTCGTATCGATGCGCGCGCCGAACTGCGCCGCCACCCAATCGCCGCCGACGACAGACGTGCGCAGCGCCACCGAACTGCCGCGGGTGGCGTCGTCCCCGAAGCCGGTGAGCGTGTCGCCACGGCTGCGCACGCTGAGCGTGAGCTGGCTGCCTTGCTGGGCCTGGAGTTCACGCTTGACCAGATCGCGGGCGGTGGCCAGCGAGGGCGGCAGCGTGGCCGGCAGCGCATCGACGGCGCGAGCCACCGCGGCGCGTGGCAGCGGCCATTGGGTGACGACCAGATCGAGCCCGGCTTCATCGGCCAGCAGCTCGATGCTGTGCCGGCCGGCCGCGCTGGGCGTGAACGGCACCGAAGGTTGGGCGATAGCAACCGGGCACATCAGCAGAACAACGAAGGCAAAAGACGCAGCTCGGAGGCCGCTCCGCAAACCATGATTCGACGAACGTGGCTCGGTCAAGATGTCTCCCGCGCCCCTGTGGTGAGGCCGCTGCGATGTCTACCGCAAGCCACATGCCAACAAGGCCCGCGCGGGTTACGCTTCGGTCCGAACCATCCACTGGATTGAGGACGAAACATGCTGCACCCCCAGGCCAAGGCGCTGCTGGCGCTGATCGAACAACGCGGCATCCCGCCGACCCACACCTTGTCACCCGCCGACGCGCGCCGTTACTACCTCGAGCGCAAGGGCGCGATGCAGCCCGAGCCACCTGCCGTCGCGCAGGTGCAAGCGCTGGAGGCCACCGGCCCGCATGGCGCGATCCCGCTGCGGCTCTATCGACCGGCCTCGCCGGTCGGGCGCCGTGCGAGCGATGCGGAACAGTTGCCGGTGCTGGTGTACTACCACGGCGGCGGCTGGGTGATCGGTGACCTCGACACGCACGACACCTTGTGCCGCGAGCTGGCCAATGCCGCGGGCTGTGCCGTCGTGGCGGTCGATTACCGCATGGGGCCGGAGAACAGGTTTCCGGCCGCGGTGGACGATTGCCTCGCTGCCACCTACTGGGTGCAGCGCGAGGCCGAATCACTCGGCCTCGATGCCAAGCGGCTGGCCGTGGGCGGTGACAGCGCCGGCGGCAACCTCGCGGCGGTGGTGGCCCTGGCGGCGCGCGATGCGGGCGACCTGCCCATCCGCTTCCAGTTGCTGAT
>JAMFRW010000301.1 GCA_026224975.1 Rhodoferax sp. | reverse complement strand
TTCGGTGGCTACAAACAATCGGGCATCGGCCGCGAGAACCACAAGATGATGCTCGATCACTACCAGCAGACCAAGAACCTGCTGGTGAGCTACAGCGAGAACAAGCTGGGCTTCTTCTGATCGCGCTCTTTTGATCGATCCTTGCTGATCAGCTTTCGCTGTTCGGCGTCGATCGGCCAGGAATCGCCTCGCGCGGCCACGAGCTGCGCGGGGCGTTGTTGCATGTGGAATGCCCAGGAGACAGACATGACAGAAGAAGTATTGCGCGTCACCGCCACCGATGCCGCTCTGGCGTTGATCGAGGTGGTTCGGGCCAAGCACGGCCCGGTGATGTTCCACCAGTCGGGCGGTTGCTGCGACGGCAGCGCGCCCATGTGCTTTCCGCAAGGCGAGTTCATCGTCGGCGACTACGACCGCCTGCTCGGCCACATCGGCGGCGCGCCGTTCTACATCAGCGGGCCGCAGTTCGAGTATTGGCAGCACACCGCGCTGATCATCGACGTGGTGCCGGGACGTGGCGGCATGTTCTCGCTGGAAGGGCCGGAGGGCTTGCGCTTCTTGACGCGCTCGCGCTTGTTCACCGATGCGGAGTGGGCGGTGTTGGAGGCGGTGGAGGGGCGGTAGGCGCAGGGCGACGGGAGGAGCGCTTCGGATCGACGGGGCTATCGGGTGGTTTTGGGGGATTTGACGTTCATCGATATGTTCCTGTGTATATTTCGGACCATGCTCAAGCCGCCCTTCGAACTCGCCGCGCTGACCAGCGCTACCTCGGCCACCGCTACGCTTCGGCCCACCGGCTGTTGCGACGAACATGATTCGCCGCCGCCGTTGTCATCACCCGATGCTGCAGACACCCCCGCCGCCAGCCGCGCGCGGCTGATCGATCTCGACAGCCACCTGCATTGCTCGGTGATCGGCACCTGCCTCACCACCGGCGAGCTGCGCAAGACGATGGCGCGGTTTCTGTTTGTGCGCGATTCGACCGATCTCGAGGTGCACCACGAAGCCGTGGCGCTGGCGGCGCGCGGTGGGCACATTGCCAAGGCCTTGAACAAGTTGCTCGACCAGCGGCACGAGGCTGTTGTCAAGCGCTTTGCCCGGGCGCGCGACACGCAGGTGCTGGCCACGCTGTGGGACGAGGCGCTGCGCCAGGGCGAGATTCCCGGCGCGTACTGGGCGACGCTCACGCACCGCGATGTGTCGCCGGAGTTGCGCAAGAAGGTGTTCGGCGATGTGCACATGCTCTCGCACCTGGTCGGCGCGGCCAACCGGGCCGACATCCGCCGCCTCGTGGCGCTGGAGCGCGAGAACACCGAGCTGCGTGAACGGGCAGACAAGCAGCAACTGCGTTCGCAGGAGCTGGCTGAAGAGCGCGAGCGCAGCATCATGCGGCTGGAGCAGGAATTGGCCGATGCGCGCCACGAAGCTGCGCAGGCCAAAGCTGCGGCTGCATCGCCGGCGCGACCCGCGGAAGAATTGGCCGCAGCCGCTGCGCTGGTGGCGCTGCAAACCCAGCGCCGCGAGCATGCCGAGCGGGCAGTGGCCGTCACGGCCGAGGACGCTGCCCGCTTGCGGGATGAACTCGAACATCTGGGCCGACATGCGCAAGCGCTGCACCGCGAACTGGCTGCGGCCGAAACGCAGTTGCGCGAGGTCGGCGACGCCGGCTCCGCAGAGTCACCCAACCGCGCACCCAACCGAGCGCTCGACGCCCCATTGCGCGGCAAGCGCATCTTCTACGTCGGCGGCCGGCCGAGTTCCACACCGGCCATCCGCGACCTGGTGCTGCGCCACGGCGGCGAGTTCCAGCGCCACGATGGCGGGCTGGAAGACCGCAAGGGGCTGCTGGTCTCGGGCGTGGCGTGGGCCGAGCTGGTGGTGTTCCCGGTCGATTGCATCGACCACGATTCCGCCGGTAACCTCAAGCGCCTCTGCACCCGGCTGGGCATCGCCTACCTGCCGCTGCGCAGCGCGAGCGTGGCGAGCTTTGCGGCGGCGCTGGCCAACCCGGCCAACGATGACGACGGTGGCAGCCGTGACGAAGGCGGATCGGGGATCTGCCTCAAGCACGGCTGACGAGAGCCAGGCGCCGCGTCAGCGCATCGCCTGCCGCCGCCTCGCCACCCAGCCGACGGCCGCCAACCCGACCAGCATCAGCGCATGGCTGGCAGGCTCCGGAACCGCCGCAGCGGTGAATACTTCCAGGCTGACCAGGTTAGACACCCAGCGCCCGGCCTTGACATCCCCCGGCACGACCAGCCGTGCAAAGCCGTTGTTGCCCAGCGATTGTCCATCGACCGAGTAGGCGATCATGTCGGCTTGGCCACCGAAGGACGGACTCAGCTCGCCGAGTGAGAACACCGACTTGTAGCCATCGCTGCCGGTCGCGACCACGTACATCGCCAGCTCCGGGTTCTTCTGCCCCGCGGCGCTGGTGTTCAGCCCGACGGTGGTGTTCAGCAGATCCCAGAAGCTCACGCCGCGGTAGAGCAGGCCGTTGACGGTCTGCTCGACGAAGGGCAATTCTTCGAGCGCCGCCAGGTCGAAGCTCTTGGCCGCAGTGACCGCACCGGTGACCGAGAACTGCGCCGAGACGCCACCACCGGTGCCGGCTTGCGTGGAGCCCGAACTGCGCACGTCGAGGTCGATCAGGTTGGAGATATAACGACCGCCCTTGACGTCACCCGGCGCGGTGATGCGCGCAAAGCCGTCGCTGCCCAGCGGTGCCGAAACACCGTTGATGGTTTCGGCATAGGCCACCAGGTCGGGGCGGTTGCCGAAGCCGGGGTTGAGTTCGCCCATGGACAGCACCGTTCGGTAGCCATCGCTGCCGGTGGCCACCACATAGCGATCGAGGATGTCGTTCTTGGCCCCGGTCGTCACGACGCCGGCGGTGCCCAGCACATCCCACAGCCTGGCGCCGGTGTAGGTGTGGGTTTGCGGCGTGGTGCCGCTCTTGAAAGTGACGGTCTGGGTGACGGCGTTCAGCCCGGCCAGGCCGGCGGCATCGAAGGTCTTGGGCGTGGTGACGGCACCGGTCACGGTGAGGTGCGTGGGCGTGGCCGCGAGCGCTGCCGGGCTGGCGAGCACGATGGCGGTGAGGCCGGCCCAGAGCGACGCGGCCATCGGGTGGGAGCTGCGGCGGGTGAAGGCGTGGGCGAACGGGCGGGCGGTTTCTGGCATGAAGACTCCGAAGTGGGGTGGCGCGGGGAGGTGTCGTTGTGTTTGTGAATATACAACGGTGTGTCCGCGTCGATGCTGGACGTAAATGCGGATGACCTCCCGACTGGATGCATGGCTGTCGGCCGGACTCCACCAACCGCTCGCCCTCCATGCGGCCGCTTCCGGCACATCCATGGCGTGTTGTCTTACAGACCTTGGTCCACCCTGAATCGATACTGGTTCGCCGCTGAGCGGCCGTGATCGCGGCCCGTGCGCACTTCGAAAAGTAATCCGATGACACCCATGAAGCCGATGACCCCGATGGCGCCCATGAAGCCGATGGAACCCATGGCACCGATGCAGCCGCAACGCGCCTGGTGGCCCAAGAAACTCGGTGACCACCCGAGCAGCAGCGGATCGCAAAACCAGATGCGTTATGCCTACTTCGGCGATGCGCACCGTCTGGCCGTCGACAACGGCGGGGCCATCAGGGTGTACGACACCGGGCCGCACCAGATCCAGGGCTTCTCGCAACAACAAAGCGGCAGTGGCTCATTGCGTTTCGCATCCGCCAATGGCCCCATCGATCTGGCGTCGCTGCCGACCGCCAACTGAAGCTTCATCAGGCTCGGCACGCGCTACGGTGCGTGCCTCTCAGGCAGAACCCGCACGGCGATTGTTCGTTTTGGCGGGTTTTCTTTCGAACGTCGGCAGACGGGACAAACCTCCATGGTTCGGCTTTCGGACACCCCTGATTCCGCGCGCGGCGCGTCCGGGCATTCTCGTGGCACGTTTGGCCGCGCGCGCCGTTCGGCCTTGCCCATGCCGCCGCAAACGCTGGTGGCCTTCGGCCTCGCCGTGCTGGCGGTGCTCGCCATCGCCTGGTACGCCTACCGCTCGGTTGCAGATGGCGCGCGGGCCACGGAGCGCGTGGCGCACACGCTGGCCGTCACCGAGCAGCTAGAAGCCACGCTCTCCAGCCTGAAGGATGCCGAAACCGGACAGCGCGGCTTTCTGCTGACCGGCACCGAGAGCTATCTCGCGCCCTACAACAGCGCCATCTCCGCGCTCGTCGGCGAGTTCAAGGCCTTGCGCACGCTGACCGCCGACAACGCGGCGCAGCAGCAGCGGCTGGACACGCTGGAGCAGACCACCGCGCAAAAGATGGAAGAGCTGGCGCAGACCATCGCGATGCGCCGCAGTGGCAATGCCGAGGGCGCGATGGAGGTGGTGCGCAGCGACCGCGGGCGCATGGTGATGGTCCGCGCGCGCGCATTGGTCGACGAGATGCGCACCGAAGAACGCGGCCTGCTCGCTCAGCGGCAGGCCGAGGCGCAGCAGGCCGCCGTGCTGTTCTACACCGTCACCGGCGTGGGCTCGGCGCTGCTGCTGGTGCTGATCAGCGCCGCCGGCTGGATGACGGCGCGTGACTACCGTGAGCGCGAATCGCAAGCCTGGGTGCGCGCCGGTCAAATGGGCTTGAGCGCCAGTGTGCAGGGCGATCAGCGGCTCGATGTGATGGGCGACAACGCCGTCGCCTTTTTGGCCGATTACCTGGGCGCGCAGGTGGCGGCGCTCTACGTGGCCGAGCACGGCGGGCAACTCCGCCGCATCGCCGGTTATGCGATGCCGCCGATGGCTGAGGCGGGTGCCGATGCACTGCGCATTCACCCCGGCGACGGCCTGCTCGGCCAGGCCATGAAGGACAAGCGCGCGATGCACGTCAAGAACGTGCCGGCCGGTTATTCGAAGGTGGTCTCGGCCACGGGCCAGGGTGAGCCGCGCGAGCTGCTGCTGGCGCCGGCAAGCGTCGACGGCAAGGTGCAGGCTGTTGTCGAGCTGGGCTTCTTCCGCGCGGTGGAGCCGGCCGATCAGGAACTGCTGAGCCGGGCATCCGAATCGCTGGGCGTGGCGGTGCGGTCGTCCAAGGACCGCACGCGGCTCGAAGAATTGCTGGAAGAAACCCAGCGCCAGGGCGAAGAGCTGCAAGCCCAGCAGGAAGAGCTGCGCGTCAGCAACGAAGAGCTGGAAGAACAGGCCCGCGCGCTGAAAGAGTCGCAGGCCCAATTGGAGAACCAGCAGACCGAGCTGGAGCAGATCAACTCGCAATTGGAAGAGCAGACCCAATTGCTGGAGAACCAGAAAGAAGACCTCTCCAAAGCGCAGGAAGACCTGAGCGCGCGCGCGGCCGATCTCGAGCGCTCCAACCAGTACAAGAGCGAATTCCTGGCCAACATGAGCCATGAATTGCGCACGCCACTCAATTCGTCGCTGATCCTCGCCAAGCTGCTGGCCGACAACCGGGACGGCAACCTCACCGGCGAGCAGATCAAGTTCGCGCAAACCATTTCATCGGCGGGCAACGACTTGCTGGCGCTGATCAACGACATCCTCGACCTCTCCAAGATCGAATCCGGCAAGGTCGAGTTGAGCATCGAGCCGGTGGGCATTCGCCGAACCGTCGAATCGCTGGTGCGCACGCTGCAACCACTGGCGCAAGACAAGGGCCTGGCGTTCGCCTCGACGGTGGAGGAAGCCACGCCGGAGATGATCGAGACCGATGCGCAACGCCTGGGCCAGATCCTGAAGAACCTGATCTCCAACGCGCTCAAGTTCACGCCGCGCGGCGAGGTTTCGCTGCAGGTCGCGCCCGGGGCCGACGGCACGGTGACCTTTGCGGTGAGCGACAGCGGCATCGGTATTCCTGCCCACCAGCAGGAGCTGATCTTCGAAGCGTTCCGCCAGGCCGACGGCAGCACGCACCGCAGGTTCGGCGGCACCGGGCTCGGCCTTTCGATCTCACGCGATCTGGCGCGATTGCTGGGCGGCGACATCGCGGTGCAAAGCGCGCCGGGGCAGGGCAGTGTGTTCACGCTGAGCTTGCCGCTGGTGCAGCTGGCGGGCGATGCGGCGGCGCGCCCACCTGTGCCCCATCGCGCGAGCGAGAACGGCACCGGACCATCGGCTGATTTGCGCGCCGCCCCTGGGCGCATGCACCCGGCACCCGCACCGCGCCGCATCGGCCAGCGACTCGCGCCGATGGCCATGCCGCTGCCCATGGCCGCCGCGATGGACGACGACCGCGACACGCTGCGCCCTGGCGCACGGCTCATCCTCGTCATCGAAGACGACATCCGCTTTGCCGCCATCCTGCGCGATGTGGCGCACGAGATGGAGTTCCAGTGCATCGTCACGAACACGGCCACCGATGGACTCTCGGCCGCGTTCGCCTACCGCCCGAGCGCGATCCTGCTCGACATGAATCTGCCCGATCTCTCCGGCCTGGGCGTGCTCGACCAGCTCAAGCGCAACCCCGACACGCGGCACATCCCGGTGCATGTGGTCTCGGTCGCCGACTACTCGCACGAAGCGCGCGAACTCGGTGCCATCGGTTATGCC
Source organism: Rhodoferax sp. (assembly GCA_026224975.1). Taxonomy (GTDB): domain Bacteria; phylum Pseudomonadota; class Gammaproteobacteria; order Burkholderiales; family Burkholderiaceae_C; genus LMDS01. The sequence continues at coordinate 11,247 of JAMFRW010000301.1, read as the reverse complement.
TTGAAGCCGGTCAAGCGCGAAGAACTGGTCACTGCCCTGCACCGGCTGGAGGCCAAGTTCTCGCAAGGCATGCACCGCGTGCTGGTGGTCGAAGACGACCCGCGGCAACGCGAAAGCATGCGGCAATTGCTCGCCAACAGCGAGGTGCAGATCACCGATGTCGACAGTGCCGGCGAGGCGCTGGCGCAGTTGCAGACCAATACCTTCGACTGCATGGTGATGGACCTGAACCTGCCCGACCTGAGCGGCTACGAACTGCTCGAGAAGATGGCCGAGCAGGACGAGGTGTCCTTCCCGCCCGTCATCGTCTACACCGGCCGCTCGCTCACGCGCGACGAAGAGACGCGGCTGCGGCGCTATTCGAAGTCCATCATCATCAAGGATGCACGCTCGCCCGAACGGCTGCTCGATGAAGTCACGCTCTTCCTGCACCAGGTGGAAGCCAAGCTGCCCGCCGAAAGCCAGCGCATGCTCAAGGCCGCGCGCGACCGCGATGCCTCGCTCGAAGGCCGGCGCATCCTGGTCGTCGAAGACGATGTGCGCAACATCTTCGCGCTCTCCAGCGTGCTCGAACCCAAGGGCGCCAAGGTCGATATTGCGCGCAATGGCCGCGAGGCCATCGATGCGCTGGCGCGCAGCCTGGAGGCCGGCGCCAACACCATCGACCTCGTGCTGATGGACATCATGATGCCGGAGATGGACGGCATCACCGCGATGCGCGAGATTCGCAAGCGCACGGAGTGGAAGAAGCTGCCCATCATCGCGCTCACTGCCAAGGCGATGAAGGACGACCAGGAGAAGTGCCTGCAAGCCGGCGCCAACGACTACATCGCCAAACCGCTGGACGTGGAAAAGCTGCTCTCGCTGATCCGCGTGTGGATGCCGAAGTAGGCCACGAGGAAAACCATCGTGGCCACTTCACTCCCCAGAGCCATTGCAGTCTCGGAGACGCCGGTCGATTCGAACGCGAGCGATTTCGCGATCGAGATGCAATTGCTCGTCGATGCGATCTACCTCAAGTACCACTACGACTTTCGCGGCTACGCGGCCGCCTCTCTCAAGCGGCGTTTGACGACGGCCATGGTGCGTTTCCATTGCCGAACGCTCTCGCAATTGCAGGACAAGATCCTGCACGACCCGTCGATCTTTCCGCAGATGCTCGATTACCTGACGGTGCAGGTGAGCGAGATGTTTCGCGACCCTTCCTACTTTGCCGCGCTGCGCCGTTCGGTCGTGCCGCTCTTGCGCACCTACCCATCGCTCAAGGTCTGGGTCGCAGGCTGCAGCACCGGGGAGGAGGTGTATTCGCTCGCCATCCTGCTGCGCGAAGAAGGCTTGCTGGCGCGCACGCTCATCTACGCAACCGACATCAACACCCAGGCCCTCGCCATGGCCGAAGCCGGGGTCTACGATGTGGAGCGCATCGCAGGCTTCACCGAGAACCACCGCCAATCGGGTGCGGCGACTTCACTCTCCGATTACTACACAGCCGCCTACGGCCGCGCGGTGTTCGACAAGTCGCTGCGCCAACACATCGTCTTCTCGGACCACAGTTTGGCCACCGACAGCGTTTTTGCCGAAGTTCAATTGATCTCTTGCCGCAATGTGCTGATTTATTTCGACCGCCAATTGCAGGACCGGGCGATGGGGCTCTTTCGCGAATCCTTGTGCCGCAAGGGCTTTCTGGGCATAGGCTCGAAGGAGTCGATGCGCTTCTCGGTGCACGCGCCGGGCTTCGATGAATTCGAGCGCGCCGATCGCATCTACCAGAAGCGAGGTGAGGCATGACGGCGTTCGCCAAGCCCAAGACCGGTTCATTCGATGCCATCGTGATCGGTGCTTCGGCCGGCGGCGTGGAAGCGCTCTCGGTGTTGCTGCCGGCCCTGCCTGCCGGTCTGCGTTCGGCAGTCTTCATCGTGCTGCACCTGCCGCGCGACAAACCCAGCCTGCTGGTCGAAATCTTCCGCCCGAAGTGCGCCTTGCGCGTTCAAGAGGTGGAAGACAAGGAGCCGGTGCAGCCCGGCACGGTCTACTTCGCGCCGCCCGACTATCACTTGCTGGTCGACAAGGGCGCGTTCGATAAAAGCCCGCGCCTTGCGCTCTCGGCCGACGAGCCGGTGCATTACTCGCGGCCGTCGATCGATGTGTTGTTCGAGTCGGCAGCCGATGTGTATGGCGCGGGTTTGCTGGGCATCGTGCTGACCGGCGCCAACCAGGATGGCGCGGCGGGCTTGAACGCCGTTCACCGCGCTGGCGGAACCGCTGTGGTGCAAGACCCTGCCAGCGCGCAGGCGCCGCTGATGCCCGAATCGGCGCTGCGCAAGACGCGGGCCGATTTCACCGGCACGCTGGACGACATTGCCGCCTGGCTGCGCGCGCTGGAGACGCACGATGTTCGGTAAAGCGTCTTCGAACCCGAGCCAAACCCTGGGAAGCGAAAGCCTGCTCAACAACCCCATCCCGCTGCCGCCGGTCAAATGCCTGCTGGTCGACGACCTGGAAGAGAACCTGCTGGCGCTCTCGGCCCTGCTGCGCCGCGACGGCGTGCAGATCCTCACCGCGCGTTCCGGCTCGGAGGCGCTGGAGTTGCTGCTGCTCCACGACGTGGCGCTGGCGCTGGTCGATGTGCAGATGCCGGAGATGGATGGCTTCGAGCTGGCCGAACTCATCCGCGGCAGCGAGCGCACGCGGCATGTGCCGCTGATCTTCGTGACTGCCGGCTCGCGCGACCAGCACCGGCTCTTCAAGGGTTACGAGACCGGCGCGGTCGACTTTCTCTACAAGCCCATCGACCCGCACATCCTGCGCAACAAGGCCGACATCTTCTTCCAGCTCCACCGCCAGAAGCAGCAACTCGCCGCCGAGCTGCGCGAGCGCACCGAGACGCTGCGGCTGCACGAGATGTTCATGGCGGTGCTGGGGCACGACTTGCGCAATCCGCTGACGGCACTGGTGGCTTCCGCGCAAGCCTTGGAGCGCCGTTCCGATGACGAGACCGTGCGCCAAGTCGCGGCCCGCATGCGCGCCTCCGGCAAGCGCATGAGCCGCATGATCGAAGACACGCTGGACCTGGCGCGCGCGCGGCTGGCGGGCGGCATCGCCGTCAAGCGCGAACCGGCTGATCTCGGCGTGGTGCTCGAAGGCGTGTTGCAGGAACACCGCGCCGCGTTCCCGACCCGTGGCATGGAGCTGGCTCAAGAGGGCGATCTGCAAGGCGCGTGGGATGTCGGCCGGCTGGGGCAGGTGGCGTCGAACCTGATCGGCAATGCGCTGCAGCACGGCGCTACTGACGAACCCATCCAGGTGCGGCTCGATGGGCATCGGCCGGATGCCGTGACGCTCAGTGTGATCAACAGCGGGACGATTCCGCCGCATGTCTTGCCGAACATCTTCGACCCGTTTCGCGGTGGCGCGCGCGATGCCGGCCGCACCGAGGGGCTAGGCCTCGGCCTCTACATCGTCCAGCAGATCGTGCAGGCCCACCGCGGCAGCGTCGAGGTGCATTCGGTGGACGGCACGCACACGATGTTCCGCGTGACGGTGCCGCGGCAGGTGGCAGATCGGGCCTTGTAGCCCGCCGTCAACGCATCAAGCCCGATAGATCGCCGCGCCGAAGGCGCTCAACCGGCCTTCGGCATCGATGGTTCCCGATGCCATGTAGAGCAGCCACGCCGGCGCCGGCTGCACGGCCTGCGGCGCATCGGAGAAGTTGAGCACCGTGAGCGTTTTCGTCGTTTCGATGCGGATCACGCGCGTTTGTTCGTTGCCGGTGATGACGACGGCCGTGCGGTCTCGCGGCCCGAGCTCGCCGCCGCGCTTGAGCGCGATCAGGCCCTTGTAGTAATCGAGCACGGCTTGCCCGGCGGGTGACTGCATGTGGTCCCATTGGAGCTTCGATGCTTCGAAGGTCGAGATGGCATGCGGGTCGGGTGCCTCCCTGTCACCGAAGTCGTAGTCGCTCTTGCGCCCTTGGCGAACGCCTTCGATGAGCGCTGCATCGCCGAAGTCCTCGAAGAACAGGAACGGCGCCGTCTCGCCGTATTCCTCGCCCATGAAGATCATGGGCACGAAGCTGCTGGCGAAGACCGCGGTGATGGCCAGCAGCGATTTGTCGCGGCCGTAGGCGGTGATCATGCGGTCGCCGAAAGGCCGGTTGCCGACCTGGTCGTGGTTCTGGATGTGCACGACGTGCTCGATGGCTTTCGTGTCGGCGCCATCGGTGCCCAGCAGGTAACGGTGGTGCTTGTCGAAGCGGGTGCCGTCGAGCACGAAGCCCTTGTCGAGCGCCTTGACCACGTCGGCGAAGCTGCCGAAGTTCTCGTAGTGGCGCCAGGTTTCGCCGCTCAATTGCGCATAGAGCGCGTGGTTCACATCGTCGTTCCACTGCGAGTGGAAGTGGAAACCGCTGGCCGAGGTCACGTGCTTGTTGTTGCGCAGGTGCTCGGCGATCATCAGCACCTCGCGGCCCTCTGCTGCGCCGATGGCGCGGGCCAGGTCGGTGAACTGGCGCAGCAGGTGCACCGGCATCTGGTCGAAGATCATCGAGACTGCGTCCATGCGCAGGCCGTCGAAGCCGGCATCCTGGATCCAGTAGCGCGCGCTCTCCAGAAAGAACTCGCGCACGCCGTGGTTGTATTCGCGGTCGAGGTTGACCGCCGCGCCCCAGGGCGTGGCCGCGCTGCGGGTGTAGGGGCCGTAGGCAGCGGTGTAGTTGCCTTCGGGGCCGAAGTGGTTGTAGACCACATCCAGCAGCACCGCGATGCCGAGCGTATGTGCGGCTTCGATGAAGTTCTTGAGGTCGGCGTAGTCGCCATAGTCCTTCTGCAGCGCGAAGGGGTAAGTGCCGTCGTAGCCCCAGTTGCGTTGGCCCGGGAAGGCCGCGATCGGCAGGAGCTCGATGACGGTGATGCCCAGCTCGGCCAGATAACCCAGCTTGCCTTGCGCCGATGCCAGCGTGCCTTCGGCGGTGAAGGTGCCCAGGTGCAGCTCGTAGATCACTGCGTCTTCCATGCGAACGCCATGCCAGCCCAGGCTGGTGACGCGCTTTGGCTCGGCCACCGCAGAGGCCGCATGCACTCCATCGGGTTGGCTGCGCGAGGCGATGTCGGGGAAGCGCTGGCCGTCGATCTCGATGAGGTAGCGCGTGCCATCGGGCAGCGGCGGGACTTGCGCGGCCCAGTAGCCGAGAGCATCGAGCGTGAGGGCGATCGACTCTCGCGCGCTGCTCATGTCATCGGCGAGCAGCACGACCGAGACAGTCGATTTCTCCGGCGCGAACACGCGAAATTCCGAGTGGCCGGTCGCGTTGCGGAAGTGGCCTTGTTTCGCCATGTGAGCCAGCCCATGAGGTTGAAAACACAAGCATGCGTGGTGCCGGCAGCGCTGGCAACCGTCGAGCGCGTCCGTGGCGCGATGTCGAGCGTTCGTCCTACACCACGGCGGCCACTGCGGCGCTGTCCTACAGAATATTCGGCCGCTGCTTGCGGATATGCCAGCATGCCGTGGCGACACTCATGATCCGAACCCTGCGAGGCCCGCCGTGACACCCCAGCACTTCTTCGAACTCGCCAAGAAATCGGTTGCCGCCTGGAGCGACGACTACGCCTCCAGCATGGGCGCGGCCATTGCGTACTACACCGTTTTCTCGATCGCGCCGCTGCTGATCATCGTCATCTCGGTCGCTGGCCTGGTGTGGGGTCGCGACGCGGTGCAGGGCGAGATCGTGGCGCAGCTCTCGGGCCTGATCGGGCACGACGGCGCGGTTGGCGTACAGGCCATCGTCGAGAGTGCCAATCGGCCGGCTGAAGGCTTGATCGCCAGCGCCATCAGCGTCGTCATTCTCGTGATCGGCGCGACGACGGTGTTCGCCGAATTGCAAAGTGCGCTCGACCGCATCTGGCGCACGCCGGTGCCGGCGGAACGCTCGGGCATCTGGAACACGCTGCGCTCGCGCATGCTGTCGTTCGGGCTGGTGCTGGGGCTGGCCTTCCTGCTGAGCGCATCGCTGGTCATCAGCGCGGCGGTGGCCGCGTTGGGGCGCTGGGGCAGCGGCTTCTTTCCGGCCTGGGAGGTGTTGCTGCTGCTGATCAACACGGTGATCTCGGTCGCCATCACCACACTGCTGTTCGCGATGATCTACAAGTTCATGCCGCGCGCCAAGGTGGCCTGGCGCGATGTGTGGGTCGGCGCCTTCGTGACCTCCATCCTCTTCGAAGTCGGCAAGTTTTTGATCAGCCTGTATGTGGGCAAGAGCAGCGTGACCTCGTCGTTTGCCGCGGCCGGGTCGATCGTGGTGCTGCTGATCTGGGTCTACTACGCGGCGCAGGTGTTCCTGCTCGGTGCCGAGTTCACCTGGGTGTATGCAAGTGACCATGGGTCGATGAGCGGCCGCGCCAGGGATGAGGCGCCGGTGATACCGCAACGGCCGCATCTGGCGGCGGTGCAGTCGACCCGAACTCCGTAGGTCCGAGCTAGTAATACCGCGGGATCGGCCCGTTCTGCGGCGTGGTATCGCTTCCTAGATCGAGCATCACCTTGTCGACGAAGCACCAACCCCATCCTTCCGGCGGGTCGTAGCCTTCGATGATGGGATGACTGGTCGCGTGGAAGTGCTTGGTGGCATGGCGGTTGGGCGAATCATCGCAGCAGCCGACATGGCCGCAGGTGCGGCACAGGCGCAGGTGAACCCACTCGTCGCCGGTCTTCAGGCACTCTTCGCAGCCGAGGCGGCCGGGCACCACCCGGGCGATGCCGGCGGTGTGGGTGCAATGTTTGCTCATGGTGTTTCCTCTTCACTTCACCCGCTGCTTGACCAGCTTGCGCGCCAGCGTGCGGCGGTGCATGCCGAGCCGGCGGGCGGTTTCGGAGATGTTGAATCCGGTGTCGGCGAGCGTTTCGTGGATGCGCTCCCACTCCAGCGTCTTGATCGAGGTGGAGCGGTTGGTGAGGCTCACCTCGGCATTGCCTTCGGCGCGGCCGAACGCGGCTTCGATGTCGTCGGTGTTGGAGGGCTTGGCGAGGTAGTGGCAGGCGCCGAGCTTGATGGCTTCGACGGCGGTCGCGATGCTTGCGAAACCCGTCAGCACGACGATGAGCATCGCGTCGTCATGCGCATGCAGCGCCTGCACGCAGGCCAGGCCCGAGGCATCGCCGTTGAGCTTGAGATCGACCACGGCGTAGTCGGGTGATTGGGTTTCGAGCATCGCTGTCATCTCGATCAGGCTGGCACACACCAGCACCTCGTAGCCGCGCCGTTCGAACGAGCGGGCGAGGGTGCGCGCAAAGGCCGCGTCGTCCTCGACGATCAGCAGCAGGCGGTCAGTTTCCGTGTCCATGCGGCACATTCTCTTCGAGCGTGACGGATGCCAGCGGCAGGGTGATCTCGACCACCGCGCCGCCTTGCGGCAGGTTGTGCGCCGCGACCGTGCCGCCGAGCGTGCGCGCCACGGTCACCACGAGGAAAAGCCCCAGCCCGCCGCCCGGCCGGCCCTTGGTCGAGCGATAGGGCTTGCCGAAGTGCGCGAGCATGCCCGGCGCGAAACCGGGGCCGGCGTCTTGCACTGTGAGCGTGAGATGGTCTGCGTGGCGCGCAGCTTCCAGGCTCAGCCAGCGCGGCGAGGCTTCGAGCGCGTTGTCGAGCACGTTGCAGATCATCTGCTTCAAGGCCGAGTCGGACACCATCGGCAGGTCGTGCCCGAAGCGGTTCTCGTAGAGAAAATCGCCGACCGGCCGCGTGCTGCGCCACTCGGCGGCAAGTTCGTCGAGAAAGGTGGTGATGGTCGTCTTGACCGAGGACTCACCGCGCGCCTCGCCGGCCGAAAGCAGGATGCCGCTGACGATGTTCTTGCAGCGCGCGAGCTGCACCTGCATCTCGCCGATCTCCTGCAGCAGCTCCGGGTTGGCGCTGAACTCCGGCATGTGGCGCCAATCGCCCACGATCACCGAGAGCGTGGCCAGCGGTGTGCCGAGTTCGTGCGCCGCGCCGGAGGCGAGAAGGCCCATGCGCACGATGTGGTCCTCTTCGGCGGCGCGCTGGCGCAGGTCGGCCAGGCGCGCATCACGCGCGCGCAGGTTGCGGCTGATGCGCTTGATGAAGACCGCGAGCAGGGCAGCGTTCAGCGCAAAGCAGATCAGCATGCCCTGGATGTAAGGGCTGGCGAGACCACGGTCGTGGTCCAGTGGGAGTGCGAGCGGGCGCGAGAGCATGGCGAGCGCGGCGAAGCACACGCTGGTGACGCCGACCATGGTCCAGGTGGACCAAGGCTCCAGCAGCACTGCGCCCAGGATCACCTGCAGCAGGTAGAGGAACACGAACGGGTTGGTCGCGCCGCCGCTCAGGTAGAGCTGCGCCGTGAGCATGCCCACATCGACCAGCAAGGCCACGAACAGCTCGCCATTGCTCACATCGCGGCGCGTGCGCCAGTGCAGCAGGCTGACCACGTTGAACGCCGTGAGGCAGGCCAGCATCGCGAGCATGCTGTCGAGCGGCAGGCGGATGCCAAAGCCGAAATGCACGACCGCGATCGTCGCGATCTGCCCGATGACAGCGATCCACCGCAGCTGGATGAGCTGCTGCATGTTCTCGAGGCCGGTGGCGTCGGAGCGGGTAACGGGGTCTTGCACGGGTGGTTGGTTCAAGGAATGGGGCGCCGCCGGGCATGGATGAAGGCGGCCGCGACCATCGCTGCGAGCGTATACCAGGTGATCGCGTAGACCAGGTGGTTGTTGTGGAAGGTGATGACGGTCAGGCCGCCGATGGGCGCGCTCACCGCGGCTTCGATCGAAGTGCGACTGGCCTCTGCATCGATGAAGTAGGGCGCCACGTTGCGCAGCCTGCGCGCCGATGCAATCGCTGCCACATCACGTGAGAACCACCGATCCGCGGCCGCGTCGTTGTGACGCAGAAACCCGCCACCGGGTTCGCTGATGCGGAGCAGGCCGGTGACTGTCACGGGCGGCGTCGAAGAGGTTGCGCCAATAGCCGCGATGCTCTTGCGCTGCGCCTCGTTCACGAACCCACGGTTGATCATCACCACGCTGCCATCGCCCAGCCTTAACGGCGACAGAACCCAAAACCCCGGCCCGAGATCCGTCACCGCCTGCACGAAGGCCGGCGCGTCGGTGGCGAACACGCCAGCGACCTGCACATGCCGGTACTCGTCACTCGCCGCCGTCACCTGTGCCCATCGATCCGGGCCGGGCGCTGCAACGGCCGGTGCATGCACGCGCTTCTCGACGCGCTCGATCAAATCCAGCTTCCACGCCCGCCGCTCCACCTGCCATGTGCCGAGCGCGATGAATCCGACGAACGCAAGCAGCGCGCCCAGAACAATGGCAACGCGCGCCGCACGCCGCGCCGGGGCGCCATCGCCCCTCAAGGCATGTTGCGCATGTCGTGCGTGGAGGTGGGCATCATGTTGTGGTTGAGGTGGTACATCACCCACAGCGAGCCGCTCAGCGTGATCACCACCAGCACCAGCGTGAAGATGAGCGCGAGCATGGTCCAGCCGCCTTCGGACTTGCTGTTCATGTGCAGGAAGTAGATCATGTGCACGACGATCTGCACTGCCGCGAAGGCCAGGATCACGATGGCCGTGGTGCTGGACTTGTCGAACACCTTGCCCATGACCAGCCAGAACGGAATGGCGGTCAGGATCACCGCCAGCACGAAGCCGGTCATGTAGCCCTTGAAGGTGCTGTGCGCGGCGCCGCCATCTTCATCATGATGGTCGTGGCCGTGCGCATCGTGGTGCGCGTCGTGACTAACGCTCATGGCAGCACTCCCATCAAATAAACGAAGGTGAAGACGCCGATCCAGACCACATCCAGAAAGTGCCAGAACATGGAGAGGCACATCAGCCGGCGCTTGTTTTCCACGGTGAGGCCGTGCTGCCCCACCTGCACCATCAGCGTGACCAGCCAGATGATGCCGAAGGTCACGTGCAGCCCGTGGGTGCCGACGAGCGTGAAGAACGACGACAGGAACGCGCTGCGTTGCGGGCCGGCGCCTTCGTGGATCAGGTGTGCGAATTCGAAGAGTTCCAGGCCGAGGAAGCCGGCGCCCAGCAGGCCGGTGATGGCCAGCCACAGCAGCACCGGCGCCATGCGCTTGCGCTGCATCTCGAGCATCGCAAAGCCGTAGGTGATGGACGACAGCAGCAGCAGTGATGTGTTGACCGCGACCAGCGGCAGGTCGAAGAGATCGGCACCCGATGGCCCCGCCGCGTAGTTGCGGCCGAGCACGCCGTAGCAGGCGAACAGGCACGCAAAGACGAGGCAGTCGCTCATCAGGTAGAGCCAGAACCCGAGCAGCGTGCCGTTCTCGGTGTGGACCGCTTCGGTCATGTAGTAGCGCGGCACGGGCGCGCTGTCGCGGGCGCGCGGAGCGGAGGTCACAAGGGTGTCAGACATGGCTGGCGAGCAAAAGACGCGTGCGCGTGGCTTCTGTGCGGACAACTTCGTCCGCCGGGATGTAGAAGTCGCGCTTGTAGTTGAAGGTGTGGACGATGATCGCGACCAGCATCGCGGCAAAGCCGAGGCCCGCCACCAGCCACATGTGCCAGATCAGCGCGAAGGCAGCGACCGAGGCGAGCGCCGCGATGATGAAACCAGCCGCTGTGTTCTTGGGCATGTGGATCGAGATGAAGCCGGCATCGGGCCGCGCGTACTTCTGGTTCTTCATGTCGTACCAGGCATCGCTGTCGTGGATCACCGGCGTGAAGGCGAAGTTGTAGGCGGGCGGCGGCGAAGACGTAGACCATTCCAGCGTGCGGCCATCCCACGGGTCGCCGGTCGTGTCACGCAATTCCACGCGGCGGCGGAAGCTCACCACCAGCTGGATCAGGAAGGAGGCGATGCCGAGCGCGATGAGGAAGGCGCCGAAGGCCGCGATCTGGAACCAGATCTGAAGCGACGGGTCTTCGAAGTGGCTCAGGCGCCGCGTCACGCCCATCAAGCCGAGCACATACAGCGGCATGAAGGCGAAGTAGAAGCCGATGCACCAGAACCAGAACGAGCACTTGCCCCAGAACGGATCGAGCTTGTAGCCGAAGGCCTTCGGAAACCAGTAGGTGATGCCGGCCATGAGCCCGAACAGCACGCCGCCGATGATCACGTTGTGAAAGTGCGCGACCAGGAACAGGCTGTTATGGAGCACGAAGTCGGCCGGCGGCACGGCCAGCAGCACCCCGGTCATCCCACCGATCACGAAGGTGATCATGAAGCCCATCGTCCACAACATCGGCAGCT
>JAMFRW010000300.1 GCA_026224975.1 Rhodoferax sp. | reverse complement strand
CAGTGCGCGCAGCTCTTGCAGGTGGCGCTGTTGCCGGCGGTCGGCGCCTCGATCACCGTCTTGTTCGGTGCGAGCTGGCGCATTCGGTGGAGGATGCCGTTGTCTGTCGCCACGATGTACATCGGCGCTGTGCCGTCCACCACCGCCTTGAGCAACTGCGTGGTCGAGCCGACCACATCGGCCTGCGCCACCACGCTCGCCGGCGATTCGGGATGCACCAGCACGCGTGCCTCGGGGTGTTCCTTCCGAAGCAGTTCCAGTTCCAGGCCCTTGAACTCGTCGTGCACGATGCAGGCGCCGTCCCAGAGCAGCATGTCGGCGCCGGTTTTCTCCTGGATGTAGCGGCCCAGGTGGCGGTCGGGCGCCCACAGGATCTTCTGGCCGAGGGCGTGCAGGTGTTCGACGATCGCCACGGCGCAGGCGCTCGTCACCATCCAGTCGGCCCGCGCTTTCACCGCGGCGCTGGTGTTGGCATAGACAACGACCGTGCGGTCGGGGTGGGCATCGCAGAAGGCGCCAAAGGCATCGGGCGGGCAGCCCAGATCAAGCGAGCAGGTGGCTTCGAGCTCGGGCATCAGCACGCGTTTGTCGGGCGACAGGATCTTGGCCGTTTCGCCCATGAAGCGCACGCCCGCGACGACCAGCGTGCGCGCCGCGTGGTCACGGCCGAAGCGCGCCATCTCCAGCGAATCGGCCACGCATCCGCCGGTTTCCAGCGCCAGGTCTTGCAGGTCGCCATCGACGTAGTAGTGCGCGATCAGCACCGCGTCGCGGGCACGCAGTTCGTCGGCGATCTGCCGCTTGAGTTCGGCCCGGCTGGCGATTGCCGCGAGGTGGTCCGGGGGCGGCGCGGTAGCGAGGGGCAAGTCCGAAAGGCTGTTCATGGCAGGTCTTGGAGAGTTGTGGCCAGGGCTGATGACAGGGTGAAGATTATCGTGGGCACAATGACTCCATGACGCGAGAACTCAACCAGCCGCTCGGCGGCAACGTGATGCCCCGCTTCGGCGGCTTCGCCACCATGATGCGGCTGCCCACCGCCGCCAAGGCCGAGGGGCTCGATGCCTGTTTCGTCGGCGTGCCGCTCGACATCGGCGCCTCCAACCGGTCCGGTGCGCGCTTCGGCCCGCGCCAGATCCGCGCCGAATCCAGCCTGCTGCGGCCGTACAACATGGCCACGCGCGCCGCGCCCTTCGATTCTCTGCAGGTGGCCGACATCGGCGATGTGCCCATCAACACGTTCAACCTGGCCGACAGCGTGCGGCGCATCGAAGCCTTCTACGACGCCATCGCCGCCACCCGCTGCAAGCCGTTGACGATGGGCGGCGACCACACCATCGTGCTGCCCATCCTGCGTGCGCTCGCCAAGCAACATGGCCCTATCGGTATCGTGCATGTGGATGCGCATGCCGACATCAACGACACCATGTTCGGCGAGAAGATCGCGCACGGCACACCGTTCAGACGCGCCATCGAAGAAGGCCTGATCAACCCGAAGCGCATGACGCAGATAGGGCTGCGCGGCACCGGCTACATCGCCGAGGAGTTCGACTGGACGCGCAGCCAGGGCGCGCGTGTGGTACCGGTGGAAGAGTGCTGGTACAAGTCGCTGGCGCCGCTGATGAGCGAGGTCCGCGCGAGCTTCGGAGCAGGGCCGGTATACATCTCGTTCGACATCGATGGCCTCGACCCTTCTTGCGCGCCCGGCACCGGCACGCCCGAGATCGGCGGGCTCACGACCATCCAGGGGCTGGAGATCATCCGCGGCTGCCGCGGGCTCGATGTGATCGGCGGTGATCTGGTGGAAGTGGCGCCGCCTTACGATGTGTCGGGCAACACCTCGCTGCTGGCCGCGAACTTGCTCTTCGAGATGCTGTGCGTGCTGCCGGGTGTGAGCTACCGCTGAGCACGCTGCAGCAATTTACGTCGAACATAAAACCGAGAGACCGCCATGAGACTTCCGCGCAACCTGCTTGCCCGATTCTTCGCCAACGTCCTGGCGCTCGCCGCCGTGGCCGGCGCCGCCACGGCCGAGGCCCGCCCCTACGACGAGATCAAGAAGAGCGGCACCCTCATCGTCGCCAGCGAAGGCCAGTTCGCGCCGTTCAACTTCTTCCAGGGCTCCAAGTTGAGCGGTTTCGAGATCGACGTTGCCGAAGCGGTCGTCGCCAAGATGGGCCTGAAGATCGAATGGAAAGCCATCGGCTTCGATGCGCTGCTGGCCGGCTTGAAGCAAGACCGGTGGGACATGGTGATCGCCTCGCATGGCATCACCGAAGAGCGCTCCAAGGCCGTGACCTTCACCAACCCGCACTACTGCTCGGGCGGTGTGATCGTCTCGAAGAGCGACGCCATCAAGACCGCGGCTGATCTCAGCGGCAAGGTGGTCTCGGTGCAGACCGGCACCACGTACCTGGAGAACGTGAAGAAGGTCGCCGGCGTCAAGGAAGTGAAGAACTTTCCACAGGACACCGATGCCCGCGCCGCGCTCACCACCGGCCGCGTCGATGCGTGGGTGACCGATCGTTTCGTGGCCAAGGCCGCGCTCGATTCGGCGCCTGCCGCGGGGCTGAAGCAAGGCGACTTCCTGTTCATCGAGCGCATCGCCGCCGCGGTAAGCAAGGGCAACACCTCGCTCTCGGGCGAATTCAACAAATCGCTGGCGGCCATCATGGCCGACGGCAGCTACGCGAAGATCTCCGACAAGTGGTTCAAGGAAGACGTGCGTTGCAAGTCGAGATGATGGCGACATGGCGGGCGGCTTGAGAATCTGGCCCGTCGCCTGGTCACGCCAGCGGCGCAGCTCGGCGACCATCCTCGCGGCATCGCTCTCGCTGTTGCTGATCCTCTGGCTGATGGCCACGCCGATGAGCTGGCTGCCCGAACCGATCGGCAGCAACGCGCAGGTGTTTGCCGAAGGCACGCGCGTCACCGTCGAACTCACGGCGGTCGCGGGCGTGCTCGGCGTGCTGATCGGCGTGCTCGCGGCCCTGGCCAAACGCTCCGGCTGGGCTGTGCTGCGCTGGGTCGCCACCAGCTACATCTGGGTGATTCGCGGCACGCCGCTGCTGGTGCAGGTGCTCTTCGTCTACTTCGCAGTGCCGGTGCTGATCCCGGCCTGGCAGCTCGGTGATTTCGAATCGGCCTGCGTGGCGCTCAGCCTCAACGTGGGCGCCTACAACGCCGAGGCCATCCGCGCCGGCTTGCAGGCCGTGCCCAATGGGCAGCTCGAAGCCGCGCGCTCGCTCGGCCTGTCGCCCTGGTTCACCTTCATCGACGTGATCTTTCCGCAAGCCTTCAAGATCTCGCTGCCGCCGCTGGTCAACAACCTCGTCGCGCTGCTCAAGGATTCGTCGCTCGCCTATGCGATCGGCGTGGTCGAGCTGACGAACGTGGGCAACCGCATCCAGGCGGCCACCTTCCAGCCGGTGCCGGTGCTGCTGACCTCGGCGGCGCTCTACTTGGTGCTCACGACGGTGACGACGCAAATCTCGAGCGCGGTCGAGCGCCGTTTCGACATCGAAGGGCGACACCGATGAGCGCAATCATCGACAGCAGCATGGCAACCGAGGTCGCCCCGCTCATCACCATCGACAAGGTCAACAAGCACTTCGGCCCGGCCCACGTGCTGCGCGACGTGACCACGCATTTCATGGGTGGCGAAGTGACCGTGATCCTCGGCGCTTCCGGCTCGGGCAAGAGCACGCTGCTGCGCACGCTCAACCGGCTGGAAAAGCACGACAGCGGCACCATCATCGTCGACGGCATCGAGGTGTGCGACGACACCAAGCGGCTCGATGCGCTGCGCGCCGAGGTCGGCATGGTGTTCCAGCAGTTCAACCTGTTCCCGCACCTGACGGTGCTCGAGAACGTGGCGCTCGCGCCGCGCCGCGTGCGCAAGACGCCGCGCCAGCAGGCCGAGGCGCAGGCGCTCGAACTGCTGGCGCGCGTGGGCCTGGCGGCGCATGCGCACAAGCATCCGTTTGCGCTCTCGGGTGGGCAGCAGCAGCGCGTGGCCATCGCGCGCTCGCTCGCCATGGAGCCGCGCGTGATGCTGTTCGACGAGCCCACCTCGGCGCTCGATCCCGAGATGGTCAAGGAGGTGCTCGATGTGATGAAGCAGCTCGCCACCTCGGGCATGACCATGGTCGTGGTGACGCACGAGATCGGCTTTGCGCGCGAGGTGAGCGACCGCGTGCTGTTCCTCGACCACGGAACGGTTGTCGCCGATGCGCCGTCGGACGAATTCTTCGGCGCCCAGACCAGCGAGCGCATCCGCGGGTTCCTGGGACAGATCCTGACCTGAGGTTTCGCCATGTCGTTCGATATGTTCACCACGCGTTTTCGCCTGCTGATCACCGCGCTGTGCATCGCGATGTTGAGCGCTTGCGCGACCATCGTCGGCCCACGCACGGTCTATGTGTCGGAGGCGCAGTTGCAGACGCTGCTTTCCAGGCAGTTCCCGTTCAAGAACCGCTTTCTCGAACTGCTGGATGTGACGGTGAGCACACCGCGTGTCACGCTGCTGCCGCAGGCCAACCGCATCCAGACCGACTTCGAGATCGCGACCAGCGACCGCATCCTGCGCCAGCCCTACCACGGCTCGCTGGCGCTGACTTACGGCGTGCGCTTCGAGCCGGCCGACAACACCATCCGTCTGGCCGATGTGCATGTGGAGCGCTTCCAGATCGACGCCGCGCCGCCGCAATGGCAGCGCCAGATCGATCGGCTCGGCGGCCTGCTGGCCGAGCAGGCGCTGAATGGCCGCGTGATCCACACCCTGCGCCCGAAAGACATCGAAGCGGTGCAGGGCCGCGGCTATCGGCCCGGCACCTTGCGTGTCACGCCGGAAGGGTTGGCGATCACGCTGGAGCCGATGTAAAGCCGGTGCGCGCCCCGCACTCGGGCGAGGGTTTGCCCCAGCGGCGTCGTTAAGATGCCGGGTCTTTTTTCAGTCTGACCGGAGATTTATTTGGACCTCATCCTCTTCGCCAAAGCCGTGATCATGGGCATCGTGGAAGGCGTGACCGAATTCCTGCCGATCTCGAGCACCGGCCACTTGATCCTCACCGGCTCGCTCATCGGCTTCACCGAAGAGACCGTCAAGTCCGCCAAGCTGTTCGACATCGTGATCCAGGCCGGCGCCATCTTCGCCGTGGTGCTGGTCTACTGGCAGCGCGTCATCTCCACCGTCAAGGGCCTGGGCAGCGACCCCAAGGCGCAACGCTTTGCGATGAACGTCCTGATCGGCTTCCTGCCGGCGGCCATCCTCGGCGCGCTGTTCAGCAAGGCGATCAAGGCCCACCTGTTCACCCCG
This sequence comes from Rhodoferax sp., assembly GCA_026224975.1. Classification (GTDB taxonomy): domain Bacteria; phylum Pseudomonadota; class Gammaproteobacteria; order Burkholderiales; family Burkholderiaceae_C; genus LMDS01. The sequence continues at coordinate 9,064 of JAMFRW010000300.1, read as the reverse complement.
GCGGTCGTGGCCTCGACCTTCATCATCGGCGGCATCATCATCCTCTGGGCCGAGCGGCGGCCCAAGAGCACGGTGCGCATCGAAAGCGTGGACGACATGACCCCGCTCGACGCGCTCAAGGTCGGCATCGCCCAATGCTTCGCGCTCGTGCCCGGCACCAGCCGCTCGGGCGCCACCATCATCGGCGGCATGCTGTTCGGCCTGAGCCGCAAGGCCGCGACCGATTTCAGCTTTTTCGTCGGCATCCCTACGCTGATCGGCGCGAGCATCTACAGCCTCTACAAGGAGCGCGCCAACATTTCCATGGCCGATGCACCGCTCATGCTCGTCGGCACCTTCGTGTCCTTCGTGGTGGCCTGGGTGGTCGTGCGCTGGCTGCTGCGCTACATCGCCTCGCACGACTTCGTGCCGTTTGCGTGGTACCGCATCGCCTTCGGCATCGTCGTGCTGGTGACGGCTTGGAGCGGGTTGGTGACCTGGGCGGATTGAGCCCAGAAGGCTGATGGGGCGCCGACGCGGCGTCCCTTCGCGAGATCAGTTCTTCGTGAACACCAAGTCCCACACGCCGTGGCCCAGCTTCAGTCCTCGGTTCTCGAACTTCGTGAGCGGCCGGTAATCGGGCTTCGGCGCGTAGCCCTCGGCCGTGTTGCGCAGCCCGGGCTCGGCCGAAAGCACCTCCAGCATCTGCTGCGCATACGGCTCCCAATCGGTCGCGCAGTGCAGGTAGCCGCCGGGCGCTAGCCGGCTCACCAGCAGGCGTACGAACTCCGGCTGGATCAGCCGGCGCTTGTTGTGCTTGAGCTTGTGCCACGGGTCCGGAAAGAACACGTGCACGCCGGCCAGTGAATCGGCCGCCACCATCCGCTCCAGCACATCGACCGCATCGTGCTGGATCAGCCGCAGGTTGCTCAAATCGAGCTCGCCGATGCGCTTGAGCAGCGCGCCCACGCCCGGCGTGTGCACCTCGACGCCGATGAAATCCGTGCCCGGCAACGCCTGCGCAATGCTCGCCGTGGCGTCCCCCATGCCGAAGCCGATCTCGAGCACCCGGGGCGCGCTGCGGCCGAAGATCGCGTCGAAATCAGCCGGCGCGCCCGCGTAAGGCAACAAGAACCGCGGCCCCAGATCGGCCAGCGCCCGAACCTGCCCCGGCCCCATGCGCCCAGCGCGCACGACAAAGCTGCGGATGCTGCGGCGCGGCGCGTCCGCGGGAACGGCGGCCGCCGGGGTTTGGGGGAGGTCTGTCATCGGGGGAGACCCGCCGTGCTGGGCAGGCGACGGGAAGGAGATGGAGCGGGTGAGGGGAATCGAACCCCTGTATGAAGCTTGGGAAGCTGCCGTTCTACCATTGAACTACACCCGCGAAGGCACCGGATTCTAGCGTGGCCGCTTCTCGTTTCGAACGGTCACACCCCGCCATCCGTCATCCGATACCAACCGATCACCGCCGAGATATAGAGCCGGCGCAGCCCATACAGCGGAAACGGCTTGATTTTCGACAGCGCCACCGGCAACGCGCGAGCATCCCCGCCGACGATGTACTGGGCAATTGCCTGCCCCATGCGGGTTTGCAGGCCGACGCCTCGGCCCTGGCAGCCGATGTCGATCAGCAGGCCCGGAGCGGGTTCGTGGAGGTGGGGCAGGTAGTCGCGGGTGATGGCGACGTGGCCGCACCAGCGGTAGGCGAAGGGCGTTCCAGCCAGGGCAGGGAACAGCTTGACGACGGCATGTTCGAGGTGCGACCAGTTGCCGGGCTCGTCGACGCTGGGTTCGCGAAAGGTGCCGCGGCCGCCCATGATGAGCCGGCCTTCGTGGTCGATGCGGTAGTAGAGCAGCAGGTTGCGCGCGTCCGACGACACATGGCCTTCGGGGAGGATGCTCTTGCGGATGGTCTCGGGCAAGGGCCCTGTCGCCACCTGGAAGGAGTTGGCGTTGATGATGGATTTGCTCAACTGCGGCCACAGGCCATCTGTGTAGCCGTTGGTGCAGAGGACCACGCGTTCGGCGCTCACGGTGGCACCGCTTGCCGTCTCGACCTTCCATCCGCCAGTGATGGGCGACATCGCCCTGACGGGGCTGTCGGTGTGGATCGTCACACCCGCCTTCAGCGCAGCCTTGGCGATGCCGCGCACATAGCTCAGCGGCTGCACGCCGCCACCGCGCGGGTCGACCCAGCCGCCCAGATATTTCTCGGTGCCGAGCAGCCTGGCTGCTTCGCTGCGGTCCAGCAGTTGGGTCGCGACGCCTTCTCGGCCCCAGTCGCGAACGCGCCGCTCGGCCATCTTCAGCGCCTCGGGCGTGTGCGAACCCTGGATCCAGCCGCGGCGCACTCGGGGTACATCCATCTGATGTTTATCGATCAGGTCGAAGACGGCATCGGCCGTGCCGCCAGCGAAGTCGACGAGTGCTTGGCCCTTCTCTTCGCCGAGCAAGGCTCTCAGCTCGCTCGGGTCGAACTTGAGGCCGGGGATGACCTGGCCGCCGTTTCGGCCCGACCCGCCGAAGCCGATCTCGCGGGCTTCGAGCACGGTCACACGCACGCCGCGTTCGGCCAGGTGCAGGGCGGTGCTGAGCCCGCAAAAGCCAGCGCCGACGATGACCACATCGGCTTTGGCATCGCCCTGCAACGGGTGCGTTTCGGGCGCCGGTACGGCGGTGGCGGCCCAGAGCGAGGGGCTCAATGGAAAGAAGTCCTGCGTCATGTTTTTTCGGCTACATCGGGTGAAGCACACGCCGCAGAAAGTCCTGCGTGCGCGGGTTTTGGGGGTTGTTGAGCAGCTCCTTCGGCGGCCCCTGCTCGACGATCACGCCGCCATCGATGAAGAGCACGCGGTCGGCGACTTCGCGCGCGAATTGCATCTCATGCGTGACGACGACCATGGTCATGCCCGCCTCGGCGAGCTTGCGCATGGCGCCCAGCACATCGCCCACCAGCTCCGGGTCGAGGGCCGAGGTGGGCTCATCGAAGAGGATCGCTTCGGGCTGCATTGCCAACGCGCGCGCGATCGCCACGCGCTGTTGTTGCCCGCCGGAGAGCTGCGGCGGTTTGGCGTTTTCCTTGTCCGCGAGCCCCACGCTGGCCAGCAATTCGCGGCCGCGCGCGGTGGCCTTCGCACGGTCTTCGCCCTTCACATACACCGGCCCTTCGATCACGTTCTCCATCACGGTGCGGTGTGGGAAGAGGTTGAAGCGCTGGAACACCATAGACACTTCGGTGCGAATCGCCTTGATGGTGGGCGACTTGTTGTCGACGCGCTGGCCGTGGATCTCCACGCTGCCGCCGCTGTAACTTTCCAGCCCGTTGATGCAGCGCAGGATGGTCGATTTGCCCGAGCCCGAAGGCCCGATGATGCAGACCACCTCACCCTTGGCCACGCTCGCGTCTATGCCCTTGAGCACGTGGTGCGTGCCGTAGAACTTCTCCAGTCCACGGATCTCGATCATTTGCGGCCTCGCTTCTCGAAGTGGCGAACCAGCAGGATCAGCGGCACGCACATCACCAGGTAGATGAGCGCGACCAGCGTGAAGACCGTGGCGTTCTGGAAGGTCGAAGTCGCGATCAGCTTGCCTTGCAAGGCGAGTTCGGCCACGGTGATGGTCGAGGCCTGCGACGAGTCCTTGAGCATCATGATCATGATGTTGCCGTAGGGCGGCAGCACGATCCTCACGGCCTGCGGCAACACCACGCGCCGCATGGTCAGCCACCAGCCCATGCCCATGGCGCTGGCCGCTTCGGTCTGGCCGTGGTCCACCGCCTCGATGCCGGCGCGGAAGTTCTCGGCCTGGTAGGCAGAGTAGGCAATGCCCAGCCCCAGAATGCCGGCCTGCACCGCGCTCAGCGAAATGCCCACATCGGGCATCACGAAGTACAGGAAGAACAGGATCACGATGATCGGGATGCCGCGCAGCAGGTTGATCACCGTGGCCGCGGTGTTGGCCAGCAACGGAATGCCCGAGACCCGCATGCCGGCCCACACCAGGCCCAGCAAGGTCGAGAGCACCAGCGATCCCAGGGTGACCTGAAGCGTGAGCCAGGCCCCCTGCAGCAGGATGGGCATGAACTCCCGTGCGTTGTGCAGGAATTGCAGCATGCGAGTGGGTGGCTATCGGTGGAAGGCGAGGGCGGTCAGGCCAGCAAGCCCCACTTCTTCAGGATGGTGTCGATGGTGCCGTTGGCCTTGAGCTTGGTCAGCGCCGCGTTCACCTTGGCCATCAGTTCGGTGTCGCCCTTGCGTGTGGCGATGCCGATGTTGTTGACCATGGTCGGCTTGAAGGTGGTGACCATGCGCAGGTTGGGGAAGGAGCCACGCGAGATCGCGAAGGCGGCGATGGGCGAGTCGAGCACGCCGATGTCGATGCGGCCGGCGTTCGCGTCACGCATCAGATCGGGCGTGGTGTCGTAGAGCTTCACTTCCGAGAACACGCCGCTCTTTTGCAGCGGCTCGACGAAGGCCGTGCCCACTTGCACGCCCACGCGCTTGCCCTTCATGTCGGCAAAGCTCACGTACGCCGTCTTGTCCGCGGTGGGCACGACCACGCCTTCACCGTAGCTGTAGATCGGCTGCGAGAAGTCGACGATCTCCTGGCGCGCCGGCGTGATGAACATGGCGGCCGAGATGAGGTCGATGCGCTTGGAGGTGAGCGAGGCGATCAGCGCCGAGAACTGCATCGGCTCGATCTGCACGCCGAAGCCGGCCTCCTTGCCGACGGCGTTGACGATGTCGACCATCACGCCTTCGATCGTGTTGGTCTTGGTCTCGAGGAAGGTGAAGGGGCTGCCGGTCGGCGTGGAGGCGACCTTCACCGTCGTCTGGGCCGAAGCCAGCGATGTCACCGAAAGGGCGAGGGAGGCCAGCACGGAGGCTGCGAGCGCGGTGAATTTCATGGTGAGTTTCCTTTGGCGTTGAAGAGCGGGGGAGTGGGAGGGAGCAGTCAAGTCCCGGTGAAAACCATGGCCCAGAGCACGGTCGTCGAACCCGGGCCCGGGTTGCGCCATCGGCGTGGCGTCATGCCGTCGTAGAAGAAGCTGTCGCCCTTTTCCAGGCGAACCAGTTGCTCGTGCATGAAGAGTTCGAGCTGGCCTTCGATCACATAGCCGACCTGCGAGCCCTTGGCCGTGAAGAAGAGCGCGTCGCCCGTCGAGCCGCCTTCGTCGATGACGGCCCGGTAGATCGCAACGTTGGCTGGCACGGCCGGTGGCGTCAGGTTCTCCTTGAGGATTCCCTTGTTGCCGAGGTTGATCTGCTGGTGCTTGCCGGCCCGCACCACCACCCGGTCCAGGCCCTCGCCGGCGATCGTCTGTCGGGTGTTCTTCACCAGTGTTTCGAGCGGCATGCTCAGCTCTTGTGCGAGGGCAGAGAGCGTCCGCATCGAGATGGAACGCAGTCCCCGTTCGATCTGGCTCAGCAAGCTCACCGAGATATCGCAAGCCGCGGCGACCTCTTGCAGCGGCAGGCCGAGCGACTTGCGACGGTGCCGCAATTGTTCGCCGATCCAGAGATCGATGACCGAGTGGATCCGCTTTGCGGACGCCGTCACTTCCACGTTGGGCAGCGCGGGCGCTTCCTCGGTCTTTCGCTTGGCTTGGGGCTTGGCTTTCACGCTCGAATCACTTGAATTCTTGCTGCACTGTTGTGAAACATACTGCTTTTGTAAAAATTACACAAGCAAATGTCGAGCCGGGAAGATGCCGCGGCCATCACGGTCTGCGCCAAGAGGGATGACGCGTCCACAAGGTTGGGGACGAATCTCGGCCATGTCACGTGAAGGCGGGACACGGACGGTCGGCGACCGGATTCCCCTGCGAAACGAACGGTGCGAGGATTACTGCGTGCCCCAACACCGTCCGTCGAGGAGATCACCATGTTCTGTTCGTATCGCAAAATCACCCATGCCATTCGCCGCTGGATGACATCGCAAGTCGACCGCACAACGCGGTGCGCGACTGCCGTGGTGGCAGTCATGCTGATGCTGTTGGGTTCGAATGCACATGCGCTGATCGACGTGCATGTGCACGCCACCTTCCCGACGAGCGGCTTCGCGGATGGCCCGGTCTATGGGGTCAGCGGCCCCGAGGTCTTCGACGTGACCTTTCGCGTCGACGAAACCGCTGCCGTCCATTACGCGACCGGCTTCGAGTTCGTGCCCGGTCAATTCGTGATGGCCGACGATGTGTATGCCATCGGCTACCCGGCCATCCTCGGCAAGACCAACTTCCAATTCGGGAGCCAAGCCTTCACCGGGCTCAGCATGCACAACCTGGCATTCGCACTTGCGCAGAACTCGGTCGTGGCCGCGCCGATGTTCCTCAGCGACATCACGCCCGGCTCCACGCCCTACATCGAAGTGATCCTGGCGCCCAGCCTCTCGCTCGGGTCATACGGCTGGGATAACCCCGTGCCGGGCACGCTGCTGCCCATTTTTCTCACCAACGAGGCCCAAGCCTACGACGGCGTGCGTTCGGCTTACGGCACCGTGAGCGTCAGCATCACGGCCGTGCCCGAACCCGGCCCGGCCGCATTGCTGAGCCTGGGTCTGGCATCGCTCTGGGTGACAGGCCGCGCGTCGCGTCGGCACAGGCAGATGCGCCGTGCCTCGTCTGCGAGGGCCTTGTGAGGAGTGGGTACGCGAGGGACGACTTGGTGAGCAGCAGTCAGCTGCTGACGCTCAGCGCGGCGCCACGCCCGAAGCCAGAAAGTTCCGCAGCCATTTGCAAGCCGACGCCTACGCTGCGCCAGACGACTTCGGCCCTCTGCCTTTGACGTCACAAGGCTTTCACGGCAATGCCTCAAGCTCACCTTTTTCTGCCGTCGGCGCGCTACGTCCGTGCCGGTTGATCGCTGCCGGTTGAGCCACCGATCGATCAGGAGAAAGGGATGGGCTCGCCGTTGACGGCCCAGCTCACGCCGAAGCGGTCGGTGAGCATGCCAAAAGTCTTGGCCCAGAACGCGGGCGCCATCGGCATCGTCACCTGACCGCCTTGCGACAGGGCCGCGAAGACGCCATGCGCCTGGGTTATGGTGTCGTACTGCAGCGCGAGCATCACGCCCTTGATGCCATCGAACGGCATACCGGGCGGCACGTCACCGGCAAAAATCATCGCGCCGCCCGGCAATGCCAGGCGAGCGTGCATGATGCCGTCGCCCATGGGTGCGCCGTTGCTGGCGCAGCCTTCCGTCGGCGCCTCGGCGGCAGGCGGTGCCGGCATGTCGGCATAACTCATCATGGCTTCGATCTTCGCGCCCAGCGCCTTTTCGTAGAACGCGAAAGCCTCGCGGGTGTTGCCGCCGAAGCTGAGGTAAGGGGTGACGGTGATGGACATGTGGTGCTCCTGTTGCCGAATGGGGTGGGGCGATGTGCCCACATGTCGTCGACGAACGATGCCGTCGGTTTTCGACAATCCCCGACGAAAAAGTTTGGCGCTGCATCGGGGTCATTCGGCCGCATGGCAACCCGCACCCAGTATTTCTCGGTGACCGACCGATGCGTGGGCCGCGACCTCGCCCGCGATGCGCGGACTACTGGGCTCGCGGTGCATTCGGCGCGGCGGGTGCGGGCGAAGATGCCGCAGACGCTGCGCTGTCCGCGATGCCGGCACTGCCAGGTGTGGCCGGGCGCGCTCTGGAACGTCCGCTTCTGTTTAGGTGTCGCTGCAGGCCTGCTCCGTGGATCGCCGCTGAGTGGTCGCGTGCTACGGCGTAGGCGCCGAAGCCGGCGACGCCAGAGGCTGCCCCTTCTCGACGACATAAACACCGACGAGCTTGATTGCCGACGCGCCATCGTTCTTGGCGTTGTGCACGACGCCCGCCGGGATCACGAAGCCTTCACCAGCCGAGATCTGGCGTGGTGGCTGGCCGGCGACCATCAAGGTGGCTGCGCCATCCATGACGTAGCTGATCTCGTCGCCGGGATGCGTGTGCCAGCCTGCCACGCCGCCGGGCGCGATCTCCACGCGTGCGACCACGGCTTCGCGGCCTGGCACCGAGACGTCGGCCTTGGTGACCATGGTTCGGGTGATCGCTGGCGTCTGCGCGATGATGATGCCAGCCGCCGTCAGAAAGACCGCGCCGACGACAAGTGTCCTGAGGTGCTTCGTCATTCGTTATCTCCGAGTTGCGCTTGCATGGCTGCAGCTCTCGGATATTGGGGAGAATCCGCGCGCAGATCAATCGCGGTTTCCCCGGCGACGCGCTCGGCAACCTTGGGGCTCGCCACCAACAGCCAGCGTCCCGAGCCCTCCGATGTGGTGAAGCCGACCTCGACGAACTCGATCGGCCGGCCGGCAGAGATCTTCCGGGGCTATGGCCACGACAAGCTGATCTGCGCCAACAGCATGTCCAAGGCCTACGGTCCTTCGGGCCTGCACATCGGCTGGATCGTGGCCGCTCGCGCTCGCCGAACTGATCCACCACCATGCCTCGGTGCTGGTGGCGCCCGGCAGGAGCGGTGTGCTCACCGTCCGATCACGGGTTCGGCGGCTCACCGGTGTTCGTCGTCGGCTGCCAGTCGTCGTATGCCTTGTAGATCTTCGACGAAATCTCATGCAGGCGCCCGGTGTGGCGGAGCTTTTCGATGGCGGCCGTGAGTATGGCGTCGACGAAGTCTCCGCGCGGTGTGCGCGGCAGGAAGAAGACCGTGTCGAAATCGCCGAAGTGCTCGCGGTGGATGTCGCGCAGGCGGAGCTGGCGCAAGGGGAGATCGGCATCTTCCTGCGCCCACAACAAGGCATCGATGCGGCCGGCCGAGACCTTGTGCAGCGCACTCTCGAAGGTGGTGAAGCGCTTCGTCGGAAACCCCCAGGCCTTGGCCGGCGCTTCGATGGCGTAGGGAAACGCTTCGCCCTTTGCCGCCTGGAAGATCATGTCGCGCGTGATGGGTTTGCGCACGTGGCTGTAGACCACGAAGCTCACCTGGCCGGTCGACGCAGTGCTCAAACGATAGGGGAGTTGGGCGTCGGCGGCAGCGCCGATCCGCAGCGCCGGAAATCCCATGTCGGCCTCGCCACGGCCCACCATGAGTGCCGATCGCGCCAGAGGCACCGCCGCGACGATGATGCGGCCGGCTT
>JAMFRW010000299.1 GCA_026224975.1 Rhodoferax sp. | reverse complement strand
GTGAACACCGCGGCCAGTGCACCGATGAGCGCGCAAACCAGCCACGCGGGAAAGAAGGCGCCGGCCACCGTCATGGACGGTGCCCCGGCACAGCTGGACGACAGCCCAGCCAGCAGCACGACGGCCAGCTTCGCGCGCGCCTCGAGGCGTGGCGAGTTGATGCGCGGTCGAGATCTTGCGTGAACATGCATCCAGCGATCATGTCCTGACAACGAGCCCGGGCCAACGGTCGAACGAGACGCGTCTGCCGTGTTCCTCGGGAACAGCAGGCGCTATTTCGTTTGCGGTAGCGTCGCCGATGGCCCATCGGAAGGCCGCCGACTGATAAAGCTTCGGACCGGACAGCCGTCCTTCAGCAAGACTCGCGACGGCACCGATGGCTGCCCGAAGCAGTGAGCGGCAGATCACGCGTCTCGATGACGCCATCGACCACAAGGGCGCGTTTGATCCGCGACCCGGCCGCGGGCGAATAACCCAATCGGGGGATGCCCCGCGCAGGCCTGGATGATGAGACTGCGTTCAGTTTGGTTCCCATCGATCGCTTCGTACCCCGACCAACTGGGACGAGTCGACTTGGAGCGAGGTGCGTCTTTGCGCCTTCGGTGCGCCGGGCATCGAAAGAGAAGGATATACGCCGATTTGATGCACCGGTCCGCAACTTCCCATGGTTGACGAAACGTTTTGCGAGGACCGTATGGACTTCTTGTACTTGGGTGCCACAGCGCTGATGGTCGCGGCCGTCTATGGCCTCGTCGCTGCCTGCGACAAGCTGGGAGCGCGCAAATGACCTGGCTCTACTGGCTCGGCAGCTTGGCTTCGGCCGGCCTGCTCGTCTACCTGTTCTACGCGTTGTTCAACGCCGAGGAGTTCTGACATGAGTTCCCAAGCCTGGATTCAACTCGTCGTCTTCCTGCTCGTGCTCGCGGTGATCGCGTGGCCGATGGGGCAGTGGCTCGCGGCGGTGGCCGATGGCCGGCTGCCACGCTGGCTCGCGCCGATCCGCAGCATCGAGAACGGCCTGTACAAGCTGGCCGGTGTGGATGCCGGCGCCAGCATGGGCTGGAAGCCCTACGCACTCGGCCTGCTCGCCTTCAATGTGCTCGGCGTGATCGCGGCGCACGCGCTGCAACGCTTGCAAGGCGTGCTGCCGCTGAACCCGCAGGCGATGGCCGGCGTCAGCCCCGATTCGTCGTTCAACACCGCGATCAGTTTCGTCACGAACACCGACTGGCAAGGCTACGGCGGTGAAGCGACGATGAGCTACCTCACGCAGATGCTCGCACTGACGGTGCAGAACTTCTTCTCGGCCGCCAGCGGCATCGCGGTCGTCTACGCACTGATCCGTGGCTTCGCGGCGCGCTCGTCGGGCGTGATCGGCAATGTCTGGGCCGACCTGACGCGCATCACGCTGTACGTGCTGCTGCCGCTGTCGCTGGTGTTCGCGGTGGCGCTGGTTGGGCAGGGCGTGATCCAGAACTTCGACGCCTACAAGGACGTGACGACGCTCGAAGTCAACGCCTACCAGACCCCGAAGAACGGCCCCGACGGCCAGCCCCTGAAAGACGACAAGGGCAATCCGGTGATGGAGGACCAGAAGGCCACGACGCAAGCGATCGCGATGGGCCCGGTCGCGTCGCAGGAGGCGATCAAGATGATCGGCACCAACGGCGGCGGCTTCTTCAACGCCAACTCGGCGCACCCGTTCGAGAACCCGACGCCGGTCGCGAACTTCCTGCAGATGCTGTCGATCTTACTGATCCCGGCCGGTCTCGTGTTCGCGTTCGGCCGCCTTGTCGGCGACATGCGGCAGGGCTGGGCCGTGCTGGCGGCGATGACGCTGCTGTTCGTCGTCTCGGTGCTGATCGTGACGCCGCCGGAGCAGAGCGGCAACCCTCAGTTCACCGCGCTGGGCGTCGACCAGGCGCAGTCGGCCCTGCAGCCCGGCGGCAACATGGAAGGCAAGGAAGCGCGCTTCGGCATCTCCGCGACCACCCTGTTCGCCGCGATCACGACGGCCGCCTCGTGCGGCGCGGTCAACGGCATGCACGACTCGTTCATGCCGCTCGGCGGCGCGGTGCCGATGGTGCTGATGCAACTCGGCGAGGTCGTGTTCGGCGGTGTCGGTTCGGGGCTCTACGGGATGCTGATCTTCGCGATCCTCGCGGTGTTCGTCGCCGGGCTGATGATCGGGCGCACGCCGGAGTACCTGGGCAAGAAGATCGAATCGTTCGACATGAAGATGACGTCGATCGCGATCCTCGTGACGCCGATCCTGGTGCTCGCCGGCACCGCGATCGCGGTCGTCGCCGAGGCTGGCCGGTCCAGCATCGCCAACCCGGGCGCGCACGGCTTCTCGGAGATCCTGTACGCGCTCAGTTCCGCCGCCAACAACAATGGCAGCGCCTTCGCGGGCCTGTCGGCGAACACGCCGTTCTACAACGCGCTGCTCGCGGTGGCGATGTGGTTCGGGCGCTTCGCGGTGATCGTGCCGGTGCTGGCGATCGCCGGCAGCCTCGCCGCCAAGAAGCGCCTGCCGGTGACCGTCGGCACGCTGCCGACACACGGCCCGCTGTTCGTCGTGTTGCTCATCGGTTCTGTGCTGCTCGTGGGCCTGCTGAACTACGTGCCTGCGCTCGCGCTGGGGCCGGTGGTCGAGCACTTCATGCTGTGGTCGGGCAAGTGACCCGCGCCACCCACTCATTCGAGTAACCAGTCATGACCACCACCAAGTCGTTCTCCCTGCTCGACTCGGCACTCGTGACGCCGGCGATCGTCTCGGCCTTCAAGAAGCTGAGGCCACGCGTGCAGTGGCGCAACCCGGTGATGTTCGTCGTCTACGTCGGCAGCATCATCACCACCATCCTATGGCTCCAGGCGTTCGGCGGCCAGGGCGAAGCGCCCGCCGCCTTCATCCTCGCGATCGCACTGTGGCTCTGGTTCACCGTGCTGTTCGCGAACTTCGCCGAGGCGCTCGCCGAGGGCCGTAGCAAGGCGCAGGCCGCGTCGCTGCGCGGCATGAAGCGCAAGACCATCGGCAAGAAGCTGCTCGAGCCCAAGCACGGCTCGGCGTGGATCCCGCTGGCGACCGACGAACTGCGCAAGGGCACCGTCGTGCTGGTCGAGACTGGCGACGTAATCCCGCTCGACGGCGAGGTGATCGAAGGCGTGGCCTCGGTCGACGAGAGCGCCATCACCGGCGAGTCGGCGCCGGTGATCCGCGAATCGGGTGGCGACTTCTCGGCCGTCACCGGCGGCACGCGGGTGCTCTCCGACTGGATCATCGTCAAGGTCACCGTCAATCCCGGCGAGACCTTCATCGATCGCATGATTGCAATGGTCGAGAGCGCCAAGCGCCAGAAGACACCGAATGAGATCGCGCTGACCATCCTCTTGGTGGCGCTCACCCTGGTGTTCCTGTTTGCCACTGCCACGTTGCTGCC
>JAMFRW010000298.1 GCA_026224975.1 Rhodoferax sp. | reverse complement strand
CTCGCCGAAGACCTGCTGCAAGCCGAACAGGCAGTGCGGGCGGCCCATGAAACGGCGACTCACGAAGAAAACATCGCAGAAAACAAATACGACACATTGGGACTCGAAGCCGCCTACCTGGCCACCGGCCAAGCTCGTCGCGCCGAAGCCATCCGCCAGGCGATGGCCAATTGGCGCCAATTCCGCCCACGCCCCTACGACGCCAGCAAAGGTATACAGCTCGGCGCGCTGGTCTGCCTGGTCGATTCCGACGACAGGCAGCAACAGCTCTTTCTCGGCCCGGATGGGGGCAGCATGAAGTTGGTCAGCGGCGCCCAACTCGTTCAGGTCATCAGCTGCGATGCCCCGCTGGGCAGGGCCATGCTGGGCAAATGCGAGGGTGATGAGGTGTCGATACAGGTCGCTCCGATCCGACAGCAGTTCGAAGTGCTGCGGGTTCATTGAGCCGCCAGCCAGCCCAAGCGCTACGCGCTCCCCTTTGTCATGCACCCCGCCCCACCCCGCACATCACCGCCCCCACCTGCCAAGGGACGAACTCGCTTTGCCCGTACCCATGCTGCTCGCTTTTCGACGGCGTGCCCGAGGCGCAGGCGAGCACGGCGTCGAAGATGTGCTGGCCCATCTGCTGCACGCTGGCGGTGCCGTCGATGATGCTGCCGCAGTTGATGTCCATGTCGTCTTCCTGCCGCTGCCACAGCGCGCTGTTGGTGGCGATCTTGAGCGAGGGTGACGGCGCGCAGCCATAGGCGGAGCCTCGGCCGGTGGTGAAGCAGATGAGGTTGGCGCCGCCTGCCACTTGCCCGGTGGCGCTGACCGGATCGTAGCCAGGGGTGTCCATGTAGACGAAGCCGTGGGCGGTGACCGGCTCTGCGTATTCGTACACCGCCTGCAGCGTGCTGGTGCCGCCCTTGGCCACGGCGCCCAGCGATTTCTCCAGGATGGTCGTCAGCCCGCCGGCCTTGTTGCCGGGCGACGGGTTGTTGTTCATCTCGCCTTCGTTGACGGCCGTGTAGTGCTCCCACCAGCGGATGCGTTCGAGCAGCTTCTGGCCCACCGCCGGGCTGGCCGCGCGGCGGGTCAGCAGGTGTTCGGCGCCGTAGATCTCGGGTGTTTCCGACAGGATGGCCGTACCGCCGTGCGCCACCAGCAGGTCCACCGCCGCGCCGAGCGCCGGGTTGGCACTGATGCCGGAATAGCCGTCGCTGCCGCCGCACTGCAGTCCGATGGTGATGTGTTCGGCGCTGCAGGCAGTGCGCTGCGCGGCGTTGGCCTGCGGCAGCATGGCGTTCACCAGGGCGATGCCCTTGTCGACCGTCTTGCGCGTGCCGCCGGTGTCCTGGATGTTGAAGACGCGCAGTGTTTCGCCCTCGGCCAGGTGGCCGGTGGCCAGCCAGGCGTTGATCTGGTTGGCCTCGCAACCCAGGCCCACCACCAGCACGCCGGCGAAGTTGGCGTGCGTGGCGTAGCCGGTGAGTGTGCGGGTGAGGATCTGCATGCCGAGCCCGCTGCCGTCCATGCCGCAGCCGGTGCCGTGGGTCAGCGCCACCACGCCATCGACGTGGGGGAAGTGCGCCAGCGCGGCCGGGTTGGTGCGGCGCGAGAAGTGGTCTGCAATCGCCCGTGCCGCGGTGGCAGAGCAGTTCACGCTGGTCAGCACACCGATGTAGTTGCGCGTGGCCACCCGGCCGTCTGGCCGCACGATGCCCTGGAAGCTGGCGTGCCGGCGTGGCGCTACCGGCTTCAGGTCGGCGCCGAAGGCATGGTCGCGCGCAAAGCTGCCCTTGTCGGGGCCCATGTCGAGGTTGTGCGTGTGCACGTGCTCGCCGCGGGCGATGGGCCGGCTGGCGAAGCCGATGATCTGGTTGTAGCGGCGCACCGGCGCACCGGCTGCGATGTCGCGCGCCGCGAGCTTGTGGCCGGCCGGCACCAGGCCGCGCACGGTGATGTCATCGACGGTCGCACCGCCCACCAGCTGGCTGCGCGCGATGATGACATCGTCATCAGGGTGGAGTCGAATGTGAGCATGCATATGAACTCTCCAGCTTGACCAAGCTTCCCGCCGCGGAACCGGCTTCGCCGGGCCGCTGGCGGACGGCCCCCTCGGGGGGTAGCGAACGGAGTGAGCTTGGGGGCTCCATCCTCTAGAAGAACATCTTCGGCAGCCACAGCACCAGGCTGGGCACGTAGGTGATGACGACCAGGCTGCCCAGCAGCGGCAGCAGCCACGGCAGGATGGCCATGGTCGTGCGCTCGAAGCTCAGGCCGGCCACGCGGGCCAGCACGAACAGCACCATGCCCATGGGCGGGTGCAGCAGGCCGATCATCAGGTTCAGCACCATCACCAGGCCGAAGTGCACCGGGTCGATGCCCAGCTGTGTGGCGATCGGCAGCAGGATGGGCACGAGGATGGTGATGGCCGCCGTGGGCTCCAGAAAGCAGCCCACGAACAGCATCAGCAGGTTGGCGAGCAGCAGGAAGACCCAGGCCTCCTTGGTGAACGCCAGAACCCAGGCCGCGATCTCGGCGGTGACGCCGGTGGCCGTGAGCATCCAGCCGAAGATCGATGCGGCCGCCACGATGAACAGCACGGTGCTGGTGGTCTCCACCGTGTCCAGGCAGACCTTGACGAACATGCGCCAACTGAGCGTGCGATACCAGGCGAAGCCCAGCACCATGGCCCACACGCAGGCAGCGATGGCGCCTTCGGTGGGCGTGAAGAGGCCGGTGGTCATGCCGCCGATCAGCAGCACCGGCGTCATGATGGGCAGCACGGCTTCGAAGCGGAAGATGCGGTCCAGCAAGAACAGCGCCGCAAACCCGGCGAACACGGTGAGCTGCGCAGGCGCGCCAAGTTTGGTGATGGCCAGCCACAGCAGCAGCGGCCAGGCCATCACCACCCCCAGTTCGCCCAGCGCCTTGAAGAGCTTCGTCGACGAGAACGCAATGTCCCCGCCCCACTTGTTCCTGTGCGCGAAGTAAGCCACCGTCAGCATCATCAACACGGCCATCAGCGCGCCCGGCAGGATGCCTGCCAGGAACAGCGCGCCCACCGAGACGTTGGCCATCATCCCGTAGATGACGAAGGGCAGGCTGGGCGGGATGATGGGCCCCAGCGTGGCCGAAGCAGCCGTCACGCCCACGGCGAATTCGGTGCTGTAGCCATGCTCCTTCATGGCCTTGATCTCGATGGTGCCCAGGCCCGCTGCGTCGGCGATGGCCGTGCCGCTCATGCCGGCGAAGATCACCGAGCCCAGCACGTTCACGTGGCCGAGGCCACCCTTCATCCAGCCGACGAGCGCGAGTGCGAAGTTGTAGATGCGGGTGGTGATGCCGGCGTTGTTCATCAGGTTGCCGGCCAGGATGAAAAACGGCACGGCGAGCAGCGGGAAGCTGTCGATGCCGCTGACCATGCGGTGGATGACGACGAAGGGCGGCAGCCCGCCGGCGAAGACGATGTAGGCCAGCGAGGCGCCTGCCATCGCGATGGCCACCGGCACACCGCCGCTCATGAACAGAAGGAAGAAGACTTTCAGCATGGTGGCGGCATCAATGGTCTGCGAGCGTGGATTCGGGCCGTTCCAGCACGCTGTAGCCACGCCGCCAGTGCACGCGTGCCACCTGCAGCGAGCGCCACGTCATGGCCGCAAAGCCCAGCAGGCACAGGGCGTAGACGATGTTCATCGGCGCGTCGACAATGGTCATGCGCGTCTGGTTGCCGATCTTCATCATCATCTGCACCGTCATCACCACGGCCGCGGCAAAGAAGCCCACCTTCAGCACATCGACCCCGCGCGAGAGCCAGCGGCCCAGCGCTGCCGGCATGTGGCGGTAGAAGAAGTCGACCTGGATCTGCGTGTTCTTGGCCACGCCGATGGCCGCACCGATGAAGACCACGCCGATCAGCATGTAGCGCGCCACCTCCTCGGTCCAGGCCGCCGAATCGTTGAGCACGTAACGGGTCACGAACTGGTAGAACACCGTCGCCCCCAGCAGCCAGAACAGGGCCAACGCCAGCCAGCCTTCGGCGATGGTGTCGGACAGGTCCACCACCTCGTCCTCGAGGTGAACGTTGCCTTCGTCGTCGATGATCTTCGGCGGCGCATGGGGCGTCATGGCGGGCGCCTACTTGAGGTTCACGATGCGGTCGTAGTCCTGCTGCCGGTAGCCCTGGTCGGTGGGTTTGGTCGCCTTCAGCACGGCGTCGCGGAAGGCGGCCTTGTCAACCACGATGACGTTGTTGCCCTTCTTCCTGAACTCGTCGACCAGCCGCGCTTCGCTGGCGATGATCTCGCGACCGGTCTTGTCGGCGGCTTCTTCCATCACCTCGGTGAACACACGCTTGTCGTCGGCAGACAGCTTGCTCCATAGCTGGCCCGAGACCACCGTGAGCAGCGAATCGACGATGTGCCCGGTGAGCGAGATGTTCTTCTGCACCTCGAAGAACTTCTTGGCCTCGATGGTGGGCAGCGGGTTCTCCTGCGCATCGACCGTGCCGTTCTGCAGCGCCAGGTAGACCTCGGCGAAGGCAATGGGTGTGGCGTTGGCACCGAGGGCCTTGGGGAAGGCCAGGTAGGCAGGCGCATCCGGCACACGGATCTTCAGGCCCTTCATGTCTTCCGGCTTGGTGATGGGGCGTGCAGCGCTGCTGGTGACGTGGCGCGCGCCGTAGTAGTTCAGCGCCGTGATGTGGTTGCCCGTCTTGTCGTCGTAACCCTTGGCCAGTTCGCGGAACACATCGCTGCGGGCGTACTTCAGCTGGTGCTCCGCGTCGCGGAAGATGAACGGGAAGTACGACACCGCCAGCGGCTGGTAGCTGCGCCCGGCGAAGCTCGCGCCCGTGAGGATGATGTCGACCGTGCCCAGCAGCAGGCCCTGGTTGATGTCGTTTTCCTTGCCCAGGCTGGAGGCCGGGAAGACCTGGATCTCGTAGCGCCCATTGGTGCGTTTCTTGATCTCTTCGCCCGCCCACACCGACCACTTGTGAAAGGGCTCGCTGGTCTCGTACACATGCGCCCACTTGAGCTTGGTCTGTGCCTGCGCGCCAGCGAATGGCGTCAAGGCGGCAGCGGCGATGGCCAGGGCGGCGAGGGTTCGAAGGGCAGGACGGCGGGTCGGGGTCATGGGTGTCTCCTCTCGTGTTGTCGCGGTGCCGGACTTGTTGCTTGCTGGATGTATTGCTGCCGGATGCTCAGGGCCGTGGCAGGCGCTGCCATCGGGCGAAACCCTCGTGGCCTCACGGGGTGGCGAACCGCTCGTCTCTCCGGATTTCGTGCCCGCCGGACGGCGATACGATGGCAAAAGGCCAGCGCGCCAGCGCGTGCCTCACACGGCCAGTGGCCAGCATCCTCAGCCAGGAGACAACCATGCCAAACATCGACATTGCCTGCCATTGCGGCCAGGTGAAGATCAAGCTGACCGGCGAGCCAGTGGCCGACCTGTACTGCCACTGCGGCGACTGCCAGCGCATCGCCGGTGGCGCCTACGTGCCCTATTCGGTCTACCCGCATGCCGGCGTCGAGGTGACGGAAGGCAAGACGTTCAATTGGGCGCTGAAGGACAACCAGCGCACGCGCTGTGCGAGCTGTGGCACCTACCTGTTCGGCGACCCTGTCGGCATGGGCGTACACGGCATCAGTGCCTACCTGCTACCGCCGGGCGTTTTCAAGCCCCAGCTGCACATCATGTGCAAGGATGCGCTGATGCCGGTGAAGGACAACCTGCCGCACTTCACCGGCTTCCCGGCCAGTCTTGGCGGAAGCGACGAGAAGGTCGACTGGTAGTCTTCTTTCACCTCAAGCTGCGCTGCTGTGTGGCGATCGATCAAGGGCGGCAACTTCGATCCCGAGCGCTGGGGGCAACTCGGCTTCTACCTGACCGCCCTCGACAACCAGCTTAACGAGCCTCGAACAGATCCAGCCGCCCTTCCACGCAGGTGATGCACGATCCTCCGATGCGGACCTGCCCGTCCGCGCTGACCTGCACCTTGACGCGCCCGTCGCGCCGGACGCAGCGCCCCTGGGCCGCCACGTAGCTCGTGCCGCTCGGCGGCAGCAGACCGCGCTGCCACTGGTAGGCGGCCACACCGGCGGTTCCGGAACTGCCTGCGTTTGAGCGCAGGCAGCACCTGGAGCGAACGTGTCGAGAAGGGCGTTGCGCGGCTCGGCGAACTCGCCTGCCATCAGCTTTCGAGCTAGACGCCACCTGGCCGAAGCGCACACGCTTCTCCGCATGCGCATCCGGAGGAAGCACCCGAAACTTTTTCTTTTGCGGTGAGATGCCAAGGGCGCAAGATGTGTCGCATGCGCGACCCGGCCGCCTGCAGCGCCGAATTAACGTTCGCCTCGCCCATAAATCCAACGGAGACAAGACGATGAACAGATTCCCCTTGAAGCGCGGCATGCGTTCGGCTGTGTGCGTGGCCACGCTGGCGGCTTTGTGCCTGACGACGGCTCCGGCCAGCGCGGCAGAGACTGTCAAGATCGCCTTCATCGAGGTGCTGTCGGGCGCGTTCGCCTTCACCGGCCAGGCCTCGCTCAAGCAGTTGCGCGAGGTGGTCACGCAGCTCAATGCGTCGTCCCTGCCCACCGATCCCAAGTTCGAGATCGTGCCGTTCGACGGCAAGGGATCGCCGCAGGAAAGCGCCTCGGCGCTGCGCGCGGCCTCCGATCAGGGTATTCGCTATGTGACGCAGGGCGGTGGCTCGGGCGTGGCCTTCGCGCTGGTCGATGCGCTGGAGAAGCAGGCCGATCGTGAGCCGCAGAACGCCATGGTCTACCTCAACTATTCGGCGATGGACCCGGGCCTGACCAACGACAAATGCAGCTTCTGGCACTTTCGCTTCTACCCGTCGAGCGAGATGCAGATCGAAGGCCTCACGACCTATCTGCAGAAGAAGCCGGACGTGAAGAAGGTCTTCCTTTTCAACCAGAACTACACGCATGGCCAGACCGTCTCCAAGGCGTCGCGTGCCTACCTGGCCAAGAAGCGGCCCGATGTGCAGATCGTCGGCGAAGACTTCGTCCCGATCGCGACGGTGCGTGACTTCGCGCCCTACATCGCCAAGATCGCAGCCTCGGGTGCCGATACCGTCATCACCTCCAACTGGGGCACCGACCTGAGCCTGCTCTTCAAGGCGGCGAAAGACTTCGGGCTCAACATCAACTTCTACACCTTCAACGCCAACAACCCCGGCGTGCCGGCGCAAATGGGCCCGTGGGGCGTAGACAAGGTGAGCGTGATGTGGAACTGGGGCAGCAACGCGCCCACGCCAGCGCTCGAGAAGATCGCCGTAGCCTACAAGCAGAAGAACCCGGACGAAGACTTCATCTACGCCTCGCACTGGTACACCATGAACATGCTGCGCCAGGCGATGCGCCAGGCCAAGTCGATCGAGACCAAGAAGGTGGCCTACGCGCTCGAAGGCATGCACTACCAGAGCCCGACGGGTGATGTGGAAATGCGCAAGACCGACCACCAGATGCTCGCGCCCATCTACCTTGGCGTGTGGGCCAAGAAGGGCAGCCCCGGCGTGAAGTACGACGCCGACAACACCGGCTACGGCTTTCGTTCCGAGGTGGTGTGGGATTCGTACGTGAGCGCGCAGCCCACGTCTTGCCAGATGAAGCGGCCACCGGTTTGAGTCGCCGGAGCGAAGCCCCCGTGAAACCGGGCAGCGCAGGCGACTCGCGCCAAGGCCTGCTCTGCGCAACTTCGCAGGCGCTTCATTTCGGCCATGGCGGCTGAGCGGCGGCGATAGGCTCTGGTCGGGCCGCGCAGGCGCGGCAAAATCGCCGCATGAGCACATCGCTTCCTGCCCTGCGTGGCGGCCTCTTCGCACTGGCCGCGGCCGCCCTCTTCGGCATCAGCACGCCGCTGGTCCAGCGTGCGGGCAGCGGCTTGGGCGCCTTCACCACTGCCGCACTTTTGTATGCCGGTGCGGCGATGGTGGGCGCGTTGCTGCGCGAACCGGTGGAGCGCGAAGCCGCGCTGCGCCGCGCCGACTTGCCGCGCCTCGCCTGGATGGCCTTGTTCGGCGCGGTGATCGGGCCGGTCGCGCTGGCCTGGGGGCTGCAGCACACCAGCGGCACCAGCGCATCGCTGATGCTCACGCTCGAAGCGCTGTTCACTGCAATCCTGGCGCGTGCGCTGTATCGCGAGGTGATGGACAGTCGCGTCTGGGCCGCGATGCTGCTCCTGCTGATCGGCGGCCTGATCCTCGTCGCGGACCGCGGCCTGAGCGGTGGTGCGCAACTCCTGGGCCTGTTCGCGGTGCTGGCCGCCACTGCCGCATGGGGCGTGGACAACACGCTCTCGCGCGCGCTGGCCGAGCGGGACCCGGGCCGGGTGGTGCTGGGCAAATCGACGCTCGGTGCCATCGCGACCATGGCGCTCGCCATTGCGGCTGGCGAGCCACTGCCGAGCTGGGGCGCCGCTGCGGCCTTGCTCGCGATCGGCGCGGCCGGCTATGGCCTGAGCCTGCGCTTCTACCTGCTGGCACAGCGCGCGTTCGGCGCGGCCCGCACCGGATCGGTCTTCGCGTTTGCGCCCTTCATCGGCGCGGCGCTGGCCATCGCGCTCGGCGACCGTTCGACGAGTTGGGGCATGGCCGTCGGCAGCCTCGCGATGCTGACCGGTGTGGTGCTGCACCTGGCCGAATCGCACGGCCACGACCATGCGCACGATGCGGTCGAACACGAGCATGCCCACTCGCACGACGACGGCCATCACGCGCATGCGCATGGCAACGCCGCGATGCCGAATGCTTCGCACAGCCACGTGCACCGCCACGACCCGCTGCGCCACATGCACCCGCATGTGCCCGACGCGCATCACGCGCATCGGCACTGAAGGCGCGCCACGCTCCTGCGACAGGTTCTTGCGACAGGTTCTTGCGCTACGTCAATACAGCGCGTCACCGCAGGGCTAAGGTCAAGGCACCTTGCCAATTGGAGCCTAATGCCATGAGTGAATTGAATGTCGGAAACATCGACCGGGTGCTGCGCATCCTGATCGGCCTGACTCTGATCGTGCTGGCCGCGCGCGGCGCGATAGGCAGCTGGGGATACATCGGTCTGGTCGCGATCCTGACGGGCCTGGTGGCGCGCTGCCCGCTCTATCAACTGCTGCACATCCGCACGACATCGCGTTGAAGCAAACGGGCCTCGTGCCGATGCGTTGCAAGACTGCACAGCCACCCGCTTGTTTGATCCTCCGCAAAGTCCGCCATGCGCAGTCGTCGTGAAATTCCTGTCGAGGAAACACCCTCTGACCAGACAGGAAGAAGACCATGAGAACCCCATCGTTAGCTTCGGCGCTCACACTTGCCTTGGCCGCCATCGCGGGCACCGCCCTGCCCTCGGCCGCGCAAGCCGACGAAGCGCCCTGGCTGGTGCGTGTGCGCGCCGTCAACCTCGATCCCGCCAACAAGGACTCGACGGGGCTGGACCTTTCGATCAACAGCAAGGTCATTCCCGAGTTCGACGTGTCGTACTTCTTCACGCCCGAAATCGCTGCCGAGCTGGTGCTGACCTATCCGCAGAAACAGACCATCCGTTCCGCAGGTGCCGACATCGGTTCGCTCAAGCACCTGCCGCCCACGCTGACGCTGCAGTACCACTACAACGCCCTCGGTGCCTTCAAGCCCTACCTCGGTGCCGGCATCAACTACACGCGCTTCTCGAACGTGAATTTCGCGCCGGCGGTGGAAACCGCGCTGCAACCGAGCCTGAAGAAGAACAGCGTCGGGCTCGCACTGCAAGTCGGCTTCGACTACGAGATCGCCAGGAACTGGGTGGTCAACTTCGACGTGAAGAAGGTGCAGATCCGCACCGATGTGAGTTCGTTCGGCACCAAGGCGGGAGAGTTCAAGGTCGACCCGTGGTTGATCGGCGCGGGTGTGGGCTGGCGTTTCTGAACGAGGTGCACAAGACACCGTGATGACCTCGACCGCCTCCGCCCGCCTGCCCTCGACAGCCACCCTGCCTTCGACTGTCACCGTTCGCGTGGCCGCTGCCGAACCGGCCTTGCCGGCCCTCCCGCACCGCAAGGTGCTGCGCGACTGGCTGGCACCCATCGCCACGCGCAACACGCCATGGGCGCTGGCGCTCGTCGTGTTCGACATCGCGCTGTTCACCGCGACGATGGCGGTGACGGTCCTGTCGCGCGCGCCGCTGGTCCAGGCATTGGCCGCCGTGCTGGCGGGGTTTGTCATCGGCCGGCTCTTCATCCTCGGCCACGACGCCTGCCACCAGAGCTTCACGCCCTACCGGCGGCTCAACCGCTGGCTTGGCCGGCTGGTGTTCCTGCCCTCGCTCACGCCTTACAGCCTGTGGGAAGTGGGGCACAACGTGGTTCACCACGGCTACACCAACCTCAAGGGCTTCGACTTCGTCTGGCAGCCGCACACGCGCGCCGAGTTCGAGGCGCTGCCGCGCTGGCGGCGTGCACTCGAGCATGTCTACCGAAGCGGCTGGGCGCCCTGGCTCTACTACGTGGTCGAGGTCTGGTGGATTCGCATGATGTTCCCGAGCCGCCGCGTGATGCCGACAAGGCGTACCGTCTTCACGCGCGACTGCCTGCTGGTCTCGGCCTTCGGCATCGCCTGGATCGCCGGCCTGGTCGCGCTCGCGTTCGCATCCGACCGATCGGCCTGGTGGATGGTGGCCGTCGGCTTCGCGTTGCCCTTCATGGTTTGGAACGGGCTGATCGGCTTCGTGGTCTACGTGCACCATACGCACGCCGGCGTGCAATGGCATCAGGACAAGGCGGCCTGGTCGGCGTCCCAACCCTTCGTCTCGACCACCGTGCACCTGACCTTCCGCTCCGCCATGGGCACCGCCCTGCACCACATCATGGAGCACACGGCGCACCACGTCGACATGAGCGTGCCGCTCTATCGCCTGAAGCGCGCGCAGAAGCTGCTGGAGGCCAAACTCCCCGGCCGCATCGTCATCCAGCCCTTCTCATGGCGCTGGTACGCCGACACGGCGCGACGCTGCAAGCTCTACGACTTCGAGGCGGGGTGCTGGACGGGCTTCGATGGGCGGGCGACGAGCGAGGCGCTGAACGCGGCTCCGCGCTGATCCGGCACCGATCGGTGCCTTCAAGCACGATCGCGCAGTAACCGCCGCAGCACCTTCCCCGTCCCCGTCGCCGGCAGAGCCTCCAAGACTTCGATCGCGCGCGGCACCTTGTAGTGCGACATGTTCTCGCGGGACCACAACTTGAGCGCCTCGGTGTCGATCCGTCCGCCCAACTTGGGCACGACGAAGGCCTTGATCACTTCGCCCTTGTCGGGGTCGGGCACGCCGATCACCGCGACCTGGCCGACATCGGGGTGCAGGATCAGGATGGCTTCGACTTCTTCGGGGAAGACGCTGAAGCCGGAGACCTTGATCATCTCCTTGATGCGGCCGATGAAGGTGAGGTAGCCGTCGTCGTCCATCTTGCCGATGTCGCCGGTGTGGACCCAGCCGTCTTTCAGCACTTCGGCCGTGGCGTCCGGCTTGTTCCAGTAGCCCTGGAAGACGCCGAGGCTGCGCACCTTGATCTCACCCGTCTGGCCGGTCGGCAGCGGCCGGCCATCGGCATCGATGATGCTCACCTCGACACCTCGGCCGGGCTTGCCGTTGGTGCCCCAGCGGATCGCGTGCCGGGGCATGATGACGTCGTTGGTGTGGGTCTCCGAGAGGCCGTAGCCGGCTTCGTAGACGACGCAGCCATTGGCGAACTCGCTCCAGGTCTGCGCGAGTTCTTCGGTCAGTTTGATGCCGAAGCTCGTGCCCATGGTGGTCTTCAGCGACGAGCGATCGAAGCTCGCGGCCTCGGGCTGGTTCATCACCGCGACCAGCATCGGCGCCATCGCGTACCACCAGGTCACGCGGTGTTTGGCTATCGCCTGCAGTACGGCGAGTTCGTCCATGCGGTTGAGCAGCACCACCGTCGCGCCGGTGTAGGCCAGCAATGTGAGCCCGCAGATCATGCCGGCGATGTGGTAGAGCGGCGCCACGGCGAGGATCACGTCGTCGGCACCGAGTTCGAACGCCTCTTGCCCGATGGCCGTCTTGTAGAGCGCGTTGCGGTAGGTCAGCATCGCGCCCTTGGGCATGCCGGTCGTGCCCGAGGTGTAGGTCATCAGCGCCACGTCGTCCATCGCGAGCGGCACCGCATCGGGCCTGAGGCCGCTGTGGATGGCGTCGTAGAACGAGAGCGTTCCGGCCGGCAGTTCGCGTTTGGCGGCCACTTCATCCGGCACCTTCAGCGTGGATGCCTCGGGCAGGAGATCGCCGTAGCGCACGCTGTAGACATGCGGCACCTTCACCTTGTCCTGCACCGATTGAGCTATGGGCACGAGGTGATCGGCCACGACCAACGCCTTGGCCCCAAGGTCACCCACCTGATACGCGAACTCGTGCGCCTTGAACATGGGGCTGCACGGGCTCACGATCGCGCCGATCTTCTGGATTCCCAGGTGCGCGATCACATAGTGCGGGCAGTTCTGCATGAAGAGCGCCACGCGGTCGCCCTTGCCCACGCCGTTGGCTTGCAGCGCCTGCGCGAACGCATCGCTGAACGCATCGAGTTCGGCGAAGCTGATGGCGCGGCCGTACCAGACGATGGCGGCCTTGCCCGGCTGCTCGCGCGCATGCTGACGGACGTATTCGTGCAGCGGCTTCTCGCCTTGCAGGTATCGAACGAGTGTGTCGTCTGCCATCACAACCCCAGCACGTGTTTGGCCATGATGTTCTTCTGGATCTCGGTGCTTCCGCCGTAGATCGTCATCGCGCGGCGCCAGAAGTAGCTCGATGCCGGCGTGACCGAATGCTCCGGCCCGATCAGCTCGGCCGGGCCGTTGCCGAACAGCAGTTCGGGCTGGTACGGTTGAGCATCGGGACCGGTCGCTTCGAGCAGCAGTTCGAGCACCCGCTGCGCAATCTCGGTGCCGCGGATCTTGATGAAGGACGAGGCGCCGGCGCCGGCGGTCTTGGCGGCCTGCGCATCGGAGAGCACGCGCAGCACACCGATCTCGAGTGCCTTGAACTGCGCTTCCACGGCCGCGATCTTGGCGGCGAACATCGGGTCTTCGAGGAGCGGCTTACCGCGGGACATCACCGCCCCCGCGATGCGGCGCAGCTTCAGCAACTCCTGCGTGATGAAGCGCAGGTTGGCGTTCTCGACCCGTTCGTTTTCGAGCAGGAACTTGGCATAGGTCCAGCCCTTGCCTTCTTCGCCGACGCG
>JAMFRW010000297.1 GCA_026224975.1 Rhodoferax sp. | reverse complement strand
CTCCTGCAGCGGCGGCAATTCGCGCGCTTGGGCGTACTTTTGCAGCGATCGGTCTTCGATGAACACCGCCTGCCGGCCCACGCCCAGGCTGCGCTCGAAGCTCACGCCCAGGTCTTGCGCGTGGGCCATGAAGTGGAGGTTGTGGAGGTCGATGCCCATGTCTTGTTCGAGTGTTCAGGTGTGCGCACGCAGGCGGCGCGTGAGCAGCACGCCGGTCACCGCCACGACGATCACGACCGACTCGACGCCGAGCGCGGTCCACGCCAGGCCCACCGCACCGGCCACGCCGCCGATCGTCAACGCGAGCGCCGTGCCGACGATGCCGCCGACGATCACGCAACTGCGGTAGGCGGTGTCGAAGCGGCCGCTACCCAGCATCCAGTAGCCGAAGAATTTCCAGCCCAGCAGCAGCGGCAAGAGCCAGCCGAGGATCTGCAACACATCGTGCAGACGCGTCGGGTCGAGGGCGCCGAAACGCGAAGCGCCCGCCGCCACCAGCCCGGCCACGGCCCAGCGAGCCGAATGAACAAGCGCCGAGCGGCTGCTGCTCGCAAAGAGGCCGACGATGCGCGGGTACACCACCGAGAACACAGGATCGGCCGCGCCCAGCACAGCACGCACGATGCGGTCGGCCATGAAGTACAGGCCCAGCTCGGCCTTGGGCAACTGGCTCGATGCGGCCGCGGGCAGTGCGAAGGAATAGGCGGCACCGGCGATCGAGACCGGCATCATCGTCCAGCCGAGCTTGAGGCCGGCGCGCAGTTGCAGCGGCGCCCACAACGATGCCCGCGCGGTACTGCCCGGCGCGGATTCGGCAAGGTCGGCCTGATCGCCGAGATCGCGCCTCACCCATTGCCAGCCGAGCACGGCCAACGCGGTGCTTGCGCAGAGCTGCAGCAGCAGGTAGGCCTCCACACTGCGGGCCAGCGCCCAGCACAGCAGCAGCAGCGCGCCATACACCGCGAGTTCGACGCGCGCCCAGCGGTTGAGCTGATGCGTCGCTTGCAAGTACCAGGTGGCCGGCCAGCCGAGCGCGCAGGCCAAGGCGGCAATGGCGAGGGTGTCGATGCCGGCATGCGTGTCGGCCAGTGAGGCGAGCGGGCCGACGGCGGCGCTCGCTTGCGGATCGGCCCAACGCACCGCCACGATCGCCAGCAACACCGCCGGCACGCACAACACGCAGCGCGCGGTGAACACCTGCTGGGCCAATTGCCATCGGCGCGGTGCATCGGCCGCCACCGCGAGGCGCGTGGCCGCGGCGAGGAAGCCGCCTTCCACGATCATCGCCAGCAGCCCCGCCCACACGAGGATGAAGCTGAGCCGCCCGAATTCGTCCGCCCCCACGCGCGAGGCCATCAGCGGCAGCACGACCAGCGGCAGCAGCAAGCGCAGCGCGGCGGCGGCGTAGACCTGCGGTAGCGAGCGCGAGAGGCGCGGCGGGACAGACGTCATGCGCCGGCCGTCACGCCTTGACGACGAGCCGCGCCGTGTAGTCCACACGG
>JAMFRW010000296.1 GCA_026224975.1 Rhodoferax sp. | reverse complement strand
GCTGGCGGCGCTGCTGCTGTCGCTCTACACCTTCGGCGTGGCGCGAGGCTTCAGCTCCAAGCAGATCCTCAAGTTCGTCGACGAAAGCCTGGCGCCCACGGCGGCCATCGTGATCATCATCGGCGCGGGCGGCGGTTTCAAGCAGATGCTGGTGGCGAGCGGCGTGGGCAACGCGATCGGCCAGATGGCGCTGCATGCGCAGATCTCGCCCATCATGCTGGCGTGGTTAGTGGCAGGCTTGATCCGCATCGCGACAGGTTCGGCAACCGTTGCCACCATCACCGGCGCCGGTATCGTCGCCCCGCTTGCCACCATGGTGCCGGGCGTCAACCGCGAACTGCTGGTGCTCGCCACCGGCGCAGGCTCGCTGATCCTCTCGCATGTGAACGACGCCGGCTTCTGGCTGGTCAAGCAATACTTCAACATGACGGTCGTCGAGACCTTCAAGACCTGGACGGCGATGGAGACCATCATCTCGGTCGTGGCCATCATCCTCATCATGGCGCTGTCGATGGTGGTCTGACCGCCGTCGAAAGAACGTCGAAAAAGAACGTCGAAAAAGCTGCACTGGAGACAAGCACCATGAGCGAAGTGATGATCGGCGTCGACATCGGCACCACCAGCACCAAGGCCGTCGTCTACTCGCTGGAAGGCCGCGTGATCGCGCACCACGCGGTCGACTATCCACTGCTGCGGCCCACGCCGGCCGCGGCCGAGCAGGACCCGGAGCAGATCTACCGGGCGGTGCTGGAATGCATCGCGACCAGCGTGGCGCGCAGTCGGCAGGCGAACTCGGGCGATGTCGTCTGCGTCTCCTTCAGCGCCGCGATGCACAGCCTCATCGCCCTCGACACGCAAGGCGAGCTGCTCACCCGCAGCATCACCTGGGCCGACAACCGCGCTGCACCGTGGGCCGAGCGCATCAAGAACGAATGGGATGGCGACGCCATCTACCGCCGCACCGGCACGCCCATCCACCCGATGTCGCCGCTCGCCAAGCTGGTGTGGCTGCGGCACGAACAGCCCGAACTCTTCGCCAAGGCCAAGCGCTTCATCGGCATCAAGGAGTACGTGTTCTTCCGGCTCTTCGGCAGCTACCTTGTCGACCATTCCATCGCCTCGGCGACCGGGCTCTTCAACCTGGCGAACCTCGATTGGGACGATGGCGCGCTAGCGCTGGCCGGCGTCGAACGAGGTCAGCTTTCCACCCTCGAGCCGACCACGCACCATGTGCACGGCCTTTCGCTGCAAGACGCGGCGCAGCTCGGCCTGCGCGTCGACACGCCGTTTGTCATCGGCGCCAACGACGGTGTGCTCTCCAACCTCGGCGTCAACGCCATCCAGCCCGGTGAAGTGGCCGTGACCATCGGCACCAGCGGCGCGATGCGCGCGGTCGTCGATCGCCCGATGACCGACCCGGCCGGCCGCACCTTCTGCTATGCGCTGACCGAGCGCCACTGGGTCGTGGGCGGGCCGGTCAACAACGGCGGCATCATCTTCCGCTGGGTGCGCGACGAGTTCGCCGCCGCCGAATGCGAAACCGCCAAGCGCCTCGGCATCGACCCCTACGAGGTGCTCACCCGCATCGCCGAGCGCATCTCCGCCGGCGCCGAAGGTCTGCTCTTCCACCCCTACCTCGCCGGCGAACGCGCGCCGCTCTGGAACGCCAACCTGCGCGGCTCCTTCTTCGGCCTGGCCATGCACCACCGCAAGGAGCACATGATCCGCGCCGTGCTCGAAGGCGTGATCTTCAACCTGTACAGCATCCTGCCCGCCGTCGAATCACTCGTCGGCCCCAGCACCGCCATCAAGGC
>JAMFRW010000037.1 GCA_026224975.1 Rhodoferax sp. | reverse complement strand
TCATCGAACCCAAGATGAACGAGCCCGCCGAGCGCGCGCTGTTCGAGAAGGTCGGCGAGCTGCGCAAGACCTACCTCGCCGCGCGCGAAGACGTGAGCAAGGCCAAGAAAGCCGGCGACGCGGCGGGCGCCACGCGCGCGTTTGCCGAGCGCTTCGAGCCGACTTCCAAGGCCTACATCTCGGCCGTGCAGGAAATGATGGACGCACAACGTGCGCAGCTCGACGCCGCAGCCAAGGGCACCGAAGAGCGCCGCCAATCGGCCACGATCATGCTCATCGCCTGCGCGAGCATCTCGCTCATTGCCGGTGCCGTGCTCGCCTGGCTGCTCGCACGCAGCATCACCCATCCGCTTCGTCGCGCCGAAGCCATGGCCCACGCCATCGCCGGACTCGACCTCACGCAAGCGCCCGAGCGCAGCTATGCCGCCGACGAGACCGGCCGCCTGCTGCAATCGATCGACACCATGCGGGCCGCGCTCACGCAATCGCTCAACGAAGTGCGCCACGTGGCCGACAGCATCTCGACCGCCAGCACGCAGATCGCCAGCGGAAACCAGGACCTGAGCGCCCGCACCGAACAAACCGCCAGCAACCTGCAGGAAACCGCCAGCTCGATGGAGCAGCTCACCGGCACCGTGCGCCAGAGCGCCGGCTCCGCCTCGCAAGCCAACCAACTCGCTGCCTCGGCCGCGCAAGTGGCGAAACGAGGCGGGCAGGTCGTTTCGCAAGTCGTGACGACCATGGAAGAGATCAACGGCAGCTCCAAGCGCATCGCCGACATCATCGGCACCATCGACGGCATCGCCTTCCAGACCAACATCCTCGCGCTCAACGCCGCCGTGGAAGCAGCCCGCGCCGGTGAACAAGGCCGCGGCTTCGCGGTCGTCGCGAGCGAAGTGCGCAGCCTCGCGCAACGCAGTGCCGAAGCGGCGAAAGAGATCAAGACCCTCATCGGCCAGAGCGTCGACAAGGTCGAAGCCGGCAGCCGGCTGGTGCAGGACGCCGGCACGACGATGAACGAGATCGTGGTGAGCGTGCAGCGCGTGACCGACATGATCGCCGAGATCAGCGCCGCCGCCGGCGAGCAGAGCAACGGCATCGGCCAGGTCAACACCGCCGTCAACCAGCTCGATCAGATGACCCAGCAAAACGCCGCCTTGGTCGAAGAATCCGCCGCCGCGGCAGAGAGCCTGAAGGATCAGGCGCAGCGGCTGAGCGGCGTGGTGGGCACGTTCAAGTTGAACGCGACGGCGGGCGCGCTCGCCCGCTGATCGCCGAGCGGCGCACGGTCCGCAGTCCGTCCTCGCAGCCGGTCCTGACAGGCACTCGGCACGGCAGCCACACCTCGAAGGCCGCGCCCCGCCCCAGCTCGCACTTTCAGCTTCCGGTCGATGCGTAGTGCCGCAGCCCCAGGCGCCACACTCGCAGCGCGATGAACAGAAACGCGAAGCCTGCGATCGGTGAGACCCAGCCGGCCGAGGATTCGCAGCGCGGGGTAGTAGGCGACGCAGCCCAGCGGCACCACGAAGGTCAGCACCCGGCGGTACCAGCGGGCATAGGTCGCCAGCGGGTACTGGCCGATCAAGTCGAGCAGCTCGCCGCGCTGCAGCTCGAACGTCACACCGGCCAGCGCCTGCACCGTGCGATGCCGGCGCGGCAGCACACCGCGGAGCGTGCCCATGAAGCCCGGGTCGCGCTCGGAGATGCGGTAGGTCTCGACGAGACGGTCGACCCGAATGAAGGGCGCGCCGCCGCGGGTCACTGGAGCTGTCATCGGTGTCGTGCCGCCTGGGGCGGTGTTGCTCGAACCGATCGCCGATTGCGAGAGCCCACGAATCTACGGCGCAGCGGCAGAGCCCGGAACCCACGATATCCGATGAAGAACATTCGCTCCTTCGCGGTCGGGACCGCGCCCTTGGTCAGTCATATTTTCCACATATAACGATAGCCACAACATGTCGTTGCTGCATGACACTTCTTTACCGACACTGCGCTCCCCCATCAGGCCTTTGCTGGCACTTCCCCGATTCCAAGGAGCACATGAAAACATCGCAGAGATCGTCACGTCGGGCCCGCCCTGGCGCGCGCAACCGCAGCTCACGCACCATCACGTGGCTGTTGCTGGGCGCGGGCGCCCATGGCTCCTTCCTCGCAACGGCCGTTCAGGCTGCCGATGCCGCCGCAGCGCCGGCCGCCTTGTCGGATGTGGTCGTCGACAACAAGCCCAAGCCCAGGATCGGCGCCGCCGACGTGCAGAACACCCCCGGCTCGGTCACCGCGCTGAGCGGCGCCAAGCTCGAAGAGCAAGGCGTGACCAGCCTGCGCGACATCGGCAATGTGGCGCCCGGCCTCTCGCAATCGAAGACGGCCGTGTCGTACCTCAACTCCTCGATCTACATCCGCGGCATCGGCGAGCCCGATGCGCAGGGCGAACCTTCGGTCGGCGTCTACATCGACGGGCTCTACCAGCCGAAGAACCTCGGCCTCAACCAGGAACTGCTCGACATCGAACGCGTCGAGATCTACCGCGGACCGCAGGGCCAGACCTTCGGCCACTCTGCCATTGCCGGCGCGCTGCGCATCACCACCACCGACCCGAGCGAGAAGAAGACGCTGCGGGCGCAACTCTCCTACGGCAACTACAACGACACGCGGCTGGGCTTTGCGGCCAGCGGCCCGGTGGCGCAAGACGTGTTCGCCAGCATCGCCGCCACCGGCCACCTGCGTGACGGCACCACCCGCAACGTGACGCTGGACCGCGACACCAACGACATCCACTACGGCGCGCTGCGTGGCAAGCTGCGCTTGCGCCTGAGCGGCGACCTCGATGTGGTGTTGAGCGCGAGCGGCGTGCGCGACACCAGCACCGCGCGTGGTGTGCAGAACCTGGCCTTCGGCGACAAGAACGCGCACAACCAGATCTTCCCCGAACAATCGTTCAGCAACTACGCCTACAGCGGTACCGTCAACTACACCATCGACAGCCATCTCAAGCTGAAGTCGATCACCGGTATCAACGGCTTCGAGCAGACGGCCTTCTTCGACAACACCGGTGATCTCTACGGCCGCGGCAGCCAGCTCGTCACCTACAAGGACAAGGCCTACAGCCAGGAATTCCAGCTCAACGGCGACTACGGCCCGTTGGGTTTCGTGACCGGTCTGTATGCCTTCCACGAAGAATGGTCCACCAACCGCCGCGCCAACACCGCCGCCAATTCGGTGAACACGCCGTCGGCCATCCGCTATCGGCCGGTCTTCACCCTGATCGAACAGAACACCACCAACCTCGCCTGGTTCGGTGAAGGCAAGTACAAGATCACGCCCGCCTTGACCGGCACGCTCGGCGTTCGCTACAACCGCGAGAAGCACACGCAGGACAACCAGCTCTTCAACCTGGTCGCGACCACGCCTTTCCAATCGACCGTGGCGAATTACCTCGACGTGATTCGCGCCGACCCGCAGGCCCTCGTGTGGGATGCGCAAGGCAGCCGCACCTGGTCGACCTGGGCGCCCAAGGCCTCGCTCGATTACAAGTGGACGCCGGAGGTTCTGCAATACGTGACCTACTCCGAAGGCACCAAGTCGGCGGGCTACGACTACCGCGCGCAGGCGGCCAATGCCAACGGCAAGAAGCAGGCCGAAACGCCCTACAACCCCGAGATCGCCAAGAACATCGAGACCGGTGTGAAGGCCGATTGGCTGGCCGGTGCGCTGCGCACCAACGTCTCGGTGTTCTATACCCGCTTCGACGACATCCAGCTCACCACCACCGACCCGATCCTCCTGATCAGCCGCCGCTTCAACGCCGGCAAGGGCTCGACGCGTGGGCTCGAATTCGAAGCCAACATCGTGCCGGCCGACGGCGTGCAGATCGACGTGAGCGGCGGCTACCTGCGGGCGCGGCTGGACAGCTTCAGCGGCGTGGCGCCCACCATCACCAGCGTGCCGGCGAGCACGGTCAACCCCAACGGGCTGATCCTCTACAGCGGGCCGAAGGCCGGCAACAGCCTGCCCTATGCGCCCAAGTTCCAGGGCCGGGTGGCGGCCAACTGGCGCCTGCCGTTGGCAGGTGGCAGCAGCATCGTGCTCAACGGCAGCGTCGATTACCAGAGCACCAGCTACACCGATGCCACCAACAACCCGACGACGCTCCTGCCCAAGCAGACCTACCTGAATGCATCGATCACCTATGCGCCGCCGCTCGGCCACTGGTCGGTGACGCTCGCCGGCCAGAACCTCGCGAACAAGCGGTATGCGCTCGGCAACGGCTTCACGCCCACGCAGCCACTCGACGGCACAGCCATCTACCGCACCACCAACTACAACGACCCGCGCACCATCACCCTGGCGGTGCGGTACGAGTTGTAGGGCTCAGGCGACCGGGCCGGCCGCGGTGGCAAGCGGTGCGGTCCTGGCTTTTTCGTTTGCCCTGGCCCGGTGCTGCCGCTCGAGCTGCCACAGCGCCAGCAGCACATAACCGGGCAGGAAGCACAGGAAGGCCGTTT
>JAMFRW010000295.1 GCA_026224975.1 Rhodoferax sp. | reverse complement strand
TGCGGCCGCAAGACGGGCTGATCGACTACGACGAGGTGATCGATTTGGCCCGCCAGCACCGCCCGAAGCTCATCATCGCCGGCGGCTCCGCCTACCCGCGCGCGCTCGACTTCGCCGCCTTTCGCCGTGCGGCCGATGCGGCGGGCGCGCGGCTGCTGGTCGACATGGCGCACTTCGCCGGGCTGGTGGCCGGCGGTGCGCATGCCGACCCGTTCCCGCATGCCGACATCGTGACGACGACCACCTACAAATCGCTGCGCGGCCCGCGCGGCGCCATCGTGTTGTGGAACGACCCGACCCTTACCAAGCGCATCGACAACGCCGTGTTCCCCGGCCTGCAAGGCACGCCCTACCTGCACATCCTGGCGGGCAAGGCGGTGGCGCTCGGTGAAGCGCTGCAGCCGGAATTCCGCGCCCACGCCGCCGCCGTGCTCGCCAACGCACGCGCGCTCGCCGCGCGCCTGCAGCAGCACGGCCATGACCTGGTCGGCGGCGGCACCGACACCCCGCTGATGCTGGTCGACCTGCGCCGCAAAGGCCTCACTGGCGCGCTCGCCGCGCAGAGCCTGGAACGCGCCGGGATCATCGCGAACATGAACCCTATTCCGTCGGATGCGGCCGATCTGAAGGTGATGTCGGGTTTGCGTTTCGGCGTCTCGGGTGCGACGACGCGCGGCTTCGGAGTGGTGGAGTTCGAGGCTGTTGGCGACTGGATTGCCGAGGTGCTGGAGGGGTTGCGCTTGGCCACTGGCGACAACGGCGCGGTGGAGCGGTTGGTGTTGGAGAACGCTGGGGGGTTGACGGCGCGGTTTCCGATCTATGCGTGAGCCGCGCGGGCTCGGGTGAAGTCGCGCATCACCCGATCTCTCCGATCAAAAGCGATGAATCCGGGCAGCTGGCGTGTGGGCAGCGGGTGCGGAAGCGGCAGCCCGAAGGCATGTCGAGCGCGGCCGGGGCCTCGCCGCGCACCAGCCCGAGCCTTGCGTTGCAGCGGCGGCGCGATCTCGCAGATGCGGCCCGCGTACGTCACATCGAGCGCCGACACCGGCTCGTCGCACACCAGCAGGTCGGGCCGCAGCACCAACGCGCGCCCGATGCCGACGCGTTGGCATTGGCCGCCGGAAAGCTCGTGCGGACGGCTTGCGCCCTCGGTCGCGGTTGCAGCAGTTCCTTCGCACCGGGCCGCGACAGGTCCTCCACGAACACCGCGTAAGCACGGTCGTGTTCCCCCAGCATGTCGAGCGTCGCCACCGTCTGCGCGGTGGCAATCACCGTCGTCAGCGCCAACGGTCGACCGGCCAGAATCGCGCGGCCCCGCACCAGCCAGGGCAGGCCGTCCTCGGGGTCCAGCAGTCACAGGGCGCGCCGGACATCGGCAAATTCGCAGCCGCGCCGGGCTTTTCCGATGCGTGCCAGCAGCGTCGCCTCGTCCGTCACGAAGACCCAGGGGTACAGGCTATAGAAGTAGGCCAACGCCTCGGATTCGTGGTCCTGCGTCTCGCGGGCGCGCTGCACCGTTCGCTGGGCAAACCGCGACATCGGCGTGCCCCCAACATCCCCATCCCCGAACAGGGCCTCGGTCTGGCGCAGCAATTCGCGGGCGGGAACCAACTCGGAGTCTTGCGCCATCGGCATGATCTGTTGAGTGACTTGCCACGGTGCGCCGAGCGAGCGCGATGCGAGCCTGGGGCCAAAGAATCATACCCGTCGAACACGGCCTGGCGGGCGCTGGCGGGCGAGCCGCGCGCGCGTCGGCATCAGCAAGGCCCAGAGCAGCGGCAGCAGCGCCGGCGTGATGTCGGCGCTGCGGTTCGGCAGCCAGCGCTGGGCGATTTCCAGCAGGGCGATCCACAGGCCCAAGCCGATGCCGAAAACCACGGCCTGCGCGCCCAGTTCAATCGCCGGCACCATCACAGCACCGATCCAGAACAGGTCCCACAGCAGGGCCAGCGCATTCGAGTCCATCGTGCCCTCCAGCATCGCGTCGAACGGCATGAGGTGAAACTCGCTCGGCATCTCCGCGAGAGCGAACGGCCGCAATTCGTCCAGCGTGAACCACACAAACGCGAGCAGCGCCGCAGCCGTAGCGCCGCGCCGAGCGGGCTGCCGCGACAATACCCAGCTCGCCGCCAGCCCCACGGCATAACCGGCCACGTGCGAGATCGACAGGCTCGCATGCACTATGACGAGCTTGGCCAGCGCCGAGAGCACCACCGCCGCCGCCACCCACCGCCAGCCGCGAGCCCACTCGCGCAGCGCGTAGCCGAGCACGACCACACTGATGGCGACTTCGCCCGCCGAGCGAGGATTCCACTGCGGCGCCAGCAGCAAGGGCTTGAGCGCATCCTTGACATGCTGCCAGTCCAGCGTCGGCACATAGGGCCACCATTCGATCGCGAACCAGAGAACTGCCAACGCGAGCGGCGCGGTGCGCACCGGCGCCGAATCTCGCATCGAGGCCGGCGTCAGGCGCAACCCGGCCCACGCGAGCACACCACCCAGCAAGAGCCCCGCAGCGTTCCAGACCATGTCCGACAGCACCGCGTCGCGCGAAGGCACGTAGACCTGGATGATCTGCAGCACCAGCGCGAGCAGAACGCTGAGCGCAAAGAAGGCAACCCGCGGCCAGGCCTTTCGCCATAACAGGATGCCGAGCGCACCTGTCGGCGCGAACAACACGACGTTGCCCGCCACGTCGCCCATCCCGGTCCACAGCTCGCCGTCGAAGAAGTGCTGGAAGGCTTCCGGCCAACTCGACGGCTCGACGAAGGCCCACGGATACAGCGAACCGTGAACGATCAGCAGGAGATTGATCCAGAGGAGGATGTGGAGTCGGGCGGACGCCTTGCTCGAAAAGGGCGCGCTGTCTACCGACTTCGACTCTGCATTCATGTTGGTGCGCCCGGCTGGTATCGAACCAGCAACCCCTGCCTTCGGAGGGCAGTACTCTATCCATTGAGCTACGGGCGCAGCGTGGCGGATTCTAAACGGGGCGGCGCGTCGTCGGCGCCACGAGGCCCGCCAGAGCCGGCCGCGCCGGGCCTTGGCGCCTGCGCAACGCCGGGTGTCGCCGGGGGTTCGACTGCAGGCCAAGCCCTATAATTCGCAGGTTTTTTGCGCGGTTGCCCCTTGGGCATGGACGCTTTCGGCGTTCTCTCCGCAGACCGATTTGGCAGACCGAATTCCGCAGTTGAGGACCTCATGAGCGACGCCCCAAGCACGACCCACGACGATGGCCCGCACGAAGGCCCGATCAAGACGCCGAAACAGTTGATCCTTGCGGTCTTGTATGCCTTCGTGGTGCCGATCATCGGGATCGTGCTGCTAACGGTCTACGTCACCAACAACGCACGTCCCAACGCCGGCAGCAACGGGCTCACGCCTGAAGCCATCGCCGCGCGCATCCACCCGGTCGGCACGATCGAGATCAAGGACCCGACCGACACCGCCGCGATGAAAACCGGCGAGCAGGTGTTTGCGGCGCAGTGCACGGCTTGCCACACGGCTGGCGTGGCGGGTGCGCCGAAGTTCGGTGACGCCGCGGCCTGGGGCCCGCGCGTCGCGACCGGCTACGACGCCTTGCTGCACTCGGCCCTCAAGGGCAAGGGCGCGATGGGCGCGCAGGGCGGTGGCGATTTCAGCGACCTGGAAATCGGCCGCGCTGTGGTCTACATGGCCAACAAGGGCGGCGCGAAGTTCGACGAACCCAAGCTGCCGGCCGCTGGCGCGGCAGTGGCCGATGCGGCTTCGGCAGCGCCGGCTGCTGCACCGGTTGCTGTCGCTGCGGCCTCGGCAGCAGCGCCCGAAGCACCTGCTGCTGTGGTCGCCACTGCAGCCGCAACCGCGACTGCCCCGGTCGCTGCTGCTGCCGGCGGCGTGCCGGCGCTGTACGCACAGGTGTGCCAAGTCTGCCACACCGCCGGCCTGGCGGGCGCGCCCAAGCTCGGCGACAAGGCCGCCTGGGCACCGCGCATCGCCGAAGCCAAGGACATCGATGGCCTCACCGTCATCGCGATCAAGGGCAAGGGCGCGATGCCGCCCAAGGGCGGTGCCACCACCGCGAGCGATGCGGACATCAAGGCCGTGGTGGCCTACATGGTCAGCCAGGTCAAGTAAGACCCCGCTCTTCCCGAAAAGCCGGCTCGCGAGCCGGCTTTTTTGTGTGCGCGATCGAACGGCGATCAGGCCGATGGCGACGGCTGCAAGCGGTAACCGAAGCGCTGCGGCAGCGTCTCGAAGCGCGCTTCATCGGGCGCCCAGGTGCCGGCGTCGATCGCATCCGCCGCCAGCTCCATATCGAGCGTGTGCACCAGGCCCAGGCCCCGATCGGTGGCGATGAAGACGCGGCCGTGTTCGTCGAGCCAGACCGATTGCATCATTGCCGGCTGCCCGGTGTGGCTGACGATGCGAAGCGGCTCGCCAGCGGTCTCGCCGGCATGCAGCCGCCACACCCAAGGCGCCGCTTCCAGTTCCACATACACGCGCTGCGGCCCGTTCTGGAAGAACCAGCAGCCCGCGTCATCGGCCGCGTAGTTGCGCGCTATGAACTCACGCAGCTTCTCGTGGTCGACACGGCTGCCCTTGATCCTGGGGAACGGCCCGGCGGCCTGCGCCTGCTCATCACGCAGATACCAGTCGCCGCGCGCGTCGAGCGCGAGCCAGCCGTAGCAGTGCGGCACGTTCGGCCATTTGGCGAGAGCCGCCTTGACGATGTCATCCATGCTGCTATCTTGCGCCCATTCTCGTCAGAGCAAGTTCGAAGCCCAGCCCATTACCGCCTCCGGCAGGGTCAATACGTGGCCCGGCCAGCGTCCACCGGGGAAGCCCACATGCCCGCCATGTGCCGGTTGCCAGAGCGTGACGAACTCGCCGGCGTCGCGCTGCCGCGGCAGGCTCGCGCCGGGCACGAACGGGTCGTTGCGGGCGTTGAGCACCAGCGCCGGAATGCGGATGCGGCCGAGGTGCGGCTGGGCCGAGCCGCGCTTCCAGTAATCGTCCGTGTCGCGAAAGCCGTGCAGCGGCGCGGTGAAGACGTTGTCGAACTCGTAGAGCGTGCGCGCGTTCAGCAGCTTCTGTCGGTCGAAGAGGCCGGGGTGCTGCGCAAGCTTGCGCAGCGCCTTGGGCTTCATCGTGCGCAGGAACATGCGGGTGTAGACGAGCTTGTTGAAGCCCTGGCCAATCGCCCGGCCGCCGGCCGCCAGA
>JAMFRW010000294.1 GCA_026224975.1 Rhodoferax sp. | reverse complement strand
TTCTTCGCGTCCTTGATGACGGCGGCGAACGGCTGCGCGCTGCCCGGCGGCGGCGGTTGCTGCGGCGTTCCAGGGGGCACGCCGGAGGCATTCGGCGCCACGCCCGTCGCTGCCGTGGGCCGGCCCGCAACGGAGGTCACCGTGACGGTGGCCGGCTTCACCGACGCACAACCCGCGATCAGCGCCAGCACCGATGCGGCCACGACCGAGCGGCCGACGGAAGAGACAAGTTGAGTCATGAACTGCTGCAGGTGACGCGGCCGGCGCCGCGAGGGGTTACTTCAGAGCCTTGTAGCGCAGCCGGTGCGGCCGCGCGCCTTCTTCGCCGAGTCGCCGCTTCTTGTCGGCTTCGTATTCCTGGTAGTTGCCGTCGAAGAAATTCCACTTCGAATCGCCCTCGCACGCGAGGATGTGCGTGGCGATGCGGTCGAGGAACCAGCGGTCGTGGCTGATGACCATCAGCGAGCCGGCGAATTCGAGCAGCGCGTCTTCGAGCGCGCGGAGCGTCTCGACGTCCAGGTCGTTCGACGGTTCATCGAGCATCAGCACGTTGCCGCCCTGCGCCAGCGTCTTGGCCAGGTGCAAGCGCCCGCGTTCACCGCCCGACAGTTGCCCCACCAACTTCTGCTGGTCGTTGCCCTTGAAGTTGAACTTGCCGATGTAGGCGCGCGAGGGCATCACGAACTTGCCGACGACGATGTTGTCGAGCCCGCCCGAAACGTCTTGCCAGACGGTCTTGTCAGCATCGAGATCGTCGCGGCTCTGATCGACGAACGCCATGCGCGCCGTCGGGCCGATCTTCACGGTGCCCGAATCCGGCTGTTCCTTGCCGGAGATCATACGGAACAGCGTCGACTTGCCGGCGCCGTTCGGGCCGATGATGCCGACGATCGCGCCGGCCGGCACCTTGAAACTCAGGTTGTCGATCAGCACGCGTTCACCGAAGCTCTTCGTGACGTTCTCGAACTCGATCACCTCGTGGCCGAGGCGCTCGCCGACCGGGATGAAGATCTCGTTGGTCTCGTTGCGCTTCTGGTAATCGGTGTCGCTCAACTCCTCGAAGCGCGCCAGACGCGCCTTGCTCTTGGCCTGGCGACCCTTCGGGTTCGCGCGCACCCACTCGAGCTCCTTCTTCATCGCGCGGGTGCGCGCGTCTTCGGTCTTCTGCTCCTGCTCGATGCGGGCTTCCTTCTGCTCCAGCCAGGTCGAGTAGTTGCCCTTGTACGGAATGCCGCGGCCGCGATCCAGGTCCAGGATCCACTCGGCCGCGTTGTCGAGGAAGTAGCGATCGTGGGTGATGGCGACCACGGTGCCCGAGTAGCGCTGCAGAAACTGCTCCAGCCAATCGACGCTCTCGGCATCCAAGTGGTTGGTGGGTTCGTCGAGCAGCAGCATGTCGGGCTTGCTCAGCAACAGGCGGCACAAGGCGACGCGGCGCTTCTCACCGCCGGAGAGCTTGCCCACCACGGCATCCCACGGCGGCAGGCGCAGTGCGTCGGCGGCGATCTCGAGCTGTTGGTCGGAGTTTTCGCTGCCCGAGGCGGCGATGATGGCCTCCAGATCGGCCTGCTCGGCGGCGAGCTTGTCGAAATCTGCGTTCTCTTCACCGTATTCGGCATAGACCTCGTCCAGCCGCTTCTTCGCGGCCAGCGCACCGCCGATGCCTTCTTCGACGGCTTCGCGCACCGTCTGGTCGGGCGCCATCACCGGCTCCTGCGGCAGGTAGCCGATCTTCAGATCCGGCATGGGCGTGGCTTCACCTTCGATGTCCTTGTCGATCCCGGCCATGATCTTCAGCAGCGTCGACTTGCCCGAGCCGTTGGTGCCGAGCACGCCGATCTTGGCGCCGGGGAAGAAGCTGAGCGAGATGTCTTTGAGGATCTGCCGCTTGGGCGGCACGATCTTGCCGACGCGGTTCATCGTAAACACGTATTGAGCCATGGACTTTCCTGGGAGTTCTAGCGAGATGCTGGCGAAACGGGTGCGGGCGGGGCGAATGCCGCCGCGCGCGGCGGCCGGGCACCCGGCGCCGATGAGTCTATTGTCGCCGCTCCGCCAGGCGGGCGCCCGAGGCACTGTCGGGTGTGGCGTTTGCGGCGGGCTCAGCCGCCAGTTCGACGCGCGGTTCGGCCGCGGTGCCCAGGACCCGATGCGGCTCGAGCCCGGCGCGCCGCGCATAACGCTGCGCCAGCACCGCGCACACCATCAGCTGGATCTGGTGGAAGAGCATCAGCGGCAGCACCACCGCGCCGACCGCATGGCTCGCGAACAGCACCTGAGCCATCGGAATGCCACTCGCCATGCTCTTCTTGGAGCCGCAGAAGACGATGGTGATTTCGTCCTCGCGGCTGAAGCCGAGCCGCCGCGCGGCGAAGGTGGTGATGAACAGCGCGAATGCCAGCAACACGGAGCACGCCACCACCAGGCCGAGCAGCGAACGCAGCGGCATCTGGCGCCACAGGCCTTCGATCACCGCCTCGCTGAACGCTGTGTAGACCACGAGGAGGATCGAGCTGCGGTCGATCCAGCCGAGCGAGGCCCTGTGCGCCGCCACCCAGCCCCCGATCCAGCGCCGCGCGATCTGCCCGGCGACGAAAGGCACCAGCAGTTGCAGAACGATCGCCCGCATCGCGTCGAGCACCGAACCGCCCGCGCCGTGGTGTGCGAGCAGCAGGCCCACCAGCACCGGCGTCAAAAAGATGCCGATCAGGCTGGACGCCGAGGCGCTGCACACCGCCGCCGGCACGTTGCCACGCGCCATGGCGGTGAAGGCGATGGCCGATTGCACCGTGGCCGGCAGCGCGCAGAGGAAGAGGATGCCCACATACAGCTCGGGCGTGACCAGCGGCTCCAGCACTGGCCGCAAGGCGATGCCCAGCACCGGAAACATGCCGAAGGTGCAGGTGAACACCAGCAGGTGCAGCCGCCAATGCGTCACACCGGCCTTGATGTCCTCCCGCGAGAGCTTGGCGCCGTGCATGAAGAACAAGAGGCCGATCGCCACGCTGGTGATGCCGCCGAAGACCGTGGCGGCCGCGCCTTCGCATGGGAACAGGCTGGCCGCGATGACCACGCCCACGAGCATCAGCGTGAACCGGTCGGGCATGAAGCGCGCGACGAACCTGGCAACGGTGGCGGAACGCCGTGGCGCGGGCGTCGGAGAGGGCATCGGCGAAGGCATTTGCGGAGAGATGGTGCAACGCAGCAAAGCAAAAACGGTGCGGAGGGTAACGCGTTTTGCCCGCGCCCGTTGTCGCACGGGCGTGTCTTCGGGGTGGCCGCAACGAAACAATGGCCGATCACCGGCCAATTCGGGGCCACGATCACCGGGTAATCCCCGGGATCGCCTCGCCGGGCAGTTAGAATGCACACACCGGCGCAGTCACCAGTCACTGCGCCGACGTCATTTCTGACTGAGCCCCACGTCTTCTCACGACGCAGCGCTCGCCACACCCCTCTGCCTGCGACTGGCGCCCCTCAGTAGACGCGACAGGCCGACACTCTCGTTTGGAACTCCATGTCTTTCGACACTCTCGGCCTCGCCGAGCCCTTGCTGCGTGCCATTGCGGAATACGGCTACACCACGCCGACCCCGATTCAGGCGCAGGCCATCCCGACCGTGCTCTCCGGCGCCGACCTCCTGGGTGGCGCACAGACCGGCACCGGCAAGACCGCCGGCTTCACCCTGCCGATGCTGCACCGGCTGATGGAAAAGCCCGCCGTGCGCGATGCCAAGGGCAAGCTGCCCATTCGCGCCCTCATCCTCACCCCCACGCGTGAACTCGCCGCGCAGGTCGAAGAAAGCGTTCGCACCTATGGCAAGTATTCGAAGCTCACCTCGATGGTGATGTTCGGCGGCGTCGGCATGCAGCCGCAGATCGACAAATTGAAGCGCGGCGTCGACATCCTCGTCGCCACGCCCGGCCGCCTGCTCGACCACCACCAGCAGCGCACGCTCGACCTTTCGCACGTCGAGATCTTCGTGCTCGACGAAGCCGACCGCATGCTCGACATGGGCTTCATCCACGACATCAAGAAGGTGCTCGCGGTGCTGCCGGCGCAAAAGCAGAGCCTGCTCTTCAGCGCGACCTTCAGCGACGAGATCAAGGCCTTGGCCGACCGCCTGCTGAACAAGCCGGTGCTGATCGAAGTGGCGCGCCGCAACCAGACCAACGACCAGATCGCTCAGAAGGTCCACCCCGTGGGCCGCGAGATGAAGAAGGATCTGCTGATCCACCTCATCAAGGAAAACGACTGGGATCAGGTGCTCGTGTTCACGCGCATGAAGCATGGCGCGAACCGGCTGGTCGAGCATCTGCTCAAGGCCGGCATC
>JAMFRW010000293.1 GCA_026224975.1 Rhodoferax sp. | reverse complement strand
TGCGGTTGCTGACGAGCTGCTCGATCAGCGAGATGCTTTGCCGGTACTGCCACACGCCCTGCGGCTCGGGGTTGATCCAGGCGAACTTCGGGAAGGCGTTGGTGAGTCGCTGCAACCACTCGGCGCCCGGCTCCTCGTTGTTGTATTCGACGCTGCCGCCGGGCTGCAGGATCTCGTACGGGCTCATCGTCGCGTCGCCGACGAAGATCAGCTTGTAGTCCTTGTTGTACTTGCGGATGATGTCCCAGGTGCTGAACTTCTCGCTGTAGCGGCGCCGGTTGTTCTTCCACATGAAGTCGTAGACGCAGTTGTGGAAGTAATAGAACTCGAGGTGCTTGAACTCGCCCTTGGCGGCCGAGAACAGCTCCTCGACGCGGTGGATGTGCTCGTCCATCGTGCCGCCCACGTCCATCAGCAGCAGCACCTTCACCTTGTTGTGGCGCTCGGGCACCATCTTGATGTCG
Source organism: Rhodoferax sp. (assembly GCA_026224975.1). Classification (GTDB taxonomy): domain Bacteria; phylum Pseudomonadota; class Gammaproteobacteria; order Burkholderiales; family Burkholderiaceae_C; genus LMDS01. The sequence goes on along the minus strand of JAMFRW010000293.1, from coordinate 2,160 downwards.
AGCCAGCCGGCGTTGGCCGCCGTGCTGCGGATGGTGTCGTCCAGATCGAGTTCTTCTTCCGAGCCTTCGCGGGCGAAGCGGCGCAGGCGGCGCAGGGCCACCTTGATGTTGCGCGTGCCGAGTTCGAGCGTGTCGTCGTAGTCCTTGAACTGGCGCTGGTCCCAGACCTTCACGGCGCTCTTGTTGCGCGACTTGTCCTGCCCGATGCGGATGCCTTGCGGGTTGTAGCCGTAGGCGCCAAAGGGGCTCGTGCCGCCGGTGCCGATCATCTTGTTGCCGCCTTCGTGGCGTTCCTTCTGCTCTTCGAAGCGCTTCTTGAGCGTCTCCATCAGCTCGTCCCAGCCCATCTTCTCGATGGCGGCCTTTTCTTCGGCGCTGAGTTCGAGCTCGAGTTTTTTCTGCAGCCAGTCGAGCGGAATGTCCTGCGTGAAGTCGGTGAGCAGTTCCACGCCCTTGAAGTAGGCGGCGAAGGCGCGGTCGAACTTGTCGAAGTTGGCCTCGTCCTTCACCAGCGAGGTGCGCGCCAGGTAGTAGAACTTGTCGACCGAGGGGCCGCTGGCCTCGTCGCCATCGGCAGGGTCGGCATCGATCACGCCGGCCTTGATGGCTTCGAGCAGCATCAGGTATTCCTTGACCGACACCTTGAGTTTGGCGGCGCGCAGGGTGAAGAAGAAGTTGATCAGCATGGCGGTCCTCGGCGGCGAGCGCTTATTGTGACGGCATGACGGCCATCATGCCCAGCCGGCGCGGCGATGCCGGCGATCGTCACCCGGCGTTACAGATCACGGCGGCCGATGCTATAACCGGCCGTCACCCAGGGGAGCCCGACGATGCTTTCGACGCTTTCCGCCACCGAGGTCGCTTTTGTGATCGTGGCCGTGATGCAAGCCGTGCTGGCGCTCGTCTGGCTGATCGGCGGCTGGTGGGCCGGCGACACACGCCGCGCCTCTGTGCACTGGGCCGCCTACTCGGCCTGGGGCGCCTTCTCGTTCGTGATGCTGATGCTGGCGATGCGCGCGGCCGACGCATCGCCATCCGCCACTGGTTTTGTGCAACCGCTGCATGCCGAGTTGCTGCGCGCCGCCGGCAATGTGAGCGGCGTGTTCGCCATCATCGAGCTGCGCCGAGGCATCTGGGTGTTTCTGGGCCGCGCGCCGGTCGCGTGGTTTCATCCGCTGGTCATCGCGACGGTGCTGGCCGTGGCCTGGATCGGGCTCGACCCGGCTTATGGCGCCTTGCGCGTCGGCGTCAACTCGATGTTCCTGACCTGGATGACGCTCGATTTGGCACGCGCGCTCTACCTCCACGGCCGCGACGCCATGCGCCTGCGCTGGCCGTGGCTGCTGGTCGTGCCGGTGCTGATCGCCTCGCTCGCCTACGCTTTGCGCGGCCTGCGCGCCGTGGCGGAGCCGGCGGCGGTGGCAGCCGAGATGACGACGCACAGCGGCTTGAACGTCGGCGCGGCCATCAGCTATGTGGTGCTCTCGCTCGCCTTCCATGCCACGCTGATGACGCTGGTGGTGGCGCGGCTGGTGAGCGAACTCTTCAGGCTCTCACAACGCGATGGCCTCACCGGCCTGCTGAACCGCCGCGCGATGGAAGAAGCGCTCGATGCGCAGTGGCGTCGCAGCCGCCGCAGCGGCGAAGCGTTCGCGGTGATGATGGTCGATGCCGATCACTTCAAGCTGATCAACGACCGCTTTGGCCATGCGGTGGGCGATCTCGCGCTCAAGCATGTCTCGGCCCTGCTGCATGACCACATGCGCGATGTCGACCGGCTTGCACGTTTCGGCGGCGAGGAGTTTCTGGTGATGCTGCCTGGCGTCACGCAGGCGGTGGCGCTCTCGGTCGCCGAGCGCGTGCGCCAGCACATCGCGACCACGCCGCTGGTTCACGCCGGGCCGCCGATCGAGATGTCGATCAGCATCGGCGTGGCGCAATGGAACGGCGGCGCCGAAGACCTCTCACGCCTGTTGATCCGTGCCGATGCTGCGCTCTATCAGGCCAAGCAGAATGGTCGTGATCGGGTGGCGCTGGCCGAACCGGCTGCGTTGGCGTTTGGGGTGGCTTGAGCTTTGGTTCGTTCGATCTTTCGAGCGGCTACGGCGCGCCCGGGCAGGCGTCGGTGCTTCGCTTCGGCGGTCGGCGGGTACGCCGACT
>JAMFRW010000292.1 GCA_026224975.1 Rhodoferax sp. | reverse complement strand
TCTTCGGCCAGCGCGGCGAGGGCTCGATCGCCGGTCACGCCGATCTGGTGATGCAGACGCTCGAAGAGGTGGGCGCGCCATTGCGCCAGGTTGACGATGCGCGGCGCCAGGCCTTTCGGGTGCAGGCTGACACGCAACACGTTGACCGGTGGCTGCAGCAACTCGGGCGCGATGCCCATCTGCAGCAGCGAGCCGGCGGCGGCGTTGTGGAACAGCAGGTTCCAGTGGCGGTCGACGGCGAGGGCAGGAAAGGGTTCGTGCGCTTTCAGGATCTGCTCGACGGCGGCGCGCGCGGCCGCGAGCGCGGGGTCGTCCAGACCGCGCTCGGCATACATCGGCGCGTAGCCTGCGGCGGTGAGCAGGCGGTTGCGTTCGCGCAAGGGCACCTCCAGGCGGTCGGCCAGCCGCAGCACCATCTCGCGGCTGGGGTTGGCGCGGCCGGTTTCGACATAGCTCAGGTGCCGCGTCGAGACCTCCGCATCACCCGCCAGATCGAGCTGGCTGAGGTGGCGGCGCTGGCGCCATTCGCGCAGCAGCGTTCCGACGGTGGGCGGGGCGGCGAGGGTCATGCGGGCGACGATAGCGCAGCGTCTGCGTGGTGGCGATGACCTCCGAGGTCATGCACGGCCGGCGGTGCTGCTGTGCGTGCGGCCCGGCGCGACCTGCGCGGGGCCGGCCGTTCGGACGATGGGCACGAGGGCATCGGCTATCGTCCGCGCGTGAACCCACCCATCCCGCCACAGCCCGCGACAGCCCACCACACCCGCTTCGACCGCCTCGATGCCCTGCGCGCCGCGGCCATCGTCTGGATGGCGGCCTTCCACTTCTCGTTCGATCTCAACTACTTCCGCCTGACGACGCAAGACTTCTACAGCGATCCGTTCTGGACCTGGCAACGCACCTGCATCGTCTCGCTGTTTCTGTTCTGCGCCGGCATCGGCCAGGCGATTGCCGTGCAGCAGCGGCAAAGCTGGCAGCGTTTCTGGCGGCGCTGGGCGCAGGTGGCGGGTTGCGCGGTGCTGGTGAGCATCGGCTCGTATGCGATGTTCCCGCACAGCTTCATCAGCTTCGGCGTGTTGCACTGCATCGCGCTGGCGCTGATCGTGATGCGGCTGACCGCGCGTTGGGGCCGCTGGCTGTGGGCGCTGGGGCTCTTCGCCATCGCGCTGCCGCAGGTCGTGCAGCAAGCGTTCTTCGACACCCGCTGGACCAACTGGGTCGGCCTGATCACGCACAAGCCGATCACCGAAGACTACGTGCCGCTCTTTCCGTGGCTGGGCGTGATGTGGTGGGGCCTGGCTGCCGGCCAGTGGATGCTGGCCCATCGGCCGGCGTGGCTGGCGGGTGCGTTGCCGGGCGCGTTGAAGCCGCTCGAGGTGCTCGGCCGCTGGAGCCTGAGCTTCTACATGCTGCACCAGCCGATCCTGATCGGCGTGCTTTGGGCGTTCGTGAGCCTGCGATCAGGCTGACGCGGCAAGCCGCTGCGCCGCATCATCGATCGCGGTCTTGAGTTCGGCATAACTGCGCGTCACCGGGAACTGCGGGAACTGCTTCGTGATCGACTCCGGCGGGTGGATGAAGAAGCCGGCGTGCGCCGCGGTCAGCATGCCGGTGTCGTTGTACGAATCACCGGCGGCGATCACCTGGAAGTTGAGCCCGCGCAGCGCGTTCACCGCATGGCGTTTCTGGTCGGGCTGGCGCAGCACGTGGCGGGTGACGAAGCCAGCCGCGTCGACTTCCAGCTTGTGGCAGAGCAGCGTCGGCCAGGCGAGCTGGCGCATCAGCGGTTGGGCGAATTCGTAGAAAGTGTCGCTGAGGATGAGCACCTGGTAGCGGCTGCGCAAGTCGTCCAGAAACTCCCGTGCTCCGGCCATCGGCCCCATGCCGGTGATCACCTCCTGGATGTCGGCGAGCTTCAGGCCGTGCTGGCTCAAGAGGCTGATCCGGGAGCGCATGAGCTTGTCGTAGTCCGGCTCGTCGCGCGTGGTGCGCGCCAGTTCGGCAATGCCGGTGCGCTTGGAGAATTCGATCCAGATTTCGGGGACCAGCACGCCTTCGAGGTCGAGGCAGATCATTTGCATGGGGGCGTCTTTCGGGAAGGCGTTGGTGAGGGGGTGCGCAGGGCGGCGCGGATCGTACCCGATGGTCGGGTGCGCCGGCGCTGGAGCGAGTTCAGCGCGCCCTCGGCACCGTGCGCACCCGCTCCGGCCGAACGCCCATGCCGACCAGCCGCGCGGGCAGGCGGCGCAGCAGCGGCAGGCGTTGCAGCAGCTTCAGCGGCAGTGGTAGATCGGCTGGTGCCGTGGTGCCGGCGAGTACTGGGCCGAGCAGTTCGTTCTGGATGGCGATCTGCGCTTGCTGCGTCACGCGGGCGGGCCATTCGCGGCGGTGTTGCACGTCGGCCAGGTCTCCCAGGCAGAGGCGCTTTTCGCGCAGCGCGTCGGCCAACAGGTTCGAGGCGGCCACCGCATCCTGGATCGCCAGATTGATGCCGACGCCGCCTACCGGCGACATGGCGTGCGCCGCATCGCCGATGCACAAGAGCCCGTCGCGATACCAGCGCGGCATGCGGCTGATCTGCACTTCGAGCAGCTTGATGTGGTCCCAGTCATCGAGTGTCGATGTAGCAGCCGCAAGGAACGGCGCCACGGTGCAAACGCGCTCCCGAAATGCCGGGATGCCGAGCGCCTGCAGGGCCGGCAGCGTGCCCTTGGGGATGACGTAGGCGCACTGCCAATAGTCGTCGCGATTGAGAGTGACGAGCATGGCGCCGGGGCGGATGTAGCCGCCGGTCTGCGAGCGGTCGTGGGCGGGATCGCGCGGCAGGCGAAACCACAGCACGTCGATGGGTGCGCCGAGGTCGTCGCTGGCGAGGCCGGCGCTTTCGCGCAAGGTGGTGTGGCGGCCATCGGCCGCGAAGGTGAGGTCGGCGCGGATTTCACAGGCGCCACCGGCGTCTTGCGGCTCCGCGTCGGCGTCGCGCGCAGCGATGTGCTGCACCGTCACGCCCACCACCGCGCCGCCTTCTTCGACAACCCCCGTCGCCTTCGCGCCCATGCGCAGCGAAAAATTCGGCAGCTTGCGCGCCTCGCCGGCGATGAAGTCGAGGAAATCCCATTGCGGAATCAACACCATGAAAGGCCTGGGCGCTGGCAGGTGGGTGAAGTCGGCGATCGTCACGCTCTGGCCGTAGACATCGGCGGTGAGTTCGCGCACCTCCTGGTGCGGCAGTGCGAGGAATGCATCGAGCAGGCCCAGGTCGTCGAGCACGGCGAGCGTGGAGGGGTGGATGGTGTCGCCGCGGAAGTCGCGCAGAAAATCGGCGTGCTTCTCCAGCACGACCACCTCGACGCCGGCCCTGGCGAGCAGGTAGCCCAGCATCAGCCCGGCCGGGCCGCCGCCGGCGATGCAGCATTCGGTGCGCAGATCGTTGGCCATGACGAGCCTCCAGGCAGGTTTGCGTGCCGCGCCATCCTACGCCGCTGTGCATATCGCTGCGAGCGCCGCGGTCGGCTCGCAGCACTTCCGCCTTACGATCGCACGCATGAGCAAACAGATTCTCTTCGGCTTCCATGCCGTCACGGTGCGGCTCAAGTCAGCGCCCAAATCCGTCATCGAGATCCATGTGGACGCGAGCCGGCGCGACCAGCGCATGAAGCAGTTCGTCGACCGCGCGCGCGATGCCGGCGCCAAGCTGATCGACAGCGACGACGATCGCCTCCAAAAGCTCTGCGGCTCGCACCGCCACCAGGGCGTGGTGGCGCGCGTGGAGGTGATGGCGGTGAGCCATTCGCTGGACGACACGCTCGACGCTGTGGAAGGCCCGCCGCTGCTGCTGGTGCTCGACGGCATCACCGACCCGCACAACCTCGGCGCCTGCCTGCGCGTGGCCGATGGCGCGGGCGCGAACGCGGTGATCGCGCCCAAGGATCATGCGGTCGGCGTGAACGCAACGGTGGCCAAGGTCGCGAGCGGCGCGGCCGACACGGTGCCCTACTTCATGGTGACCAACCTCGCGCGCACGCTCAACGAGCTGAAGGAGCGCGACATCCAGATCATCGGCACTTCCGACGACGCGCAGCAGTCGCTGTACGACCTCGACCTGACCGGGCCTGTCGCGATCGTGCTGGGCGCCGAAGGCAGCGGCATGCGCCAGCTCACGTCCAAGACCTGCGATGTGCTGGTGCGCCTGCCGATGGCGGGGGCGGTCGAGAGCCTGAACGTGTCGGTCGCGAGCGGCGTGTGCCTGTACGAGGCCGTGCGGCAGCGGATGAAATCATCGGCATGAAAGCTGCGTCGGGACACACCGCGCAACACAGCACCACAACCATTCGAGGAGCCACCCCATGCCTGTGATCGACGTCAAACACCCGCTGGTCAAGCACAAGGTCGGCCTGCTGCGCGAGGACGAGATTTCGACCAAGAAATTCCGCGAGCTGACCAACGAACTGGCGCGCCTGCTGGCCTATGAAGCCACCGCCGATTTCCCGCTCGAGAAGACCACGGTGCAGAGCTGGAGCGGCCCGGCCGAAGTGGAGCAGATCAGCGGCAAGAAGGTGACGGTGGTGCCCATCCTGCGCGCCGGGCTCGGCATGCTCGATGGTGTGCTCGACATGATCCCGAGCGCCAAGGTGAGCGTGGTCGGGCTCTCGCGCAACCATGAGACGCTGCAGCCCGAGAACTACTTCGAGAAGTTCGTCGGCAAGCTCGACGAGCGCACCGCCCTCATCATCGACCCGATGCTCGCGACCGCCGGCTCGATGATCGCCACCATCGACCTGCTCAAGAAGCGTGGCTGCAAGGACATCCGCGCGCTCGTGCTGGTCGCCGCGCCGGAAGGCGTGGCCGCGCTCGGCAAGGCGCACCCCGATGTGCGCTGCTGGACGGCGGCGATCGACAGCCATCTGAACGAAGTCGGCTACATCATCCCGGGGCTGGGCGACGCGGGCGACAAGATCTTCGGCACGCGCTGAAAGCTGCCTTCCCGAAAGCGCCCTGCCGATACCCGCGCGGTTTACATGCTTTCACTCGATCGGACTTGTCCCAGTCACATTCGGGTCCTATCTTGGGGACATGAGAAATCCCGACTTCCTCCAGCGCCTGCGGGCACGCTCGCTGCCCGGTAACCGAGCCGAGAGCGGCCGGCCGTTCCGCCTGTGGATGACCGGCAGCCTGGCCGTTGTGATGGCCGCGCTGGCCCCCGGCCGCGTGCTGGCCGAGGAACCGCAAAGCTCGCAGCGCTGGCTGCGCCACAGCCACTACAACGTCAACGAGGCGGTCATGCGCATCGAGGCGGCCGTGCGCATGCGGGGCCTCTCGGTGCTGGCGCGCGTCGGGCAAGACACGCCGATCCTGGTGCTGGCCTCCTCGGTTGGTGGCACGCCGGTCGTGATGGACGCCTCGAACTCGCGGATAGACATTCCGCTCAGCGTTCGCCTGCGCCGGGTCGATGGTGGCGGCGTCGATGTATCGATCGCCGCAGCCTGCGCGCCGCTCGATGCGTTGTGGAGCGAACTGCCGCGCGCCGTGGCCGATGACCTGGCCGCGTTGCCCGATCTGCTGGACCGCGCGCTGGCCTGATCAAACCGGCTTGATCAAACCCAGCCCAGCAACCCCGCCACCGCCCCGATCGCCACCAGCCACATCGGACTCAGCCGCGTCCGCATCATCACGAACACCGTCAGCGCGATCAGCGCCAGCGCGCCCCAACGGTGGCTGGGGTCGACGAGGTAGGGCTGAGCCAGCACCCAGCCGGTGGAGAGCAGCAGGCCGAGCGTGATGGGCGTGAGGCCGACGGTGAAGGCGCGTACGCCGCGTGTCTCGCGTCGCTGGGTGCCCCAGCGGGTGGCGTAGAGCGAGAGCACGGTGGACGGCAGCAGGATGCCCGTCATCGTGGCGAAGGCGCCGGCCGGGCCGGCCACGTTCCAGCCGAGCACGGCGACGAAGAGCACGTTCGGGCCGGGCGCGGCCTGCGCGATGGCGATCGACGAGGTGAAGAGCGAATCGCTCAGCCAGTGCTGCTGGCCGACGAGGTAGCGGTGCATGTCGGGCGCGGTGGTGATGGCGCCGCCGATGGAGAGCAGGCTGAGCACCAGAAAGTGCGTGAAGAGGCCGAACAGATCGGCCGCACCCAGCGGCGAAGCAAACACGTGGCTGAAGCTCATGGCCGCAACCGAATCCACGCGACCATCATCGCCAGCGAACCCAGCCCCAGCACCACCCACGCCAGCGGCAGCTTGAGCCACGCCGTCGCGATCACCGTGACGACCGCGAACCCCAGCCCGATCGGCACACCCATGGGGCTGCTGCGCAAGGTGAGCAGCAGCTTGAAGGCCGTCGCGATGACCAGGCCCGAGGCGACGGCGCCCATGCCGCGCAGCGCGCCGCTCACCATCGGGTGCTGGGCGAATTCGCCGTAGAGCACCGTCAGCAGCAGCACCACCACCAGCGGCGCGAGCAGCATGCCGGCCAGCGCGGTGAAGGCGCCGCGGATGCCGAAGCAGCGGTCACCGTACATCAGCGCCAGGTTGACCACGTTCGGCCCCGGCAGCACCTGGCTGATGGCCAGCATCTCGACGAACTGCTCTCGCGTCAGCCAGCCGTGGCGCTCCACCAGCTCGCGCTGCGCCACCGGCAGCACGCCGCCGAAGCCTTGCAATGCGAGCCGGTTGAAGGCGAAGAAGAGTTCGTGCAGCGAGGTCGGCGGCGGCCGTGTGCCGAGCACGGGCAAGTCGCTCTTGATCGCCGCGCTCATCGCCTCACCACCACATGGCGCGTGCCCACCCAGAAGCTCACGGCAATGGCGACCAGCACCCAGCCCAGCCCCACCCAGTGCAGCGAATCGGCGCCGCCGTTGGCGATCAACCACCCGCCGCTGGCCGCACCCGCCGCCTGCCCGAAGTAGATCGCCGAGGTGTTGAGCGCCAGCAGCGCGGGCGCCAACGCGGGTGCGGCCAGGCCGAGCCGGGCCTGCTGGGCCGAGTTGGAGGCGAAGCAGCCCAGCCCCCATGGGATCAGCACGATCGCCATGCTGATCACCGTCGTGCCCAGCGGCCAGAGCAAGAGCGAGGTGCCGATCAGCGCGGTGGTGAGCAGCACCGAGCGGCCGGCGCCGAGCTTGTCGATGACGCGGGTGAGCACGATGTTGCCGATCAGCCCGAAGGCGCCGAACCACACCAGCAACGCCGCGATCTCGTTGGTGCTGGCGTGCAGGTTGGCCTTGTAGAGCGGCGTGAGGTAGGAGAACAGCGTGAACTGCCCGGCGCCGAAGAGCGCGGTGACGGCCACCATCGGCATCAGCACCGGGTGGGTGAGCACCTCTTTCCAGGCGCGCAGCGAGAGCGCCGCGGGCTTCACGCCATCGGGCATCACCGCATAGACCCACACCGAGGCGATGGCAGCCAGCGCGCCGATCGCGCCGAAGGCCGCTCGCCAGCCGAAGGTGTCGCCGACCCAAGCAGCCATCGGCAGGCCCAGCACCGAAGCCAGCGACCAGCCGAGGAAGATGAAGGTCATCGCCCGGCCGCGCTCCTGCGGCGTGGTCATGAAGCCGACCGCGGCTGCAGCCTGCGGCGAGAACACGGCCGCGCCCAGCAGCGTGGCGCCGCGCAGCGGGCCGAGCAGCGCGTAGCTGTCGGTCATCGCACTCAGCCAGTGGCCGACGGCATACCAGACCAGCGCCAGCGCGAGCAGCCGGCGCCTGTCGAAGCCTGCCACCCAGCCCGCGAGCAGCGGCGCGCCGAAGCAGGTGACCGCCGCGCCTATCGTCACCAACTGGCCTGCGAGCGAGACCGAAACGTTGAGCGAATGCGTGATGTCGTTCAGCGTGCCGGCCACGCACATCACGCCGCAGCCGATCACGAAGTTGCCGAACAGCAGCGCCCAGCGCACGCTGGCACGCAGCGGCCCCGCTGCAAGCGGCACGGCGGCCGCTGGAACAACCGCCGCCGCGCCCGTCATCGGAGCACGCGCAGCGCCTCGGGGTTGACGATGTTGCTCGGCTTGCCGGCGATGAAGTTCACGACGTTGTCGAACGCCGCCTTGAAGTACATCTCGTAGCTGTCCTGCTCCACATAGCCGATGTGCGGCGTGCAGATGGCGTTCTCGAGCCGCAACAGCGGGTGGCCTTGCAGCGTGGGTTCGCTCTCGAACACATCGACCGCCGCCATGCCGGGCCGGCCGCGGTTGAGCGCCGAGACCAGCGCGTTCTCTTCGATCAGTTCGGCGCGCGAGGTGTTGACGATCAGCGCAGTCGGCTTCATGCGCGAAAGGGCGTCGAGCTTGACGATGCCGCGGGTGGCGTCGTTCAGCCGCAGGTGCAGCGAGATCACGTCGCACTCTTCGAAAAACGACTCGCAGCTCTTGGCCGCGGTGAAGCCATCGAGCGTGGCCTTGCCGCGGGCCGATTCGCTGCCCCAAACCGTGACTTCCATGCCGAAGGCCTTGGCATAACCCGCCACGAGCTGGCCGATCTTGCCGTAGCCCCAGATGCCCAGCGTCTTGCCCTTGAGCTGCATGCCGATGCCGAAGTTGGGCGGCATCGAGGCGGCCTTGAGCCCTGACTGCTGCCACGCACCGTGCTTCAGGTTGCCGATGTACTGCGGCAGCCGGCGCATCGCCGCCATGATCAGCGCCCAGGTCAGCTCGGCCGGTGCGGTGGGCGAGCCCACGCCTTCGGCCACGGCGATGCCCATGCGCGTGCAGGTCTCGAGATGGATGTGCGAGCCGACCTTGCCGGTCTGCGCGATCAGCTTCAACTTGGGCAGCTTCTCGAGCAGCGCCTTGGGGAACTGCGTGCGCTCGCGGATCAGCACCAGCACTTCGGCATCACGCAGCCGCACCGAGAGCTGGCCGATGCCCTTGACGGTGTTGGTGAAGACCTTGGCGTTGAGGGGTTCGAGCACGGCCGCGCACTTGAGCTTGCGCACGGCATCCTGATAGTCGTCGAGGATGATGATGTTCACGAAAGGCGTCGGCATCGAGGCACAGGGTTCGGGAGCGACCGATTGTGCACGCGCCACGCGCAAGCGTTGCAGCACGCCTGTAGCATGCCGGGCTCACCCCATTCGGAGACACAAGATGTCGATCACCATGTATTCGGCCAGCGTGCCCATCTTCGTTCGCATGCTCACCAACCTGAGCGGCTGGCTCGAAAAGGCCGAGGCCCACGCAGCGGCGAAGAAGTTCGACCCCAGCGTTTACCTCACGTCACGCCTGGCGCCCGACATGCTGCCCTTCACCAAGCAGATCCAGATCGGTTGCGACACCGCCAAGTTCGGGGTGGCGCGCCTTACCGACACCACGGCGCCCAAGTTCGACGACAACGAAACCACGCTGGCCGACCTGCGCGTGCGGGTGCAGAAGACCATCGAGTACGTGCAGTCCATCCCCGCTGCACAGCTCGAAGGCACCGAAGACAAGGACGTGACCATCCCCCGCCGTGACGGCCCGATGACCTTGAAGGGCGAGGCCTACCTCAAGAACTTCGTGCTGCCGAACTTCTTCTTCCACATGACGACGACCTACGCGCTGCTGCGCCACAACGGCGTCGATCTGGGCAAGAGCGATTTCCTCGGCGCGTTGCAGTAAGCAGGCGATGAGGAGGCGGCGGTCGGGTAGCCGGACAGTGCGCTGGCCGGTGAGGATAGTCATCGGCTTAGTGCTGGTGCTGCTCCTCGCCGCCGTCGCGTTGTGGGTCTACAGCCGCCGCGCCTTGCCGCAGACCGAAGGCACGATCGCGCTACAAGGCTTGAGCACCGAGTTGCGCATCGAGCGCGATGCGCAAGGCATTCCGACCATCAAGGCCGCGTCGGCCAACGATGCGTTCTTCGGCCTCGGCTTCGTGCATGCGCAAGATCGGCTCTGGCAGCTCGAAACGCATCGGCGCATCGGCTCCGGCCGCCTCGCCGAAGCCTTCGGCCCCGCCGCTTTGGAGACCGACAAGTTCCTGCGCACGCTCGGCGTGAAGCGCGCGGCCGCCGCGCAATGGGCGCAAGCCAGCCCCGAGGCGCGCGCCGCGATCACCGCCTACACCGCGGGCGTCAACGCCTTCATCAAAGGCTCGATGACCGCCCGGCCGCCGGAGTTCATCGTGCTTGGCTTGCAGCCGGAACCCTGGACGCCCGAAGACAGCCTGGCCTGGGCCATCATGATGGCGTGGGACCTGGGCGGCAACTGGACGACCGAGCTGCAACGCATGCGCTTGTCGCTCAAGCTGCCGGTCGATCGCATCAACGAACTGTTGCCACCTTACGCAGGCGACAAGCCGCTGCCCACGGCCGACTACGCCGCACTCTTTCGCGGGTTGCACATCGACGGCAAGCTCGGCCAGCAGGCGCTTGCCGCCGCGCCCGAATCGGGCATCGAAGGCGTGGGCTCGAACAACTGGGTGGTGGCCGGCTCGCACACCGCGAGCGGCAAGCCATTGCTCGCCAACGACCCGCACTTGAAGCTCAGCGCGCCGGCGCTGTGGTACTTCGCGCGGCTGGAAGCGCCCGGCCTGCACGTGGCCGGCGCTACGCTGCCTGGGCTGCCGCTGGTCGTGCTCGGCCAGAACGAGCACGTCGCCTGGGGCTTCACCAACACCGGCCCCGATGTACAGGACTTGTACATCGAGCAGATCAACCCGGCCAATCCCGGCCAGTACCGGTTGCCCGATGTCGATGGCAAGCAGGCATGGGAGCCATTCCAGACCCGG
>JAMFRW010000291.1 GCA_026224975.1 Rhodoferax sp. | reverse complement strand
GCCGAAACCCTGGCGCGCGAGCACGGCCTCACGCTCACGCTGATCGATGCGGACGAGTTGCCGCAGCATCTGAACGATGAGCTCGCGGTGCTGATGCTCACGCACGTCAACTACCGCACCGGCCGCATGTTCGACATGGCGCAGGTCACGCGTGATGCGCATGCCGCGGGCGCGTTGGTGGTGTGGGACCTGGCGCATTCGGCCGGCGCCGTGCCGGTCAACTTGAAGGGCAACGGCCCCGTCGAAGAAGCCGCCGACTTCGCAGTGGGCTGCGGCTACAAGTACCTGAACGGCGGCCCTGGCGCGCCTGCTTTCGTGTGGGCACACCCGCGGCATCTCGCGCGCATGGACCGCGAGCAACTGCGCCAGCCGCTCTCGGGCTGGTTGGGGCATGCGGCGCCTTTCGAGTTCACCACCGACTATCGCCCCGCCCTCGGCATTCAGCGCTTCGTGTGCGGCACGCCGGCGCTGCTGTCGATGAGTGCGCTCGAATGTGGTGTCGATGTGTTCCTGCAAGCAGAAGCCTTCGGCGGCTTGCCGGCGTTGCGCGTCAAATCGCTCGCACTCACAGCCCTCTTCATCGAACTCGTCGAAGCCCGCTGCGCTGGCCACACGTTGACCCTCGTCACCCCACGCGACCCCTCGCAGCGCGGCAGCCAGGCCAGCTTTGCGCACGCCGAAGGCGCCTACGCCATCATGCAGGCGCTCATCGGCCGAGGCGTGATCGGCGACTTCCGCGCACCCGATCTGCTGCGCTTCGGCTTCACGCCGCTCTACACGCGCTTCGTCGATGTGTGGGACGCCGTCGAACATCTGGCGCAAGTCTTGGAGAGCGGCGAATGGCAGCAAGCGCGCTTCAATCAACGGGCCGCGGTGACCTGACATGACCACACCCACCACCCCCGCCGCGATCGTCGTCGAAGAAGGCGCCAAGCTCGACTTCTCGAAGGACATGAGCTACGCCGACTACCTGCACCTCGATGCGGTACTCAGCGCGCAGCACCCGCTTTCGCCGGCGCACGACGAGATGCTCTTCATCGTGCAGCACCAGACCAGCGAGCTGTGGATGAAGCTGATGCTGCACGAACTGGGCGCGGCCATCACGGCGGTGGCGAACGACGATCTCGGCGCCGCCTTCAAGATGCTCGCCCGCGTCAGCAAGATCATGGAGCAGTTGGTGCACGCCTGGGATGTGCTCGCCACGATGACGCCGCCGGAATACTCTGCCATTCGCCCCTACCTGAGCAACAGCAGCGGCTTTCAGAGCTGGCAATACCGCTGCATCGAATTCATGCTCGGCAACAAGAACGCGCAGATGTTGAAGCCGCACTCGCACCGGCCGGAGATCCTCGCCAGGGTCGAAGCCGCATGGCGTGCCCCTTCGCTGTACGACGAAGCCTTGCGCCTGCTCGCGCGCCGCGGCCTGGCGGTTCCCGCATCGCACACCGATCGTGATTGGACGCTGGCGTACGAATCCAGCGATGCGGTCGAAGACGCCTGGCTCGTCGCCTACCGCGACCCCAAGGCGCACTGGGATCTGTACCAGCTCGGCGAGGAACTCACCGACCTGGAAGACACCTTCCGGCTCTGGCGTTTTCGGCACGTCACCACCGTCGAGCGGGTCATCGGCTTCAAGCGCGGCACGGGTGGCACATCGGGCGTAGGCTACCTGCGAAAGATGCTCGATGTGGTGCTGTTCCCCGAGATCTGGAAACTCCGAACGAACCTGTGACAAGACACGAATGAGCCAGCACGAATGAGTTGGGAAGAATGAGCTGGCAAGAGCGGACCGCCGCCGAGCAAACCATGCTGCTGGGCATGCAGCGTTGCTCGTTCGAATACTTCTGGCAGGAAGCCAACGAGACCAACGGCCTGGTGCTCGACAAGACCGCCGCCGATTGGCCGGCCAGCATCGCGGCTGTGGGCATGGCGCTCACCATCTACCCGATCGGCGTGGAGCATGGCTTCATCACCCGCGCACAAGCCGTCGCGCGCACGCTGGCCACCCTGCGCTTTTTCATGCAGAGCGAGCAGAGCCGGTCACCTACCGCCACCGGCTACAAAGGCTTCTACTACCACTTCCTCGACATGCAGACCGGCCAGCGCGCCTGGCGCTGCGAGCTCTCCAGCATCGACACCGCCTTGCTCATCGCCGGTGTGCTCACGGCGCGTGCATACTTTCAGGGCGTCGATGCGGAGGAGCGCGAACTGCGCGCGCTGGCCGATGCGATGTATGCCCGCGTCGACTGGGCCTGGATGCAGTCGAGGGACGGCAGCGTGCGCCACGGCTGGCGGCCGGAGCGCGGCTTTCTGCGCTACCGCTGGCGCGGTTATGACGAGGCGCTGATCCTCTACCTGCTCGGCCTCGGCGCGCCGATCCACCCACTGCGCGACGGTGCCTACGAAGCCTGGTCTGCACCCTATGTGTGGAGCACGATCGAAGGCATAGCCTATCTGCACGCCGGCCCGCTCTTCATCCACCAGATGTCGCACACCTGGGTCGACTTTCGCGGTGTGCGCGATGCCTTCATGCGCGCGCACGACAGCGACTATTTCGAAAACAGCCGCCGCAGCGTGCAGGTGCAGCAACGCTACGCCATGCGCAACCCGATGGCGCTCGCCATGTACGGCGAGCACTGCTGGGGCGTGACCGCGAGCGATGGTCCGGGCGCCAAGGCGCGCGGCCAGAAGATCGGCGATCGCACCTACTACGACTACATCGCCCGCGGCGTGCCCGAAGGGCCGGACGACGGCACGCTCGCTCCGTGGGCCGTGGCGGCCTCGCTGCCGTTCGCGCCCGAGATCGTGATGCCGACGATCGAGCACTTCAGGCGCATCGATCTTCATACGGACAACCGCTACGGCTTCAAGGCCTCGTTCAACCCGACCGTGCCGTGTGGCAGCGAGCACCCCGCCGGCTGGGTCTCGCCGTACCACTTCGGCATCAACGAAGGGCCCACGGTCATCATGATCGAGAACTACCGCAGCGAGATGATCTGGCAGCTCACGCGCGAGTGCCCGTATCTGCGCAAGGGCCTGCGGCGCGCGGGCTTCGAAGGTGGCTGGCTGGAGGCGGCGGCTTTGCCCTCTGCTCAGCCAGTGCCGCTGACGTCAGCGTGAACAAAGTTCGCATCGAGTTCACTCCGCCGAAGGCCGCCAGCGCCGCAGCAGCAGCGCATTGCCCACCACGCTCACGCTGCTGAGCGCCATCGCCGCGCCGGCCACCACCGGGCTGAGCAGGCCGAGTGCCGCCAGCGGTATGCCGACCACGTTGTAGGCAAAGGCCCAGAACAACCCGCGCCGGATGGTGGAATAAGTGCGGCGCGACACGTCCAGCGCATCGGCCACGAGCCGCGGGTCGCCGTGCATCAGCGTGATGCCGGCCGCTTCCATCGCCACATCGGTGCCGGTCGACATCGCGATGCCCACGTCGGCCGCGGCCAAGGCCGGCGCGTCGTTGATGCCGTCGCCCACCATCGCCACCACCTGGCCCGAGGCGCGCAGCGTCTGCAGATAAGCGGCCTTGTCCGCCGGCAAGACCTCGGCCTGAAACTGCTCGATGCCGAGTTCGCGCGCGACGGCTTGCGCGCTGCCGCGGTTGTCGCCGGTCAGCATCGCGCTCGCCACGCCGGCGGCTTTCAGGCGTGCGATGGCGTCACGCGCCGAGGGCTTGATCGCATCGCCGAAGGCCAGCAGGCCGATCAGTTGCGCTTGATGGCCTTCGCGGCACATGAGCCAGGAGACGGTGCGGCCTTCGCCTTCGAGCCGCTTTGCGTCGCTGGCGAGTGCGCCCGCGTCCACCGCCCATTCACGCAACAGGCGGCTGCTGCCGAGCGCGATCAGTTCGCCAGCCACCATCGCCTGCAAGCCGCGGCCCGCCAGCGCCTGTGCCTCGCGCACCTGTTGTAGAACGAGGTTCTGCGATTGGGCCTGATGCATCACCGCGAGCGCCAGCGGATGGTCACTGCTCTGTTGCAGCGCGGCGGCGAGCGCCAGCACGTCGTCGTTGGTTCGCCCTGCCGCGGCCAGCACGGCCACCAGGGAAGGGCGGCCTTCGGTCAGCGTGCCGGTCTTGTCGAAGGCGACGGTCGTCACCGAATGCGCCACTTCCAGGGCGCCTGCATCCTTGATGAGGATGCCGTGCTGCGCGGCCACGCCGGTGCCGGCCATGATGGCGGTCGGCGTGGCCAGACCGAGTGCGCAGGGGCAGGCGATCACCAGCACGGCCACCGCGTTGATCACTGCCTGCTCCCACTGCCCGTTGGCCAGCACCCAGCCGATGAACGTCAACGCTGCGATGCCGAGCACCACCGGCACGAAGACCGCGCTCACGCGATCGACCAGCCGCTGGATCGGCGCCTTGGCCGCCTGCGCCGATTCGACCATGCGGATGATGCGGGCCAGCGTGGTTTCGGTGCCGACCGCGAGCGTCTTCACCGTCAACGCGCCTTCCGCATTCATGGC
>JAMFRW010000036.1 GCA_026224975.1 Rhodoferax sp. | reverse complement strand
GGGCGGCGGGCGACATGCAGGCGCGCGGCTTCCTGCTGGGCGGCACGTCGGGCCGCACGACGCTCAACGGCGAAGGACTGCAGCACGAGGACGGCCACAGCCACATCCTGGCCGGCACCATCCCCAACTGCGTGAGCTACGACCCGACCTTTGCGCACGAGGTCGGCGTGATCCTGCACCATGGCCTGAAGCGCATGGTCGAGAAGCAGGACAACGTCTACTTCTACCTGACGCTGCTGAACGAAAACTACCCGCAGCCGGGCCTCAAGGCCGGCACCGAAGAGCAGATCATCAAGGGCATGTACCTGCTCGACGAAGCACCTGCTGGCAAGAAGGACGCACCGCGCGTCAACCTGCTGGGCAGCGGCACCATCCTGCGCGAATCGCAGGCCGCAGCCGAGTTGCTCGCCAGGGATTGGGGCGTGGCCGCCAACGTGTGGAGTTGCCCGAGCTTCAACCAACTGGCGCGTGACGGCCAGGACGCCGAGCGCTGGAACCTGCTGCACCCGACCGACACGCCGCGCGTGCCCTTCGTGGCGCAGCAACTGGCGCCTTATGCGGGCCCGGTCATCGCCTCGACCGACTACATGAAGAACTATGCCGAGCAGATCCGCGGCTTCATGCCGAAGGGTCGCTCGTACCGTGTGCTGGGCACCGACGGTTTCGGCCGCAGCGATTTCCGCAGCAAGCTGCGCGAACACTTCGAGATCAACCGGCACTACGTGGTGGTCGCCGCGCTCAAGTCGCTCGCCGACGAAGGCACGCTGCCGGCGGCCAAGGTCGCCGAAGCGATCGCCAAGTACGGCATCAACGTCGACAAGATCAATCCGCTGTACGCATAAAAGAGCTGGAGACAGACAACATGGCAATGGTCGAAGTAAACGTCCCGGACATCGGTGACTTCGAGGAAGTGGAAGTCATCGAACTGCTGGTCAAACCCGGCGACACGGTGAAGGCGGAGCAGTCCCTCATCACGGTCGAGAGCGACAAGGCCTCGATGGAGATCCCGTCCTCGCACGCGGGCGTGGTGAAGGAGCTGAAGGTCAAGCTGGGGGACAAGGTCAAGCAAGGGTCGCTGGTGTTGATGATCGAGGTGGAGGGGGCTGAAACAAAAACCGCTCAGGCTGAGCCTGTCGAAGCCCCCGCGGCAAGCGCGCCCGGCCCGTCGACAAGCTCAGGGGGACCGGGTGGAGGTGGCTCAGGCGGAGCCGGGAGTGCAAGCTCCGCAGGGACGGCAAATGGCGGACCGGTCGACGTCGTCGTCCCCGACATCGGCGACTTCGACGAAGTCACCGTCATCGAGGTCATGGTCAAGGCCGGCGACACCATCAAGGTGGAGCAGAGCCTGATCACCGTCGAAAGCGACAAGGCCTCGATGGAGATTCCGTCCTCGCATGCAGGCGTGATCAGCGACGTCAAGGTCAAGGTTGGTGACAAGGTGGCCAAGGGCAGCCTGGTCGCGATCGTGCAAGCGGCAGGCGGTGCGGCTGCGCCGGCACCGGCTGCAGCAGTAGCGGCGGCACCTGCAGCAGCGACAGCGTCTGCACCGGCTCCCGCCGCAGCGCCTGCACCGGCTGCCGAAAAAGCCGTGCCCACCGCCGCACTCCCCGCGCACGAACCCACGGTGGCCAAGGGCGTGCTGCCACATGCGTCGCCCACCATCCGCAAGCTCGCCCGTGAACTCGGCGTGCCGCTGGCGGAAGTCAAGGGCAGTGGCCCCAAGGGCCGCATCGTGCAGGACGACGTGCACAGCTTCGTCAAGGGCGTGATGGCCGGCAGCGTGCAGACGCAGGCCCAGGCCGCCAAGGCGCCGGCTGCTGCAGCAGCGTCCGCAGGAGGCGGCATCCCCGGCCTGTTGCCGTGGCCCAAGGTCGACTTCACCAAGTTCGGCACGGTCGAGCGCAAGGATCTGTCGCGCATCAAGAAGCTGAGCGGGGCGAACCTTGCGCGCAACTGGGTGATGATCCCGCACGTCACCAACAACGACGATGCCGACATCACCGAACTCGAAGCCTTCCGCGTCTCCACCAACAAGGAGAACGAGAAGTCCGGCGTGAAGGTGACCATGCTCGCCTTCGTGATCAAGGCGGTGGTTTCGGCGCTCAAGAAGTTCCCCGACTTCAATGCCAGCCTCGATGGTGATCAACTGGTCTACAAGCAGTACTTCCACATCGGCTTCGCGGCCGACACGCCGAACGGCCTGGTGGTGCCGGTGCTGCGCGATGCCGACAAGAAGGGCGTGCTGCAGATCAGCCAGGAGATGGGCGAGCTCGCCAAGAAGGCGCGTGACGGCAAGATGGGCCCGGCCGACATGACCGGTGGCTGCTTCTCGATCAGCTCGCTGGGTGGCATCGGCGGCACGCATTTCACGCCCATCATCAACGCACCCGAAGTGGCGATCCTCGGGCTCTCCAAGAGCGCGATGAAACCGGTGTGGGACGGCAAGCAGTTCGTGCCTCGGTTGTTGATGCCGCTCTCGCTCTCGTATGACCACCGCGTGATCGACGGGGCCTCGGCGGCGCGCTTCAACGCGTATCTGGGGCAGGTGCTGGCCGACTTCCGCCGCGTTCTGCTCTAACACCCAGAAGCGCACATGACCACAGTGGTGGTGGTACGCAAAGGCGGCACCGTGGCCATTGCGGCAGACACGCTGGTCACCTTCGGGGACACGCGTCTGGCGCATGGCTACGAGGCCAACGAGAAACTCTTCAAGGTGGGCGACAGCTGGATCGGCATGGCGGGCACCACGGCGCACTTTCCGGTACTGCGCCGGGCGCTCGCCTCGCTGCCGCCGGACGAGCTGAAGCTGCACACGCGCGACCAGGTGTTCGATACCTTCCTGAAGCTGCATCCCAAGCTCAAGGAGAACTTCTTCCTCAACACCAAGGAAGACGACAGCGACCCCTACGAAAGCATGCAGTTCACCGCGCTCATCGCCAACCCCGGCGGCATCTTCGGCGTGTATTCGTATCGCGAAGTCTTCGAGTTCGATCGCTTCTGGGGCATCGGCACCGGGCGCTCGTTTGCGCTCGGCGCCATGCACGCGATGCAGGACAAGGCGAAGACCGCGAAGGAACTCGCCGAGATCGGCGTGCGCGCCGGCTGTGAATTCGACAAGAACTCTGCGGGCCCGGTGCTGGCCCACACCATCAAACTCAATTCGAAAGGCTGAACATGGCCCTCATCGACATCAAGGTGCCGGACATCGGCGACTTCAAGGACGTGGCAGTGATCGAGCTGCTGGTCAAGGCGGGCGACACGGTCAAGGCCGAACAATCGCTGATCACGGTCGAGAGCGACAAGGCCTCGATGGAGATCCCGTCGTCGCAGGCCGGCGTGGTCAAGGAGATCAAGGTCAAGGTCGGGGATGTGGTCAACGAAGGGTCGGTGATCGTGTCGCTGGAAGCGGCGGGTGCGTCGGCTCCCGCAGCTTCGGCGCCTGCCGCCGCTGCACCCGCCCCGGCTGCTGCCAAGCCGGCACCCGCAGCGGCAGCGACGCCTTCGCCCGTTGCTTCGACCTACGCCGGCGGCGCCGACCTCGAATGCGACATGCTCGTGCTCGGCGCCGGCCCGGGCGGTTATTCCGCTGCGTTCCGCGCCGCCGACCTCGGCATGAAGACCGTGCTGATCGAACGCTTCGCGACGCTAGGCGGCGTCTGCCTGAACGTCGGCTGCATTCCGTCGAAGGCGTTGCTGCACGTGGCCTCCGTCATGGACGAGGTCAAGCACTTCGACAAGTACGGCATCACCTTCGCGGCGCCGACCATCGACCTCGCGATGCTGAAGACGCACAAGGAAAAAGTCATCGGCAAGCTGACCGGTGGCCTGGCCGCGATGGCCAAGATGCGCAAGGTGACAGTGGTTCAGGGCACTGGCGAGTTCGTCGACCCATACCACCTCAAGGTCGAACTCGGTGGAGCGGGAAAAGAAGGCGGCACGCAAACCATCAAGTTCAAGAACGCGGTGATCGCGGCCGGCTCCGAAGCCGTGAAGCTGCCCTTCCTGCCGAAGGACGATCCGCGCATCGTCACCTCGACGGGCGCGCTCGAACTGCGCCAGAACCCGAAGCGCATGCTGGTCATTGGCGGCGGCATCATCGGGCTGGAAATGGGCACGGTCTACAGCACGCTGGGCGCGCGGCTCGATGTGGTCGAGATGCTCGACGGCCTGATGCAGGGGGCAGACCGCGACCTGGTGAAGGTCTGGCAGAAGATGAACGCGCCGCGCTTCGACAACATCATGCTCAAGACCAAGACGGTCGGTGCCGAGGCCACGAAGGACGGCATCCTCGTCAAGTTCGAGAACGCCGACGGTTCGCCGGCTGCTGTCAAGGAACAGCTCTACGACCTGGTGCTGCAAGCCGTGGGCCGCGTGCCCAACGGCAAGCGCATCGGTGCCGAGAAGGCCGGCGTGATCGTCGGCGAGCGCGGCTTCATTCCGGTCGACATCCAGATGCGCACCAACGTGCCGCACATCTTTGCGATCGGCGACATCGTCGGCCAGCCGATGCTGGCGCACAAGGCGGTGCACGAAGCGCATGTGGCGGCCGAGGTGGCCTCGGGCGACACCCACGCGGCCTTCGATGCGCGCGTGATCCCGAGCGTGGCCTATACCGACCCGGAGGTGGCGTGGGTCGGCGTGACCGAAGGCGAGGCCAAAGCCAGCGGCATGAAGGTCAAGAAGGGCCTGTTCCCGTGGAACGCCTCCGGCCGCGCCATTGCCAATGGGCGTGACGAAGGCTTCACCAAGCTGCTGTTCAGCGAGGAGACGCACGCCATCGTCGGCGGTGGCATCGTCGGCACGCATGCGGGCGACATGATCGGCGAGATCGCGCTGGCCATCGAGATGGGCGCGGATGCGGTGGACATCGGCAAGACCATCCACCCGCACCCGACGCTGGGCGAAACCATCGGCCTGGCCGCCGAAGCCTTCGAGGGCGCCTGCACCGATCTGCCGCCGGTCAAGAAGCCCGCCTGATCGACAGTCGATCCGGGGAACAGGCGGTGATTGGCACCGTCTGTAAGCAGGGACGGCGGTGCCCGGAAGTCACGACGCCCGGTCCGCCCGCCATCAGGCGGTGTGGGGCAGGGTGAGGCACCGCCACTTGAAAGCGGATGTAGCTCAAGTTGAGCGTCCACGGGACGAGAACAGTGGGTTGGGAATGCCCACTGCCCGCCCGTGTCCTCCACCCTTTCGAACTCCATCGCCCCCGCAGATTGCGCGCGCGCGAGCCGCCCCGGCTTGCGTGCGTTGCTGTGCGTGGCGTGGTTGCGTGCTCGGGTACGTTCCTTGGAACGCGCAACGATCTGGATCGCGCTGGCCCTGCTCGCCGCTTTCGTCCCGCTGGCCCAGGCCTGGCAGTCGGATCAACTGATGCGAGCCGCCCAATCCCGCAGCCCGCAGGCGCTGGCCGGTGCGCGGGCGCTGAACGCGATGATCGTTTCGCTCGACGCGGCCGAAGACGCGGCCAAGATCACGGCCGTCAACCAGTTCTTCAACCACCGCATCACCTATGCCGAAGACAGCGATGTCTGGGGCCAGATCGATTACTGGGCCAGCCCGCTGGAGCTGCTCGAAAAAGGCCGCGGCGATTGCGAGGATTACGTGATCGCCAAGTATTTCAGCCTCGTCGCGCTCGGCATGCCGACGGCCAGGCTGCGGCTGGTCTATGTGCGCGCGCACCTGGCCGGCCCGCGCGGCGCGGTGCTCGCGCACATGGTGCTGGCCTACTACGAGACGGCAGGCGCCGAGCCGCTGATCCTCGACAACCTCGTCGGCGAGGTCAAACCGGCGTCCGCCCGCGGCGATCTGGAGCCGGTGTTCAGTTTCAACAGCGACGGCTTGTGGCAGGGTACGGGCGCGCAGAGCGCGGGCGATCCTGTCGCGCGCCTGTCGAAGTGGCGCGATGTGCTTGCCAAGGCGCGAGCGGAAGGATTCACCCGATGAACAGGAGACAGCCATGTCGCTGATCCGCCAGATCTGGTTGCTGCTGCTGGGCACGCTCTTGCTGGCGTTCGCCGGCAGCGTGGCCATCGTCGTGACCTCGGCACGAGACACGCTGCAGACGCAACTGCGCCTCAAGAACAGCGACAACGCCGGCTCGCTGGCCATGGTGCTCTCGCAGCAAAAAGGCGACCGCGAGCTGATGACGTTGCTGGCCGGCGCGCAGTTCGACACCGGCTACTACCGCCGGGTACGCCTGACGGCAGCCAATGGCACGGTGCTGTTCCAGCGCGAGGCCGATGTACGGCCCTTGCATGCCCCGGGCTGGTTCGTGGCGACGCTGCCGATCGATCTGGAGCCAGGCGTGGCGCAGGTGTCGGACGGCTGGCGCGCGCTCGGTTCGGTCGAGGTGCTGAGCCAGACCGCATTCGCACACGATGAACTCTGGCGCGGCAGCCAGCGTTCGGCTGGCGCGCTGGCCATCGTCGGCGTGCTGGCCGGTTTGCTGGGCACACTGGTCGTGATGCGGCTGCGGCGCCCGCTGGACCGCACGGTGCAGCAGGCGCAAATGCTGGAGCGCGGCGAGTACCTGCAGGTCGAAGAGCCGCGCGTGCCCGAACTCCGGCGTGTGACGCGGGCGATGAACTCGATGGTGGCCCAGCTCAAGCTGGTGTTCGAAGCCCAGGCCGTGCAGGTCGAAACCCTGCGCCGCCAGGCCAGCCAGGACGCGCTCACCGGTCTCTCGAACCGCACGCATCTGATGGCGCAGCTCGGCGGCCTGCTGAGTGCCGAAGACGGCGCCGCCGCCTGCGGGCTGGTGCTGTTGCGCGTCGAGCGGCTGGGCGACGTCAACCGCACGCTCGGCCACGCCGCGACCGACCGGCTGCTGGTTGCCATCGCGCAGACCTTGCAGACCTATGCGCAGCATGTGCCGGGGTGCATGATCGGCCGCGTCAACGGCTCCGACTTTGCGCTGTGCCTGCCGGTGGGCGGTGTGGCGCTGGAGACGGGGCAGGCGCTGAGCGAATTGCTGCGGGCGGTGCTGCCATCCTTCGGCGGGCCGATCGTGGTGGCGGTGGGTGCGGCGGAAGCGCGGCGCGGTGTGTCGCTGGGCGCGTTGGTGGCCGCGGCCGACATGGCGCTGGCGCGGGCCGAGAGTGGTGGGGGCGAGGTGGCGGTGGAGATCGCGGTCGAGTCGCCGGCTGTCTCTTTCAACGGCGGTGCGGACGACGCATTCAAGGAGTCCGCTCCCGCCCACTTCGGCGAAGCATCCTGGCGCGAGCACATGCATGAGGCGCTGGTGCAAGGCCGGGTGCGGCTCGCGAGCTTTCCGGTGGTCGACACTGCCGGCACGCTGCTGCACCTGGAGTGCCCGCTGCGGGTGCAGCTCGACCCGAACGGCGCCTTCGAAGTGGCTGCGCACTGGCTGCCACTGGCCGTGCGCAGCCGCCTGACGGCCGCCGCCGACGAAGCTGCGCTCGCACTCGCGCTGGAAGCCACCGAGCGCGACGGCATGCCGCGCTGCGTTAACCTCTCGCCCGCCTCGCTGCTCGACAGCGGCTTCGCGTCGCGCCTGCGCGGCCGGTTGATGGTGGCATCCCAGGCGGCGCTGAAGCTGTCGCTCGAAGTCAACGAGACGGCCGCCTTCGAGCAGTTCGACCTGGTGCAGGAACTCGGTCGCCAACTGCGACCGACGGGTGCGCGATTCGGGCTCGAACACGCCGGCGAGCAGCTCGGCCGCATCGACCGGCTTTTCGAAGCCAGCCTCGATTACGTGAAGCTCGACGCCGCCGTGGCCCACGGCGTGGCCTGCCACCCGGAGCGCGCCGCCTTCGTCACCGGCATGGTTGCCATGCTGCACGGTCTGGCGATTCAGGTGATGGCCGAAGGCGTGGCGAACGAAGCCGATGCGCTGGCGCTGTGGGCTTGCGGCGTCGACGGCCTGACCGGGCCGTGGATCAGCGCGCAGCACGCGGCGGCAGCGCGCCGGGCCGGGTGAGAGTCGTCAGCCTATGTCGCCCGTGTGCACCTCGAAGACGCCCTTGCGCTTGTCGTCGAAATAGCGCTTGAGCGTTTCGCGCACCGTGCGAAACGCCAGCTCGTCCCACGGGATCTCGTCTTCGGTGAAGAGCTGCGCCTCGATGGTTTCAGGGCCCGGCGCGAACTCGACATCGAGCAACCGCGCGCGGTAGTAGATGTGGATCTGGCCAGCGCGGACCACGTTGAGCACGGTGAAGAGGCCCTGCAGCTCGATGTGCGCGCCGGCCTCTTCGACCGTCTCGCGCATCGCACCTTCGGCGCTGGTTTCGCCCATTTCCATGAAGCCGGCCGGCAGCGTCCAGAAGCCGAAGCGCGGCTCGATGTTGCGCCGGCAGAGCAGCACCTGATCGCCCCAGGCCGGCACGGTGCCGACCACGTTGATCGGGTTTTCGTAGTGGATGGTCTTGCAGACGGTGCAGGTGGCGCGCTCGCGGTTGTCGTCTGCCGGGACCGCGTATTCGGTGGCGCCACCGCAGACCTTGCAATGCTTGATGCTGCGTGCGATGAACATGCCCGGCAGTGTAGCCGCGCCTTTGTGAAGCCTGCTCGGCGTGGGCCTCTGCGTGGCATCATCCTGCGCGCAAGATCCTCGTCGAATGCGCCCGAACGCGCAACCCAGTCATCCCAGGAAAGCCCCCATGAGCTTCGTCATCGCCCCGCCCGCCACACCCTCGGTTCCCGTGCAAGGAGGCGCCGCCGGTGCGCAGTTTCCGGTGCACCGCATCTACTGCGTCGGCCGCAATTACGTCGAGCATGCGATCGAGATGGGCCACAGCGGGCGCGAGGCGCCGTTCTTCTTCATGAAGCCGGCCGATGCGGTCTTGCCGATCGCCGAAGGCACGGTCGGCCAGATGCACTACCCGAGCCAGACCGCCAGCCTGCACCATGAAACCGAGCTGGTCGTGGCCATCGGCAAGGGCGGCCGCAACATCGCCGCCGCCGATGCCATGGGCCATGTGTGGGGCTACGCCGTGGGGCTCGACATGACGCGCCGCGACCTGCAGAACGACGCCAAGAAACTCGGCCGCCCGTGGGACATCGCCAAGGGCTTCGACGAATCCGCGCCCATCGGCCCGCTGCGCCGCGCCGAAGATTGCGCGATCGATGCCGGCTCGAAGATCACGCTCACCGTCAACGGTGCGCCGCGCCAGGGCAGCACGCTCGGCAAGCTGATCTGGAGCGTGGCCGAGATCATCGAGCACATCTCCAAGGCCTGGGAGCTGGCGCCCGGCGACCTGATCTTCTCTGGCACGCCAGAGGGCGTGGCGGCGGTGGTGGTGGGCGACACGCTCGCCGCCAGCATCGACGGCGTGGGCACGCTGGAAGTGAAGATGGTCGCGCTGCCATCCTGAACTGGAACGCCGGCATGGAGCTATACAACTACTTCCGTTCGTCGGCCTCGTACCGCGTGCGAATCGCCCTCGCATTGAAGGGGCTCGAGTACGACTACCTGCCGGTGCACCTGGTGCGCAACGAGCAGCTGTCGCCCAGCTTCACCGAACTCTCGGCGATGCAGCTCGTGCCGGTGTTGAAGGACGGCGACAAGGTCTTGACGCAATCGATGGCCATCATCGAATACCTCGACGAAGTCCACCCCGAGCCCAAGCTGCTGCCCGGCGATGCCTTTGCGCGCGCCCGCATCCGCGCTCTCGCGCAAGACGTGGCTTGCGAGATCCACCCGGTCGACAACCTGCGCGTGCTGCGCTACCTGGTGCGCGAGATGCACGTGAGCGAAGACGACAAGAACCGCTGGTATCGACACTGGGTCGAAACCGGCCTGGCCGCCGTCGAACGCCAGTTGGCCGGCCATCCCGCGACCGGTCGCTTCTGCCATGGCGACACGCCCACGCTGGCCGATTGCGTCCTTGTGCCGCAGATCCACAACGCCCAGCGCTTCGACTGCCAGCTCGACCATGCGCCGACAGTGATGCGCGTGTTCGAGGAATGCATGGCGCTCGATGCGTTCTCGAAGACGCAGGCCTCGGCTTGCCCGGATGCGGCGTGATGGCAAAGCCACCCGCCGCACTCGCACCCGCACCCGCATCCGCACCCCATCCCGCTCGGGCTGAGCCTGTCGAAGCCAGCCCAATGACCCCCTCCGCTCAGGCTGAGCTTGTCGAAGCCCTGCCGACCTCACTGCCGCCCGAGCTGAGCCTGTCGAAGCCCCCTGCAACATTCCACCCCGACTGGCTTGTCCCGCAATGGCCTGCCAAGCACATCGGCGCCGTCATGACCACCCGCCGCGGCGGCTTCGGCGCGCCACCTTTCGACAGCATGAACCTGCGCGCCGCAGTCGGCGACGATCCCGCCGCAGTAGCGCAAAACCAGGCGAGATTGGCGCAAGCCACCGGCGCCCAACCGGTGTATCTCAACCAAGTCCACGGAACCACCGTCGCCCGACTCACGCAGGCTGA
Source organism: Rhodoferax sp. (assembly GCA_026224975.1). Lineage (GTDB taxonomy): Bacteria > Pseudomonadota > Gammaproteobacteria > Burkholderiales > Burkholderiaceae_C > LMDS01. The sequence goes on along the minus strand of JAMFRW010000036.1, from coordinate 3,561 downwards.
CACTTCCCCTAGCGCACCCATCCTCACCGCAGACGCCAGCGTCACCACCGAGCCCGGCATCGCCTGCACCGTCCAGGTCGCCGACTGCCTGCCAGTGCTTTTCGCAGCGCCGAACGGCAGAGCGGTCGGTGCCGCGCACGCCGGCTGGCGCGGGCTGGCGGCCGGCGTTCTCGAAGCAACCTTGCGCGAGATCTGCGAGGCGGCCCACTGCCGGCCAAGCGAAGTTCAGGCCTGGCTAGGCGCCTGCATCGGCCCGCAGCATTTCGAGGTCGGCGCCGATGTACTGAAAGCTTTCGGCGCGATGCCGCTCGAAGCGCTCAATCCCCCGCGCTTCATCCCCCGCGCGCCCGGCAAGTGGCTCGCCAACCTGCCGTTGTTGGCCCGCGACCGTCTGCGCGCCGCCGGTGTCACGCAGATCAGCGGCGGCAGGTGGTGCACCGTCGCCGAGCCTTCAAGGTTCTTCTCGTACCGGCGTGACCGCGTCACCGGCCGCATGGCCGCCGCGATCTGGATCGACAACAGCTTCGATCACAGCGCTGCTCGCTGAAGCGGCCGCCGTTCCCCGGGCTGCCTCTTCGGCCGCTTCCTTCTTCCGCAGCGCCTTCCGCCGCGCCGGGCTCGCCATCAGGTAGAGCACGATCGCCAGCGGCAGCACGCCGTACAGAACGAACGTGATCACCGCGCCCAGCACCGTTCCGTTGCTGTTGGTCGCCTCGGCGACCGCCATCATCAGCACAACATAAATCCACGCGATTGCAACCAGATACATCTCAGAGCCTCCAGTCGCTTGTTATGTCTTCTCTTATTGTGAAATGAAATGTCATAATACGGCAAGCTTCGGCCGGCGCGATCGAATGACTCATTCTGTGGGTTGATGGGTGGCTGAATTTATGTTTGCGGGTGTTGGTAGAAGTCACATGGAAACGCGCTCGCTGCGGGCACAGAATCAAGACCAGGAGACAAGAGAAATCATGACGACCCGACCCCATTCTGCGGCCCCGGCCGCTCCTTCCTTTCCAGGCATGCCCGCAATGCCCGATCTGCCGTCCATGGCCGAAAGCGCCAAGATGATGGGCGCGACGATGGGCGATCTCTTCAAGTCCATGGGCAGCCTCAGCCTGCCGATGCCGGCCATGGCCAAGCTGCAGGGCGAATTCCTGCAGCAATCGACCGCCCTCTGGAACCAGACGCTCCAGATGCCCGCTGCCGATGGCAAGCCCGCCGCCGCGCCTGCAGCCCCGAGCGACCGCCGTTTTGCCGCCAAGGACTGGGCCGCCAACCCGGCGACCGCCTACATCGCGCAGATGTACCTGCTCAACGCCCGCACGCTGATGCAGATGGCCGACAACCTCGAGGGCGACGCCAAGACGAAGCAGCGCATCCGCTTTGCGGTGCAGCAGTGGGTCGATGCGTCGTCGCCCAGCAACTACCTCGCGCTCAACCCCGAGGCGCAGCGCAAGGCCATCGAAACCAAGGGCGAGAGCCTGGGGCAGGGCATCAAGCACCTGCTGGCCGATGTGCGCCAGGGCCACATGTCGCAAACGGACGAGAGCCTCTTCGAAGTCGGCCGCAACGTGGCCACGACCGAAGGCTCCATCGTGTTCGAGAACGAGCTGTTCCAGCTCATCGAATACAAGCCGCTCACCGCCAAGGTATACGAGCGGCCCATGCTTTTCGTGCCGCCTTGCATCAACAAGTTCTACATCCTCGACCTGCAGCCCGAGAACTCGCTGATCCGCTACACCATCGAGCAAGGCCACCGCGTGTTCGTGGTGAGCTGGCGCAATGCCGACGAGAGCATCAAGACGTTCACCTGGGACCAGTACATCGAGGATGCGGCCATCAAGGCCATCTCGCTGGTGCACGAGATCACCGGCCAGGACAAGCTCAACACGCTGGGCTTTTGCGTGGGCGGCACCATCCTCGCGACCGCACTCGCGGTGCTGGCTGCGCGGGGTGAGAAGCCCGCCGCCAGCGTGACGCTGCTGACCACCTTCCTCGACTTCACCAACACCGGCATCCTTGATCTCTTCATCGACGAAGGCATGGTGCAGATGCGAGAGATGACGCTCGGCCCCAAGAGCCCCGGCGGCGGCAGCCTGCTCAAGGGCCAGGAGCTCGCCACGACCTTCAGCTTCCTGCGGCCCAACGATCTGGTCTGGAACTACGTGGTCGGCAACTACCTGAAGGGCGACACCCCGCCGCCCTTCGACCTGCTCTACTGGAACAGCGACGGTACCAACCTGCCCGGGCCCATGTACTGCTGGTATCTGCGCAACACCTATCTCGAGAACAACCTGACCAAGCCCGGCAAGGTGACGGTCTGCGGCGAGAAGGTCGACCTCGGCAAGATCGATGCGCCGGCCTACATCTACGCCTCGCGCGAAGACCACATCGTCCCGTGGGACGGTGCCTACCTCAACAACAAGGTGCTGAGCGGCAGCAAGACGCGCTTCGTGCTGGGAGCCTCCGGCCACATCGCGGGCGTCATCAACCCGCCCGCCAAGGGCAAGCGCAGCCACTGGATCGGTGCCGGCTCGGCTTTGCCGGCAGAGGCCAAAACCTGGTTCGACAAGGCCACCGAACACACCGGTAGCTGGTGGCCGGATTGGGCCGAATGGCTGAAGGCAACCTCCGGCAAGCACATCGCCGCGCCCAAGGCGCCGGGCAACCGCGCGCACGCGGTCATCGAGCCGGCTCCGGGCCGCTACGTCAAACAGAAGGCGGCGTGACCCGCGCCCCCTAGTCACCGAATCATCACTTCATCCACGCTTTCAACTTTCTTTCGAATTGGAGACTGACATGACCACCGACATCGTGATCGTTGCCGCCGCCCGCACCGCCGTGGGCAAGTTCGGCGGCTCGCTCGCCAAGACGCCCGCGCCCGAACTCGGCGCTGCCGTCGTGGCCGACCTGCTGCGCCGTGCCAATCTCACCGGCGACCAGATCAACGAAGTGATCCTGGGCCAGGTGCTCACCGCCGGCTCGGGCCAGAACCCGGCCCGCCAGACCGTCATCAAGAGCGGCCTGCCGCAAAGCGTGCCGGCGCTGACCATCAACGCTGTCTGCGGCTCCGGCCTCAAGGCCGTGATGCTGGCCGCGCAAGCCATTCGTGATGGCGACTCCGAGATCGTCATCGCCGGCGGGCAGGAGAGCATGAGCATGTCGCCCCACGTGCTGATGGGCTCACGCGACGGCCAGCGCATGGGCGACTGGAAGATGGTCGACTCCATGATCACCGCGGCGGCGCCGTCGTTCAGGCCGGAAGCGTTTGCGGCGGTGACCGTGCCGTCCTTGGCGAAGGCGGGCCGCAATCCGGAGATCGATTCCAGCGTGGTGCCGTGCTTGGGAAACTCGTCGGTATCGAAGACCGTGGTGCCCTTTTTGGTGACGATGTCGAAGGGCAGGATTTCATCCTTGAAGCGGCCGGCCTTTTGCGCCGCCTCGGCCTTGTTTTGCGAGGCGACGGCAAACTCGTCCTGCTGCTGGCGCGAGATGCCGAATTTTTTCGCCACGTTTTCCGCCGTGTTGCCCATGTGATACTGGTTGTAGACGTCCCAT
>JAMFRW010000290.1 GCA_026224975.1 Rhodoferax sp. | reverse complement strand
GGCGAGGGCGGAGCCTTCGCGGCCGAGTTGGGTGGCGACGGCGTCGGTCTGGGCCGGGGTGACGGCGCCAGGCACCCACTTCTGGTACATCAGGCCGAGCTGCGCCCAGTGGCCGAGCATCACGTGGCCGAGTTCGTGGGCGAGCACGAAGAGGCGTTCGCCTTCGGGCAGGTCGGCGAGCGCCTCGTTGGCGACAACGCGGTTGCCATGCAGGGTTTCGGCGACCGTCTCGCCGCGGATGATGGTCAGCGCAACAGGCGGCAGGCCGCGCAGGCGTGCGGTCAGCGTGTTGAAGCTGGCGCGCACCTTTTGGGCGCGTTCGCTGCCCGTGTCGGCGCGCGGCATGGCGTCCAGGCGCTGTTGCTGGGACCGGTAGAGCACGGTGACGATCTCGGGGGCGTCGCCTGGCAACTCACCTTCCGCACGGGCCAGGCTGCACGCCAGCGCCATCAATCCCATCAGCATCCATCGCATGTTGTGCTCCCGCTCCGGCGAACCCAGGAGCAGGCTGCCGATGGGTGCATCGCAACAAGCATGCCAATCTAAGTATTTACCCTAGATTCGCGGGTGGGATCAGGTGGTCAGGCGGTCAGGCCTGGATCAACCCCCAGCGCAGCGCCACCAGTGTCAGCTCCGACTGGTTGCTGGCGCCCAGCTTCTGCTTGACGTGGTAGAGGTGCGTGCCCACGGTGCTGGGCGAGATGACGAGCGTCTCGGCGATCTGCGCCACGCTCTGGCCGCGCGCGAGCTGGATGAAGACGGAGAACTCGCGCTCGCTCAGCATGTCGGCCGGGCTGGCGTCGCCTTCGATCTGCGCGAGCGCGAGCGCCTGCGCGGTGCCGGCATCCATGTAGCGCTGGCCGCGCGCGACGGCGGTCACGGCCTGGATCAGCGCCTCGGGCGCACTGCGTTTGGTGAGGTAGCCGAGCGCGCCGGCACGCAGCACGCGGCGGGGGTGGGCGGTGTCTTCGTGGGCCGAGAGCGCGAGCACGCGTGCCTTGGGGTCTTGCGCGATGAGCCGGCGCACCGCTTCCAGGCCACCCATGCCGGGCATCGAGAGGTCCATCACGACGACATCGGGCTGCACCCGCGGGTAGGCGATGCAGGCCTCTTCGCCGCTTTCGGCCTCGGCGACCACCTCGACCTGCGCATCCGCGAGCAGCATGCGAAAGCCCATGCGGACGAGGGCGTGGTCGTCGACCAGCATCACGCGGATCATGCGGCCTCCAGTGATTGCGAGGAGGTGGCGACCGGCTTGGTCATCGACGTTGGCAAGCGCACCTGCAAGCGGACGCCGGTCGGCTGCACGCTGGTGATCTCGAAGCGGCCGCCCAGGCTTTGCACGCGCTCGGCCAGCCAGCGCAGGCCGTAGTGCCCGGCGCGCTGCCAGCCTTCGGGCGGCAAGCCTTCGCCATCGTCGATCAGCACAAGCGCGATCTCGTCGGCGGGGGCGTCGGGCTTGCTGTCGCCCTCGTCGCCCGCAACCCCATTGTCCGCACCGCGCCGCGTCACCCCGAGCTGCAAACGCTTCGCGTGGCCATGCCGTAGCGCGTTCGTCATGCCCTCTTGCGCGGCGCGATAGAGCGCCAGCGTGGCATCGGCGGTCAGCACCGCGTCGCCCAGGTCGACGGTCAGTTCGATCGCCACCTCGGGATGCAGGCGTTGCGTGCGCTCGGCCAGATCGTTCAGTGCTTCGGCCAGGCCGAAGTTGTCGAGCACCAGTGGCGTGAGCCGCGGGATGATGCCGTGCATGGCGTCGTACAGGCGCGAGGATTCTTCCGCGATCAGGCGCGCCGCGGCTTCGCTTTGCGGATCGACGGCGCGCGTGCGGTTGGCGATGGAGAGCGCCATGCTGCGAACCGCCGTCACCGATTGGCCGAGTTCATCGTGCAACTCGCGCGCGATCAGCTTGCGTTCGGCCTCGATGTGGTGATCGATCCAGCGCGTGAGCTCGCGGCTGTCGGAGAGCTGCAGCTCGGCGCGTACCGCGCGGCGTTCGGTCTCGATGTGGGTTTGAAGCTCGCTCACCATGCGGTTGAAGGCCGCGCCGATGGCCGCTGCTTCGGTTCCGGGTAGCGGTGGCAAGGCAGCATCGAAGCGGCCGCTTTGCAACTGATTCAACGCCTGCACGATCTGGCCGAAGGGCCGCACCGCGCGGCCGACCAGCCAGTACACGGCCAGGTTGACCACGATGAGCAACACGAACGCACCGCCGGCCAGCGCGACGATGTAATCCCAGGCATCGATCTCGGCACGAGATGCGTTGGCACGCACGACCAGCTTGCCATCGGGGAACTCGATCGACTGCACCGAGGGCGCCGGCGCGATCAGCGCGCTGAACCAATCCGGCGCATCGCGCCCGGCCTTGTAGGTGGGCGGCGGCGAGCGGTAGACCTCGCGGCCTTGGGCGTCGAGCAGCGTGATCTCGTTGGAGCGCACGCGGCCCATGCCTTCGAGGAAGGCCAGCATCGCCGGCATGCCCTGCGGCGCATAGCGCCAGACGGTGCGCTGCAGCAGTTGCGAGGCCACGCGGTTGGCGGCCACCACTTCTTCATGAACCGAATCGCGCATGCTGCGCAGTTGCAGCGCGAGCACCGTTGCGGCGAAGAGAAAGGTCAACGCAGCGACGATGAGGTTGATCTGGAGCCGGAGGCTGAGCTTGTTGGAGGTCACCGCGGGATGGTATCGGCTGGGCTTGCCGACGTTTCATGAAAATCATGAGGTGTGAATCATGGTGGGCGGGCTGTGGATGGAACAAGCCCTGCGCGACGATGCGTCAAGGGATGTCTGATTTCACAGACGACCTCACGGGTGCCGACCGGCACTTGTGCCACTTCGAAGGAGACTGAACCATGCAATGGCAAACCCCTACCGCTACCGACTTCCGCTTCGGCTTCGAAATCACGATGTACGTGGCTGCCCGCTAAATGGGCCTGCGGCAAGTGCGGCGCTTGTGCGCTGTGCTTGCCGCTCTGATTTTTAGAACGAAGAGCTCGGACTTCTTTCATGCGCATCACCGTTCTGGGCTCGGCCGCTGGCGGCGGTTTTCCGCAGTGGAACTGCAACTGCCGCAATTGCGCGGGCGTGCGAAGCGGGGCGATCAACGCCAAGCCACGCACCCAATCGTCGATCTTCATCCGGCCCGATGACAGCGCCGATGGCGTGCTCTTCAACGCCTCACCCGACATCCTCGAACAGATTCGCAGCCACCCCACGCTGCAACCCGCGCGCGCCGTGCGCGACACGGCTATTGCCGGCGTCATCCTCATGGATGGCCAGATCGACCATGCCACCGGTCTCTTCATGCTGCGCGAGCGCGGCTCGCCGCTGCCGCTGTGGTGCACCGACCCGGTCGAAGAAGACCTGAGCCAGGGCAACCCGGTCCTGCGTGTGCTCACGCATTACTGCGGCGTGGACCGACACCGCATTGCGCTCGATGGTGCTTCGTTCGAAGTGCCTGGCGTCGAAGGACTGAGCTTCAAGGCGCTCCCGTTGTCGAGCAAGGCCGCGCCGTATTCACCGCACCGCGATCATCCTGTCGCCGGCGACAACATCGGCATGCTGATCACCGACACGCGCCGCGGCACCACGCTGTTCTACGCACCCGGACTCGGCCAGATCACTCCGCCGGTGTTCGATGCGATGAGCAACGCCGATGCGGTGATGGTCGACGGCACCTTCTGGACCGATGACGAAATGCCGCGCCTGGGCCTCAGCAAGAAAACCGCCAGAGACATCGGCCACCTGCCGCAATCCGGCAAGGGCGGCATGATCGAGTGGATGGCCAAGCTGCGGCCCACCACGCGACGCCTGCTCATCCACATCAACAACACCAATCCCATCCTCGACGACAACTCGCCCGAACGTGCCGTGCTCACGCAGGCCGGGATCGTGGTGACCGAGGACAAGATGGAATTCGAGGTCTGACCGCATGCGCGCCGACATGATCTACGCCAGCCGCCACCCGGCGCCAACGATTGGCTCCGAACCTGCCTGGACGCGCGACGAGTTCGAGGCCCAGTTGCGCGAACGCGGCCGCTCCTACCACATCCATCACCCGTTCAACGTGATGCTCAACACCGGCCGCGCGACCCCGGAGCAGGTGCGCGGCTGGGTCGCCAACCGCTTCTACTACCAGATCGCTATTCCCCTAAAGGACGCGGCGGTGCTCTCGAATTGTCCCGATCAGGACGTGCGACGCGGTTGGATCCAGCGCATCCTCGACCACGATGGTTTCGAACTCAACGGCGTGAAAGACCCGGGTGGCATCGAAGCCTGGTTGCGCCTGGCCGAAGCCGTGGGCCTCACGCGCGAAGAGGTCACCGACCTGCGCCACGTGACGCCCACGCTGCGCTTCGCGGTCGATGCCTATGTGAATTTCGCGCGGCGCGCGCCGTGGCAAGAGGCGGTGTGCTCATCGCTCACCGAACTCTTCGCGCCCGAGATCCACAAGCAGCGCCTGGCCACCTGGCCCGAGCACTACCCGTGGATCGAGCCGGAAGGCATGGCCTACTTCCGCAACCGCGTGAGCCAGGCGCGGCGCGATGTGGAGCAGGGCCTGGCGATCACGCTGGCGCACTTCACCACGCGGCCGCTGCAGGAGCGCGCGCTGGAAGTGCTGCAGTTCAAGCTCGACATCCTCTGGACGCTGAACGACGCGATGGCCACCAAGTACGGAGTCGCCGCATGACGGAGGCTTCCACCGCATCACAGCCCCGCGTGGCGCCAGGCTTTCGCCTGCAATGGGAGCCGGTGCAGAACTGCCATGTGCTGCTCTACCCGGAAGGCATGGTCAAGCTCAACCAGAGCAGTGGCGAGATCATGAAGCGCTGCGATGGCGAGCGCAGCGTGGGCGCCATCGTCACCGAACTCGAAGCGGCCTTCTCCGCGACCGGGCTGGAAGGTGATGTGCTTGCCTTCGTCGGCATGGCCGGCAAGCAGCGCTGGCTGGTGTGGGAATGATGGGTGCGCCCCGCCCCGGCCCGCCGCTCTGGCTGCTCGCCGAGCTGACCTATCGTTGCCCGCTGCACTGCGTGTTTTGCTACAACCCGGTCGACTTTGCGCAGCAGACCGAAGAACTCTCGACCGACGACTGGCTGCGCGTGCTCCGCCAGGGCCGCGAGATGGGCGCCGTGCAACTCGGCCTCTCGGGCGGCGAGCCGCTGGTGCGCGATGACCTTGAGATCATCGTCGCCGAAGCCCACCGCCTCGGCTTCTACACCAACCTCCTGACCTCGGGCGTGGGCCTCACCGCCGAACGCGCCGCCAAGCTGAAGGCCGCAGGGCTGGAGCATGTGCAGCTCTCGTTCCAGGATTCGACGAAGGAGATGAACGATTTCCTCTCGCACACCAAGACCTTCGACCTGAAGAACCGCGTCGCCAAGATCATCAAGGACCAGGGCTGGCCGATGGTGATGAACGTGGTGATCCACCGCATGAACATCGACCAGATCGATCGCATCATCGAGATGGCGGCCGAACTCGGTGCCGAGTACCTGGAACTCGCCAACACGCAGTACTACTCCTGGGCTTTTCTCAACCGCGATCAGCTCCTGCCGACGCACGAGCAGCTCCGGCAGGCCGAGCGCACCACCGATGCGTGGCGCCAGAAGCTCGGCGACAAGATGCGCATCTTCTTCGTGGCGCCCGATTACCACGAAGGCAAGGCCAAGAAGTGCGTCAACGGCTGGGGCAGCATGTTCCTGACCGTCGCTCCCGACGGCACGGCGCTCCCCTGCCACACGGCCAAGATGCTGCCGGGCCTGTCGTTCCCGAACGTGCGCGAGCACAGCCTGCAGGACATCTGGTTCGAATCCGAAGGTTTCAACCGCTACCGCGGCACCGGCTGGATGAAGGAGCCGTGTTCGAGTTGCGAGTTCAAGGAGCAGGACCTGGGCGGCTGCCGCTGCCAGGCCTACATGCTGGCCAACGACTCGGCCGCCGCCGACCCGGTCTGCATCAAAAGCCCGCAGCACCATCTGGTGGAACAGGCTGTTGCGCAGGCGGGACGCAATGCGCCGGCCGGGCCGGGTGCGGGAAAATCTCCCCGTGAGCACCCGCTGGTGTTCCGTGAGCCTGCGGCCTCGCGGCGGCTCACGGAAGAGGCAAAACTGCAAGGCAGCGTCGCTTCTGCGTGACGGCCAACGGGTGCTTTGTAGGCAAAGACGCGGTGTGTTTGCCAGTCAGCGCCCCATTCGGTAAAGAAACGTTTGTCTCCGTCGATCCGGCCCGTGATTTGCAATTGTTTGCCGATCACCGGCCCAGCCGGCGTGTTCGCTTTATTCGATCAGGAGACAGCACTTTGAAGAACCGATATTTCGCGCGCCGTGCGTTGCCCGCCGGAACCCTCGCCTTGCTTATCGCGGCAAGCGTCTCGCACTCGGTGTCGGCCGAGACCGATCGCGAGTATTGCGAGCGGCAGGAAGGGCCGGCCAAGACAGTCTGCATGCGTGACCTGGACAAGGCGGCGGCCAAACCCGCGGCGGCCCCGGCACCTGCGGCAACGCCTGCTGCGACGACACCCGCTGCCACACCGGCAGCAGCCGGTACCACCGCTGCAGCACCTGCTGCCGCACCGGCGGCTGCCGGCACGGCGCAGTACAAGGTTGTCGACGGTTTCCACGTCGACCCGTTCACGCTCAAAGGCTTCCAGACCTGGCGCGCCGCCGCCTGTGACCGCTGCCACGGCGCTAACCAGGAAGGCCTGGTCGGGCCGTCACTGGTCAACAGCTTGAAGACCTTGAGCCAAGCCGATTTCGTGAAGACGGTGACCAACGGCCGGTTGGAGAAAGGCATGCCGAGCTTCGGTGCCGACGCGACGGTGATCTCGAATCTGCCGCAGCTATACACCTACCTGAAGGGCCGCTCCGACGGGGCCATCACCAAGGCACACGTGCTGCCGATCGAATGACCGCGGCGGCTGGGCAGTTCACTGCTCCAGCCGCAAGATCTCCAACTGCTCCGGCACCGTCTGAAAGGTGCCCGTCCCAGCCGGCATCTGCATCAGCGGCTTCGCATCCGCATCCAGCAACCACACGCTCGGATAGACCAGCATGCGCGCACGCTCGTCACCGATGGCACGCTGAAAGTCCGCATACGGCAGGCTTCGATCGCCGATGCGGATGTAGAGCAGCTTGGCCGTCACCGACAAGGCGCTGCGCAAGTCGACCACGATGAAGCGCTCGGCCGCGAACTGCGGAGTCAGCTCCTTGTTGTTCTGGTCGAGGAAGGCTTCGTACTTGCGGCAGTACGGGCAATCGCTCGCGCCGAGGTACACATAGAGGCGCTTGTTCTCGCGCTTGGCCTGCGCCAGCGCCGCGCTCAGGTCGAATTCGAAGCGCGCCGGCGTGCCAGCGGGCTGGATGACGATGGGCGCATAGGGAGTGGGGAAGCCGAAGGCTTGTGCCGCATGCGCCTGAAAGAGAAGTGCGGCGGCGATCAGGAAGGTGATGACGTGTCGGATCATGGCGTTGCAGCCTAACCCACCGCGACCTGGCCGGTCCAACGGCCGTCTTTCGAATCCTCCACCTCGGCCCGCAACTGGCCTTGTCCGTGGGGCACGAAGTTGAAGTGCAGCGTGGGGTTCTCGCTCAGCGAAAAGTCCAGATCGGCATCGAAGATCTTGCGCTCGGCATAGCTCACCTTGATCGACCGAACGAAGTGCGCCGGGATGTACATCACCGTGACCTGGTTGAGTTCGAAGCCAGTGTCGTTGGGGTGGATCACCGTCACGTCTGCGCCCGTTGGCTGGTTCATCGTCACGTGTTCGGGCACCTTCAGCACCGTCTTGCCGATGAGGGCGAGCGCATCGCGATTCGGCGGAGCGGAGCAACCGCCGGAGGTTTTGACGTAGCGTGAATCGGTGTGCAGGCTGCCATCGGACAACTCGGCCACCACGCGCACGTGGCTGTATTCGTCGACGCGCAAGCGCGTCTCGAAATCGGCCTGGCCGACCTCGGTGGTCAGGTCGAGAACGGCCGCCACGGGTGAGGGGTTCTTGTCGACCAGCAGGTGCATGCGCCGCACATAGAGGCCAGGCGTTTGCGGCAGCTTGGAGACGATCTTCACTGGCACCGAAGCGCCGTAGGCAGCACGCAAGGGCGCGATGATCTGCACCGCGCTGCCGGAGGCATCGAGCGGGCGCGACTGGAAGAGGTGACTGCGCAGGTTGTCCCATTCCGGCGATGAATCGCCATGCTGTGCCGAGGGCAGGCCGCCGATCGCTGCATGCGCCAGGCGCGGTGCGGCGGTTGACGCGATCGCCCCACCCACGGCGCCGAGCATGTGGCCGATGAAGTCTTTTCTGCGCATGGCGTTCACTCCTGTTGACCGGCCCGCTCGAACATCCGCTGGCGCTCGAAGCGCACGAAAAGGATGGACGCGTTGCGCCGGTGAATCGTCTCGTATTGGTCCCAGCGGGCGAACTCGGGCAATGATGCCGCGTCGGGCACCTCACTCAAGGCCGCGCCCGATTGCAGCAGCGCCAGCAGCCGTGTTTGCAACTGCGAAAGATAACGCTCATTCGACGCGATGACAGACGCCGGCGCCACCGGCCCGTGGCCCGGCACCACCTTGCGTATCGGCAATTCGTGCAAGGCCTGGAGCGCTTTGGTCCAGCCTTCGAGGTCGCTGTCTTGTACATCGGGAATGCGCATCTGGTCGAGCAGACCGCCGGCGAAGAGCGTGCCGCTGATCGCATCGAACACCCCCACATCGCCCGGCCCGCTGGAGTGGCCGAAGTAGATCACCTGCACCGGCCGGCCGATGCTCTCCACGGTGTAAGGCTGGTCGAATTTCGCATCGGGTTCGAACATGGCGGTGCCTTGCATCGCGTCTTCGCCGATCGTCTGCTTCAGTGTTTTCAGGCAGCGGTCACACCGAGAGACCATCAGCCCCGCGGCCTTGCGGTGCATCTGAATCGGAATGCCTTGCTCGCGATAGGCCATGGCGCCGAACAGAAACTCCTGCCGCGTGTGCGTGATGAGCGCCAGGCGCACCGGCTTGTCGGTGACGCGGCGGATCGCTGCCAGCAAGGCCACGCCGTGGCGGTACGAAGTGCCGGTGTCGATCGCCATCACGCCATTCGGGCCGACGATGAAGCCGGCGTTGCCGATGCGGCCGAGGTTGTCGGCATCGACTTCACCCGGCGCACCTTGCACCATGTAGACACCCGCTGCGACTTCAACCGCCTGTGGCGCCGTTGCCGACGCTTGACCCGCTGCCATCGCGCAACCGGCGAGCGGCACCGTGCCGGCCGCCACGCCCGCGAAGGCGGCGATCGCCATCGCCAACGGCATGGCACGGCGTGCGATGCGTCGCGTGAGGGGTCGCACAAATTGCACAGGTGGCCTTTGGATCACGAGCGGTGCGCCTGCGCGATCAGCCGCCTTCGACGATCTTCTTCAGGTTGGCCAGGCCACCCTGGTAGACGCCGGTGACAGCCTTGACCGCGGCTTCGTCGTTCTGGTCCGGCGGCGGCTCGTTGCCGGGGTGGCCGCGATAGAACGCGCCGCGCCATTCGACCACCGAGCCCGCGCCTTCGGGCGTCACGACGATGGTCGAGGTGTAGTTGGTGACGGGCAGGGCGCCGCCGTCCTTGGCGCGGTAGTTGTATTTCATCTTCGCATCGTCATAGCCTTCCAGCGTTTCGACGATCTCACCGCCGCCCTTGAGCTTGATCTGGCGCACCGAGCCTTCTTCGTTGCCCTTGTCGGCGGGGCTTTCGGCCACGGCCGGGTGCCAGTCTTTCAGCGCCCCGAAGTTCTTGATCCTGGCCCACACGACGGCGGGCGCGGCGTTGATGGTGACCTTCTCGATCACCTTCTGGCGCGTCGGGCCGTGAGCTTGCGCGGTGCCGGAGAAGGCGAAGGCCGTCGTGGCCAAGATGGCGGCCGCTGCGATGAAATTGCGTCGCTGCTTGTCGTGGGGTTTCCTGGGTTCCTGCATGGCATGTGGTCCGTGGGTTGAGGTGGATTCGGGTCGGGTCAGGGTGCGGTGGCTGAGGCGGTGGAGGACGCACCAGAGGGTGCGCCGATGAAGGCGCCGAAGCCGCGGCTGTTCTGTCCTGTCGCGATGGTCGCGAGCGATTCGCCGCTGCGCGCGTCGAGCACGCTCACGTTGTCGTCCATCCAGTTGACGACGTAGATGCGCTCGCCGTTCGAGGCCACGCCTTCCGGGTAGCCGAAGCCCTTGAGCGTGCGCACGACTTTGAGCGATTCGGCGTCGATCACGCTGACGCTGTCGTCGTGCTGGTTCGTCACGTAGATCAACGTGCCGCCGGCCGCGAGAGCGGCACCATAGGGCGCCTTGCCGACCTTCAGCGTCGCGATGACGGTGAGCTTCTCGGAATCGCTGGCATCGAGTACCGACACATCGTCGCTCATGACGTTGAGCGCATAGAGGCGCTGGCGCGGCGCATCGAAGAGCAGCGCGAACGGATGGTTGCCGACCTTGGCGCGAACACGCACTTTTTGCGCAGTCACGTCGACGATTGCCACGCTGTCGTCGTCACGTTCGGCCACGAAGACCATGCCAGGTCGGTCGCTGGCCGCCACGCCGGCCGGCGCCTGGCCGACGGGGATGCTGGCCATCGGCGTGCGGGCGGCGCCGGTATCGGCGCCGTTCGGGACGGCGGCCTTGGCATCGAACACCAGCAGCCGATTCGTGTACCAATCGGCCGCGTAAAGGCGCGAGCCATCGGGTGCGGCATCGATGCCGACAGGCCCGTCACCGGCCGGCAGCGTGTCGATCACCTTCTGCGTGCGCATGTCGATCACCGAGATCGTCTTGCTGTCGGGGTTGGAGACGAACACGCGGCCGGCCCTGCTCGAGGCGACCACGCCCGCAGGCGATTTGCCGACCGGCACGGTGGTGATGACCTTCTGCGTGGCGAGATCGATCACCGACACATCGTGGCTGCCCTGGTTGGTGATGTAGGCGAAGGGTTCCGCACGAACCGAGATCGACGCCAGCAGCAGCGAGAGGCCCCAGGCGGCCGTGACGGTGACCACGGCCGTGGCGAGGCACGATGCCTTCGCCGCTGCAACGGCCTTCGCAAAAGCGGTCGCCACCGAGTCCGCCAGAACATCGGCAGCCCGCTCGCGAAGCGTTCGTTCGCCCGCCTTCAATCCGGCCGCCGATAACTCAAGGCGCTCTCGAAATGCAGGTCGTTCGAATCGACGACCTCGGCCTTCAGCTCGCCATCGCCGCGCGGCAGAAAGTAGAAGCGGAAGTTCGGGTTCTCGCTGATCGAAAAGTCCACATCGGCAGACATCACCAACTGCCCGCCATAGGTCACGCTGACCTTGCGGACGAAGTGCGCCGGCGTGAAGAGCCGCGTCGATTGGTCCATCGCCAGGCCGGAGTTGTTGGGGTGGCTGATCATCAGTTGTGCCAGCACGGGATGGACTCCATCGGCTTTCACAGCGTTGTCACCTTCGACGCGAAAGCGCATGCGCCCCAGCGTGGCGAGCGCGGCCTGTGCGTCCTTTCCCGGAGGAGCCGAGCAGCCACCCGATGCCTTGACGAAACGCGTGGCCATGTGGAGCTGGCCGTCGTTGGTTTCGGCGATGGCGCGCACATGCGAATACTCGTCGACGCGTACGCGGGTTTCGATGTCGGCACGGCCGCTCAGCGGCGTGAACTCGAAGATCGCCGAAATCGGCGACGGGTTGTTGTCGATGACGAGGTAAACCTTGGAGATGTAGCGCTTGGGCGTTTGTGCGAAGCGCGTCTTGATGGCGATCGGCACGATGGCGGCGTCTTCGGCGCGCACTGGTGTTTCCAGCGTGATCACGTCGTCGGTGGCTTGCGCGATGGGGCGCGACTGGAAGAGGCTGGCGCGCACCTTCTGCCAGACGGGGCTCGCATCGGGGTTGTCGCCGGTCTTGATCTCGGCATGGGGCCCGTTCGCCAGAACGGCGCCGAGTGCAAGCGCGCCCAGGCGCGTCACGGTGTGTCGCTTGGAGACGTTCATGGCGATGTGCCTTTCTCTTGTCCGTTGCCGGTGGCTAGGGCCGGCGCCTTCGGGTCCTCGTCTTCCCATTCGAGTTCGGCGTAGGCCGCGGTGATGTTGCGGCGGTGGAAGCGCTCGGTCAGCAGCCACGGCGCTGCGCCGGCCGGCGTGGTCACCTGGATTCTGTCGATGGCCTGCTGGATCGTCTGGCCGGTCCTGATGGCTGCACGCGTGTCACGCAGCAGCGCGTTCAGGTAAGCGGCTTGCGCGTCCATCGCCGCGGGCCAGGCGTTGCTCACCGCGCCATGGCCGGGCACGACAGTCCCTACATCGAGCGCGCGCAGCGTTCCCATGGCCGAGACCCAGCCGCGCAGGCTGCCATCGAGCGCCGGCAGATGCTGCACGAACACCAGGTCGGAGGCGAACAGCGTGCGCGTGAGGCGGTCGTAGACGGTGAGGTCGTTGTCGGTGTGGGCGGTGGGCCAGGCTTGGAGCGTGAGCACGCGGTCGCCCT
>JAMFRW010000035.1 GCA_026224975.1 Rhodoferax sp. | reverse complement strand
GAAGGCGAAGACGACCGACGTCGACAAGGTGATCGCGGCGATGGCCGGCCAGACCTTCAAGGCTCCCTCGGGCATCACCTCGACGATGGATCCGAAGAACCACCACCTGCACAAGCCGGTGTTCATCGGTGAGATCAAGGCCGACGGCCAGTTCAACGTGGTCTGGAAGACCCCCGGCCCGGTCAAGGCCCAGCCTTGGAGCCCGTTCATTCCCGAGAACAAGGGCAAGAAGGACGAGCCTGAGAAGAAGTAGTTTGATTCCCTCTCCCCAATGGGGAGAGGGAGCAATACGCATCCATCCACGCAGACACGCGAGCCACACGACCGATGCAAACGCCGTCATCTTCATTGCTGTGCCGCTGGGGCCGCGGCGCCGTTGCGGCGGGCTTGCTGGCTTGTGCCGTGGCTGCGCAGGCGCTGACGCCGGCGCAGGTCAAGGGCATTGCGGCCGGCGATACCGATGCGCGCATCGTCGAACTGAACAAAGCGGTTGCGCAAGGCGATGCCTCGCTCAATGCCTTCGTGCAGGCCATGCTCGACGACGCCGTCAAGGTGGCTGGCGACAAGGTGCTGATCGTGCGCGACGAGAAGGCGACGGACGCTGCCACAGGCGCCGCCGCCACGCTGCCCGACGACGCCGAGGATGTCGTCAACAACAACCGCATGCGCGGCGCGCTGGAGGCCGCCATGTCCGGCCTCAAGCTCTTTTCCGCCGACAAGGCGGTACGCAACGATGCCATCGGCGACATGCTCAAGCAGTCGCTCGAAGAAGCGCAACTCCCGCTGATCGAAAAAGCCTACGCCGCCGAAACCGACCCTGCGCTCAAGGAGCGCCTGGACCGGATGCGCGCCACCATCCTCATCTCGTCGAGCGATCGCGGCAAGCGCCTCGCCGCCGCGCAGGCCCTCGCCGCCAGCGGCCAGTCGACCGTCAAGAGCCTGCTGCAGGAACGCCTGCAACCCGGCGCCGAAACCGACCCCGAAGTGCGCGCCGCGCTGATGAAGGCGGTGAGCAACATCGAAGGCAAGCTCGCCTGGGGCGAACGCCTGGGCGTGATCTTCACCGGCATCAGCCTGGGCTCCATCCTGCTGCTGGTCGCGCTCGGCCTGGCGATCACCTACGGCCTGATGGGCGTGATCAACATGGCGCATGGCGAGCTGATGATGATCGGCGCCTACGCGACTTATCTGGTTCAAGGCCTCTTCAAAGCATACCTGCCGGGCCTGTTCGACCTCTACATCCTCGCTGCGATTCCGGCTTCGTTTCTGCTCTCGGCGCTCGTCGGCGCGGGGCTCGAACGCAGCGTGATCCGTTGGCTTTATGGCCGGCCGCTGGAGACACTCCTGGCCACCTGGGGCATCAGCCTGGTGCTGCAGCAAGCGGTGCGCTCGATCTTCGGCGCGCAGAACGTGCTGGTCGAAAACCCGACCTGGCTCTCGGGCGGGTTCGAGGTCATGAGCAACCTCACGCTGCCGTTCAACCGGCTCGTGATCATCGCGTTCGCGGGTCTGGTTCTGCTCGGTGTTTCGCTGCTGATCGCCAAGACGCGGCTTGGGCTCTTCGTCCGCGGTGTCACGCAAAACCGCAAGATGGCCGCCTGCATGGGCGTGAACACCGCTCGTGTGGACACCTATGCGTTCGCGCTCGGCTCGGGCATTGCAGGCCTCGCCGGCTGCGCCTTGTCGCAGGTCGGCAATGTGGGGCCCGATCTGGGCCAGGGTTACATCGTCGACTCGTTCATGGTGGTGGTGCTGGGTGGCGTCGGCCAACTCGCCGGAACGGTCTATGCCGCCATGGGCCTGGGCGTGCTGAACAAGCTGCTCGAAGGCTGGCAGGGCGCAGTGCTCGCCAAGATCATGGTGCTGGTGTTCATCGTGATCTTCATCCAGAAGCGGCCGCAGGGCATCTTCGCGATGAAGGGCCGGAGTGCCGAGGCATGAGCGGCAACCACGTTGGAACCGATCACCAGGAGCCGATCAACCCATGAGCGCTGTACTTCCTACTTCGAATGTCGCGCCTGTGGGCTCCACGTCGCCGTCCCGGCCCAGCCCGCCGGCCCGCGGCATCCTCACCGGCAAGGCCTGGACGGCTGTCGTGGCCGCGACCGTGGTCGTGGCGATCCTCGTGCCCATCCTCAACCTGATGGTGCCGGAAGGCAGCGCCTTCCACCTCTCCGAATACGCGGTGCAGCTGATTGCCAAGATCATGTGCTACGCCATCTGCGCGCTGGCCATGGACCTGATCTGGGGCTACACCGGCATCCTCTCGCTCGGCCACGGCGTGTTCTTCGCGCTCGGCGGTTATGCGATGGGCATGTACCTCATGCGCCAGATCGGGCGCGATGGCAACTACCAGAGCGACCTGCCCGACTTCATGGTCTTCCTCAACTGGAAGGAGCTGCCCTGGCATTGGGCCTTGAGCGATTCGTTCGTCGCCACGCTGTTCCTGGTGGTGGCGGTGCCGGGCTTGCTGGCCTTCGTGTTCGGCTTCTTCGCCTTCCGTTCGCGCATCAAGGGCGTGTACTTCTCGATCATCACGCAGGCGATGACCTTCGCGATGATGCTGCTCTTCTTCCGAAACGAGACCGGCTTCGGCGGCAACAACGGCTTCACCGATTTCAAGCGCATCCTGAACATCCCGATCGCGACGCCGTCGATGCGCATGACGCTGTTCGTGATCACCGGGCTCGTGCTGATCGGCTTCTTCCTGATGGCGCGCTGGATGGTCACGAGCAAGTTTGGCCGCGTGCTGATGGCGATCCGCGACGCCGAGACGCGCGTGATGTTCACCGGCTACGACCCGCTGAAATACAAGCTCGCGATCTGGGTGATCTCGGCCGTGATGTGCGGCATCGCCGGTGCGCTCTACGT
>JAMFRW010000289.1 GCA_026224975.1 Rhodoferax sp. | reverse complement strand
GCGCGGGGGAAGACGCGAAGGGCGTAGCCCGTAGCGGCTTTCCCCCGCGCGGCGAGTTCGTCAGGCTGGTTCTACGGGTGGTTCCGGCGGCGAGGTCTTGTTCGCTTTGCGCTCGGTCTCGCGCGCCTTGATGCGCCGCTTCGAGTTGGCAGTGGCCTGCGTGACGCGGTAGCTGTCGTTGCCGGTCTCCACGATGTGGCAGTGATGCGTGAGCCGGTCCAGGAGCGCCGTTGTCATCTTCGGATCGACGAACACGCTGGACCATTCTGCGAAGTCCAGGTTGGTCGTGATCAGCACGCTCGTGTGCTCGTACAACCGGCTCAGCAGATGGAACAGCATCGCTCCGCCGGCTTGGCTGAAGGGCAGGTACCCGAGCTCATCCAGAATGACTGCGTCCAGGCGCAGCATGCTGCCGGCGATCCGCCCAGCCTTGCCCTGCGCTTTCTCCTGCTCCAGCGCGTTGACCAGGTCTACCGTCGAGTAGAAGCGCACCCGCTTGCCGTGGCGCGTGATGCCGGCCACACCGATGGCGGTCGCAAGATGACTTTTTCCGGTGCCCGGTCCACCGACGAGAACCACGTTGTGCGCCGCCTCGGTGAACGTCGTCTCGGCCAATTGCATCACCAGTTTGCGATCCACCGGCGAGACCTCGAACTCGAAGCCTGCCAGGTCGCGATGCACCGGGAACTTTGCCGAGCTCATCTGGTGACCGACCGAGCGTGTCGCCCGTTCGGTGGTCTCGGCGCGCAGCATCTGCTCGATGAGCCAGCGTGATCCCTCGAGCTCGCCGTTGTTCTGCTCTGTCAGATCGGCCCAGGCCCCGGCCATGCCGTGCAGGCGTAGCGCCTTGAAGTCGGCCACGATGGAGTCGCTGGGCTCACGCGTCATGATCGACCCCCAGGATGTCGCGCAGCCGGTCGTAACGCCCCGGGTCTGCAATCGGCGGGACCTGCACCTGTAGCGTCGTGGCGACGTTGGCCGGCCTCGGCGGCGCGTTCAATCGTGCCAGCACGTTGACCACATGCTCGATGCTCACGCGTCCCGATGGCGGCGTTCCTTCGAGAGCGAGTTCGACCGCCACCAGCACCGCGTCCAGGCCGGCGCCGGGTACCAATGCCAGGATCTTGGCCATGAGCCGGTCGCCGCCGGTCTCGCGCAGCAGGGCTCGGCGCAACCGCTGCAACGGCTCGGGCAAATCGGCGAACGGTGCCCCGTTGCGCAGCGCGCCCGGCTTGCGTTCGAGCAGCGGGATGTAGTGGCGCCAGTCGTAGCGGATCTTGCCCTTGTCCATGAGGCGCTGGTGATCGGCAACGATCACGTCGTCGGCCACGACTATCACCCGTGTCGGGTACAGCCGCGTGCTGAGCATCTGCCCGGCCAGCTCGCACGGCACCGAGTAGCGATTGCGTGCCACCGTCGCGAGACAGGTGCTGCTGATCCGCGCCACTTCTTCGACGTAGCCGTCGAACGCCGCGGGCATCGGCATCATCTGCAGCCGCTCATGCTCGAGCATCTCGGCGACGCTGAACTGCTTGTGCTCGGGATGCCTGACTTCGGCCCACAGGGCCCTGCAGCGCTCGCCCACCCAGGCGTTGAGTTCGTCCATGCTGCCGAAGCGCATCTGCCGCGCGTCGATCCAGACGCGCCGGCGGCTATCTTGCACATTCTTCTCGACGACTCCCTTCTCCCAGCCCGAGGCGACGTTGCAGAAGTCGGGGTCGTACAGGTAGTGCGCGCACATCACGGCGAAGCGCGCGTTGACGACGCGGCCCTTGCCCTTCAGGACTTTGTCGACGGCCGTGCGCATGTTGTCGTAGATACCGCGTCGGGCCACGCCGCCGAGCGCCGAAAAGCTGCGCGTGTGCGCATCGAACAGCATCTCGTGGCCCTGGCTCGGGTACGCCACCATCCAGAACGCACGGCTCGCGCACAGCTTCATGTGCGCCACCTGCAACCGCCGGTAGATGCCGCCGATCACGAGCCCCTCCTCGCTCCAATCGAATTGAAACGCCTCGCCGAGCTCGAAGGTGAGCGGTACGAAGGCCTTGCCGATGGCCACGCCGCTTTGCTGGGTTCGCCAGTCACGGATGAAGTCCGTCAGCCTCGAATAGCCGCCTTCGTAGCCAGCCTCATTGATCTGCTTGAGCAACGCCTTGGCGGTCCGTCGTTCCTTCTTCGGTCGGCGCGCGTCGACCAACAGTGCCTGCTTGATCGACTCGACGAACGGCGCCAACTTGATGGGCGCCTCCTCGCGCGGCCTTCGACGCGGCTCCTCGACTTTGTCGGTACGCAGGTACTTGCGCACCGTGTTGCGCGACAGGCTCGTCGCCTTGACGATCTCCCGCACTGACTTCTTGTCGCGGCGGTGCATGCGCAGCACTTT
>JAMFRW010000288.1 GCA_026224975.1 Rhodoferax sp. | reverse complement strand
GTTGCGCGAACTGTTCGAGTCCACGGCCAGCGATCTGCCGTTCATCGTCTACGCCGACGAGCGCTACAGCTTTGCGCAAGCCTGGCAGGCCGCGTCGCGCATCGGGCACGTGCTGGTACACGAGGGCGGCGTGAAGCACGGCGACCGGGTGGCGATCTCGATGCGCAACTTTCCCGAATGGCTGATGGCCTTCACCGCCATCACCTCGATCGGCGGGGTGGCCGTCGCGATGAACGCGCATTGGCAGCACGACGAGATGGCGTACTGCCTGCAAGACTCCGGCGCCAAGGTCTTGCTCGCCGATCAGGAGCGACTCGACCGGCTTGCGCAGTGTTCACCCGCGCCTGATGTGCACGTGCTCGCCGTTCGCGCCACGACGCTTCGTGGCAGCGCCCGCCACCTGCACGAGTTGACCGATGCGTTGGGCACCGTGCCCATGCCGCCGGCCAACATCGCCCCCGACGATGTGGCGACCATGCTCTACACCTCGGGTTCGAGCGGCCGGCCCAAGGGCGTGCCCAATACCCACCGCAACATCCTCGCGGCGCTGCTGTCGTGGGAGTTCGATGCGACGCTCGCTGGGCTCGTCGCCGGCACACCGCCTGTCGCGCCTGCCGAACAACCCGGCACGCTGCTGGCCGTGCCGCTGTTCCATGTGACCGGGCTGAATTCGTCGTACCTTTCTTGCTACCGGCAGCAGCGGCGCATCGTCTGCATGTACCGCTGGGATGCGGAGCTGGCCGCCCAGTTGATCGACAAGGAACGGCTCAGCTCCATCGGCGGGCCAGCCGCCATCACCGGTGATCTGGTGCGGGTGGCGCAAACCGGCCGATACGACCTGGGCACACTGGTGGCCGTTGGCGGTGGCGGTGCGCCGCGGGCGCCGGAGCAGGTGCGCCAGATCCATTCGACGCTGCGCAATGCGGCGCCCAACATCGGCTGGGGCATGACCGAAACCAGCGCCATCGGCACGCTCAACGCCGGGCAGGATTATCTGGACCGCCCCGCCAGCTCGGGCCGCTGTTCGGTGGTGCTCGACCTGCAGATCGTCGATGAAAGTGGCAAGGTTTTGCCGGCCGGGCAGCGCGGCGAACTGTGGGTTCGCGGTGCGTCCGTGTTCGAAGGCTACTGGAACCTGCCCGAAGCCAACGCCGCCGCTTTTGTCGGCGACTGGTTCCGCACCGGCGATGGCGCCTACATCGACGACGACGGCTTCCTGTTCATCACCGACCGGCTCAAGGACTTGATCATCCGCGGCGGCGAGAACATCGGCTGCGGCCAGGTGGAAGCCGCGCTGCTGATGCACCCCGATGTGCACGAGGCCTCGGTCTACGCCGTGCCCGATGCGCGGCTCGGCGAAGAGGTCGGCGCCACCGTCTACGGCAGCCCATCACTCGACCTCGACGCCCTGCGCGAGTTTTTGACGGCGTACCTGGCGCGCTTCGAGATGCCGCGCTACATCGTGCATTCGGCCGAGCCGCTGCCGCGCACGCCCTCGGGCAAGATCCTGAAACGGCAGATCCGCGAAACAGCCATGGCCGGGCTGCGCGAATCCGGCGGGCTCGCCGGCACCTGATCGACAAGACGACAGCCAGTCGCAAGACCGGCGCCGGCATTCGAGCGACATTTCCACACCACATCACCGAGGGCACCTCATGAAAACACGCATCACCGAGCTGTTCGGCATCGAACATCCCATCATCCAGGGCGGCATGCATTACGTCGGCTTCGCGGAGCTGGCCGCGGCCGTCTCGAACGCCGGCGGCCTGGGCCTGATCACCGGCCTGACGCAACGCACGCCGGAGCTGCTGGCCAACGAGATCCGCCGCTGCCGCGAGATGACCGACAAGCCCTTCGGCGTGAACCTGACCTTCCTGCCCGCACTTTCACAGCCCGACTACCCCGGCTACGTGCGCGCCATCATCGACGGCGGCGTGAAGGCCGTGGAGACCGCCGGCAACAACCCGCAGAAATGGCTGCCCGCGCTGCAGGAGGCCGGCATCAAGGTGATCCACAAATGCACCTCGGTGCGCCACTCGCTCAAGGCGCAGGCGATCGGCTGCGATGCGGTCAGCGTGGACGGCTTCGAATGCGGCGGCCACCCTGGTGAAGACGACGTGCCCAACTTCATCCTGCTGCCGCGCGCGGCCGAGGAATTGAAGATCCCGTTCGTGGCCTCGGGCGGCATGGCCGATGGGCGCTCTCTCGTGGCGGCACTCGCGCTCGGCGCCGAAGGCATGAACATGGGCACGCGCTTCATCGCGACAAAGGAAGCACCGGTGCATCAGAACGTCAAGGACGCGATCGTGGCCGCCAGCGAACTCGACACCCGCCTCGTGATGCGCCCGCTGCGCAACACCGAGCGCGTGCTGAACAACGCCGCGGTCGAGCGCCTGGTCGAGAAAGAAAAGCGGCTCGGCGCCGAGCTGAAGTTCGAGGACATCCTCGCCGAGGTCGGCGGCATCTACCCGAAGGTGATGACCGATGGCGACATGGACGCCGGCGCCTGGTCCTGCGGCATGGTGGCCGGTTTGATCAACGACGTGCCGACCGTCAAGCAGCTCATCGACCGCATCATGGCGCAGGCCGAAGCGATCATCCAGCAACGGTTGCGCGGGTTGCTGGGGGCCTGATACGGCGAGGTCGAAGCAGGCTTCCGAAGTGATGGTCTGGCAGGCTTGCACCTGTCATCTCCCGCGATCGGCTGGCGGCCGCGTGCCTATGCTGCAAGCTGCCCCGGAACCCCGTCATGCACCTGCCGCGTCTTCGCACTGCCCAGAGCCTTGTCCTGGCCAGCATCCTGCTGGTGCTGGGGCTTCTGACGCTCGAATTGGTGCGCACGCTGCAGCGCGAGTACGACACCGAAGTCACCGAAATCCTCTCGGCCAGCGACCGCACTGCGCAGAAGCTCGCCTCGCGTACCACCGAGGTCTTCGACCGGGTCAACCAGGCGACGCTGCTCGTCAAGTACCTGAAGGACAAGGGCGCGCTGCCGCCACTCGCTTCCCTGCGTGATGCGGGGGTGATCTCGGACGAGCTGGTTCAGTTCGTCTATGTCGCCGACCGGCAGGGGTTCGTGATCGACACCACCGCCGGGCTCTCGGCGGGCAACGTTGCCGACGAGGAATTCTTCAAGCGCCACCGGCGCGAGACCGATCTCGATGTGGCCATCGCGCCGGTCTGGGTCGATCCGATCGACGGCACCCTCGGCATCCCGGTGACGCGCCGGCTGAGCGACGGCAACAGCTTCGATGGCCTGGTGACCGCCACAGTCCACCCGGGTGCGCTCTCGGTCGCCTACGCCCGGACCGAAGACAAGGGCACGGCCATCGGCGTGCTCGGCGCAGACGGCATCTTCCGGTCAAGAGCGGTGGACGGCAAACTCACCCACGGCGAACGCGCCGAGCCGGTGCGCCTGATCGACCGCTCTGCCGAGGTTCATCGCACCGGCATGCCGATCAAGAGCCCGATCGATGGCGTCTCACGCTTTCTCTCGGTCGTGAAGGTCGACAAATATCCGCTCTATGCCGTGGTGGCCGTGGATGCCGACAACGCGCTCTCCACCTATCGCCACACACGCGAACGGGTGCTGAGCTGGGCAGCAGTGTTCGCGGCCTGCGCGCTGCTGGCGGGATGGATCGTCTCGGTCCAGGTGCGGCGCCTGGAGGCGAGCCGCCGCCGCACCCAGAAAGCCGAAACCGCCTTTCGCGCGACGCTGGAAGGCAGCCTCGATGCCGTCACCATCCTGGCCGCCGAGCGCAATGCCGCCGGTGCGTTGCAAGACCTGACAGTGACCGACTGCAACAGCCTGGCCGCCTCGCTGGTGGGCCGCG
>JAMFRW010000287.1 GCA_026224975.1 Rhodoferax sp. | reverse complement strand
TGGCTGAAGGACACCAAGTTCCTGATCAACCCGACCGGCCGCTTCGTCATCGGCGGCCCGCAAGGCGATTGCGGCCTGACCGGCCGCAAGATCATCGTCGACACCTACGGCGGCGCCTGCCCGCACGGCGGCGGCGCGTTCTCTGGCAAGGACCCGTCGAAGGTCGACCGCTCGGCGGCTTACGCTGCCCGTTACGTCGCGAAGAACATCGTCGCCGCCGGCCTGGCGCGCCAGTGCCAGATCCAGGTCGCCTACGCGATCGGCGTGGCTCGCCCGATGAACGTCACGGTGTACACCGAAGGCACCGGCGTGATGTCTGACGACAAGCTCTCAGCGCTGGTGCAAGAGCACTTCGACCTGCGCCCCAAGGGCATCATCCAGATGCTGGACCTGCTGCGCCCGATCTACGAAAAGACGGCAGCGTACGGGCACTTCGGGCGTGAAGAGCCGGAATTCAGCTGGGAGAAGACCGACAAGGCTGCTTCGTTGCGCGCTGCCGCGGGACTGTAAGCAGACGGAGCGCACGGCCAATCAGCCGTTCGCTCACAGATTGAAAACACCGGCCTTCGTGGCCGGTTTTTCGTTGGCGAGACGGCATCATTCCGACATGCCCGCCCTCACCCTAGCCCACCTCCGCCACTACGCCATCGCCCGCACGCTGTTCAAGCCGACCACGCTGGGCCGCGCGATCGACAAGCTGGGCTTTGTGCAGGCCGACCCGATCCGGGCGCCGGCACGGGCGCAGGATCTGACGTTGCGGCACCGTGTTGTCGATTACCGCGCGGGTGATCTGGAGCGGCGCTACGCGAAGCTCGGTGTGGAGGAAGACTTCTTCGTCAACTACGGCTTCCTGCCCCGGCGCCATCACGCGCTGATGCACCCGCGCACCGCCCGCGCCGCGTGGGCGCCGGCCCGCTGGGCACAGGCGCACGCGGTGCTCGAGTTCATCCGCGAACGTGGCGCGGTGCACCCGCGCGAGGTCGACCTGCACTTTGCGCACGGCAAAACGACCAACTGGTTCGGCGGCTCGTCGAACGCCAGCACGCAGTTGCTCGACGGCATGCATTACCGCGGCCTGATCCGCGTCGCCCGTCGTGATGGCGGCACGCGCGTCTACGCGGTGCGCGAGGGCGATGCCACCGAGCCCGATGCGCCGACCGCCGCCGCGCGCATGGACGCGTTGGTCGATCTGGTGGTGGCGAAGTACGCGCCGCTGCCGTTCGCCACGCTCGGCCAGCTCATCAGCCACCTGGGCCTGGGCGCGCCGCAATGGCGGGCACAGCGCGCCGGGACGCTGGCGCGCGCCAAGCAGCGGCTGGCGCACAAGCGCGTCGAAGGCATCGACTGGTACTGGCCGGCGACCGAGAAGCCGACTTCATCGCGCTGGCGAGCCGACGAAAACGTGCGCTTGCTGACGCCCTTCGACCCGGTCGTCTGGGACCGGCGACGCTTCGAGCTGTTCTGGGGCTGGGCGTATCGCTTCGAGGCTTACACGCCGGCGCCCAAGCGAAAGCTCGGCTACTACGCGCTGCCGCTGCTGTGGCACGACCAGGTGATCGGCTGGGGCAACGTTTCGATGGTGGACGGCACGCTGCACGCGCAGATCGGCCGGGCCGATGGCGGGGGGAAGGCGGTCTTCGCCAAGCCGCTGCGCGATGCGCTCGATGCCGAGATGGAGCGCTTCGGCGCTTTCATGGGTGCAAGCAGCACGCGTTGGTCACGCGGCTGATCGGCGCTTTCAACCCACAAACCGATCCACCGGCTTCTGCAGCCACGCCAAACCCGCCGCCAGCGCCAACACGCCCGCAGAACACACCAGCCCCGTGCGCAGCCCACCCGCACCATCGGCCACCCAGCCGACCAGGCTCGGGCCGACGATCTGCCCCGCGGCAAACACCG
The DNA here is from genome assembly GCA_026224975.1 of Rhodoferax sp. Lineage (GTDB taxonomy): Bacteria > Pseudomonadota > Gammaproteobacteria > Burkholderiales > Burkholderiaceae_C > LMDS01. The sequence continues at coordinate 6,892 of JAMFRW010000287.1, read as the reverse complement.
TGGTGAACGCGCTGATGCCGGCCGACCAGCCCGCCGCGGGCAGGTTGTGCCGCACAAGCGATGTGGCCGCGGCGACGACCGAGAGAAACACCGCGCCGAACAGCGCGCCCGAAGCGAACACCGCGACCGGGTGCGCGCTCAGCGCCGGCAGCAGCGTGGCCACGGCCACCAGGACGTTCAGCAGCGCCATCGTCTCGCCACCACGATAACGCTGCAGCACGCCGGCCCACAGCCACGACGAGGCCACGCCTGCCACGCCCAGCAAGCCGTAGAAGGCAGTGATCAGGCCGTTGCCCAGGTGCTGCTCGCGCAGCAGCGTGACGACGAAGGTCATGTAGCCGATGTAGCCGAGCCCGAACAGGAAGTACGCCGCCAGCCCAAGGCCGAATCGCCGCCACGCAAAGCGCAGATGGCCGGCCGACGCGGCACTGCTGACCTCGAGCCCTGCGGTCGCCCACGCCGTCACCGCCGTCGCAACCAGCGCCGCGAGCCCGAGTCCCATCCACGCCCAGTGCCAGGCATGAGGCACCGCCAGCGCGCTCAGCGGCGGCACCAGCATGGCAGAGACGATGATGCCCACGCCCACGCCGCCGTAGTACACACCCAGCACCAGCCCGGCCGACGCGGTTCCGCTGCCACGGCTGCCCAAACGCGTCGCCAACAACCCGCCGGAAACGAACGTGGCCGCACACGCGATGCCCGTCAAGAAGCGCAGCGCATACAGCGCCTGATCCGACACCACCAAGCCGTGCGCCACCAGCAACCCGCTGGTGGCCACGCTGCCCGCGAGCAGCACGGCGCGCGCACTGAAGCGCCGCAGGCACCACGGCAGCAGCAGCGCGCCCGTCAGGTAGCCAGCGGCGTTGATGGTGTTCATCGAGCCGGCGGTGAGGTAGCTCCAACCCAGGTCGGCGCGCATCGGCGGCAGCAGCAGCGCATACGAAAAGCGCGAGAGGCCGAGCGAAACCGCCGCGGCCAGCGCCAGCGCGGCAGCGACCGCGAGCACCGGCTCGGCGGCGGAGTGTTCGGCTGAACGGGGCGGGTGCAGCATCGAGGCGGGCGCAGGAACGGCGAGTGGCGGCGAGACGACGATGATGCAGCAAGGCGCTGGATGCGCCGTTGTCCTACCTCGACCAGCGCTTTGGGCCGATGCGTCGCGCGGCGGCCTCACGATCCAATGCTGCTCCGCTCACTTCATCCACCGGACCAGCCATGACCGCCACCCTGCTCGCACCTGTGCCTGCTCAACCGACGCCCGCCCAGGTGCCCGCCTCCTCCTCTGCCACGATCCCCTCGACGCAGAACGCGGCACCCGTTGGCACGCAGCCCAGCCCGCCGCAGGGTTCGCAGGCCCCGGCCAAGACCTTCGACATCGACTGTGAGCTGAGCTACCAGCTCGGCGGCCCGACAGACTTTCTGTTCCAGATCCACGCGATGAACGCGATGAACCAGCAGATCCTGTCGGAGTCGCTCGAAGTCACCGCCAACGTGCCGGTTCACATGTTCGAGGATCCGACCGTGCACCACCGTTTCATGCGCCTGCATGCCGAGGCCGGGCCGTTCAAGGTGCACTACCGCGCCCGCGTGTTGCGCACGCCGCAGGTGGTCGACACCTCGGCGCCGGAAGTGCCTGTGGGGCAGTTGCCTGACGACGTGCTGCACAACCTGATGCCCACGCGTTATTGTGAATCGGACCTGCTCGGCCGCACCGCCGCGAAGCTCTTCGGCGCGATGCCGCAGGGCTACGGCCGCGTCAAGGCGATCTGCGACTGGATTCACGCCAATATCGACTATCAGATCGGCTCGACGCAAGCGACCTCGACCGCACGCGACGTGTACCTGCAGCGTGCCGGCGTGTGCCGCGACTTCGCGCACCTGGGCGTCACCTTCTGCCGCGCGCTCAACATCCCGGCGCGTCTGGTCGTGGGCTACGCGCGCTTCGAGGAACCGCCGCCGGATTTCCACGCCGTTTTCGAGGCCTTCATCGGCAACCGCTGGGTGCTGTTCGACCCGACGGAAATGTCGCCGGTCGACGAGCTCGTGCGCATCGCGACCGGGCGCGACGCGAAAGACGTGGCCTTCGCGACGATCTTCGGGCCGGCGCAGATGGTCTCGATGAATCCGTTGATTTCCGAAGTGCCTGCGGCCGCCTGACGAAGGCAGAGTCAGCAAAAACGATCGATCCGGTATTAAGCAAGGCACATGAGCAGCCGATAGACATGGACTCACTCGCCACCTCCATCGCCCCGCCATGCATCTCGCCGGAGAGCAGCTCACCATTCTCGTCGTAGACGACGACAGCGCCGTTCGCGTGCATCTGGCGAGCCTGCTCGACGCTGCGGGCCACCGTGTACTGGAGGCGCACAACGCCAGTTGGGGGCTCGACCTGTTCGAACGCCATCGGCCGGATCTGGTGTTGCTCGACGTCGTCATGCCCGACCTCGACGGCTACTGGCTCGCGCGCCAACTCCGTGAGCGCGAGCGCGGCCAGTGGACGCCGATCATCTTTCTTTCGGGCCGCGATCACGACGACGACCTGGTGCGCGGCATCGAGGCCGGTGGTGACGATTACCTCGTCAAGCCGGTATCGGCCGCCGTGCTCGCGGCCAAGCTGCGCGCCATGCACCGGCTGCTCTCGATGCAGCACCGGCTGCTCGAACTCTCGACGCAACTGCGCGCCAGCAACCGCGAGCTGCAGCACCTGAGCGAGCACGACACGCTCACCGGCCTGCTAAACCGCCTACAAGGACTTCCCCCTCTGCCAAGCGAAGTGTTTGGATGTTGACTGTTTCCTCCTTGATCAGCGGCTGTTTGCTGTTTGCTATTTGCTGTCGATCGATCAATCGTTGCTCGGCGCCGTGGCGGCAGGTGAAGGTGCGGTGCGACAGAGAACAGATTGCACATCTACAAACGGCCTTGTTGCGCGTCGTGACGCGGGCCCAGATACGAACCGCTCAGCCGGACTCCATTCGCGGTACGGGGTTGGGCCCGATCGCCGCCCCGCACGGTTTATCGAGTTCACCAGCTGCCGGTCTGACCTGTCAAATGCATCTTCGAGAGCACGTCTTGGCTGGAAGGCGGAAGTTATGTTGCGGAGTTGATCGGTTGTCGTGACATACAGTGGGCCTCAGGCCACGCAGGCGGCGGAGATCGATGCTGGGTCTACGGCCGATTGCCGGTCCGGTTGCTTGGCGTGTGGCTTGATGCTGACGTGTTCGGCGTCGAACCCCTCTTCGCGGGTCATCACCGCCCACAGGATCCGCGCGTTCTTGTTGGCCATGGCCACGCAGGCCTTCTGCCAGCCAACACGCGCTGTGAGCTGCGCCAACCACCGCGAGATCGGGTCGTCGCGTTTGTCGGCACTCATGACCGCGGCCTTGGCGCCCTGGATCAGAAGTGTGCGCAGGTAGTCGTCGCCGCGCTTGGTGATGCGCCCCAGGCGGATCGTGCCGCCACTGGAAGCCTGGCGCGGCACCACGCCCAGCCAGGCACCGAACTGGTGGCCGCTCTTGAACTGGGTGAAGTCACCCACGCCGGCCGTCAGCGCCGACGCACCGAGCTCGCCTATTCCGATGACCTTCGCCGCGCGCTTGGCCGCCGGGCTGGATCGCACGTGTTGACCGACTTGCCGGTCGCACCAGCGCATGTGTTCGTCGAGTTCGCGCCAGTGCTCGAACGCGCGCTGCAGGACGAGACGCGCCGTCGTGCTGAGCTCGTTGCTCGCATCTTCGATGATGTCGGCCAGCACGGCACGCAAGACCTTGGGGCTCTTGCCGAACACCAGGCCGAACTCCGTCAGCACACCACGGATCTGGTTGATGCAGGCGGTGCGTTCTTCCTTCAAGCCTTCGCGCACCCGATGCAGACTCATCACGCCCTGCTGCTCGCAGGTCTTGACTGGCACGAAGCGCATGCTCGGTCGCGACGCCGCCTCACAGATCGCCGCGGCGTCGGTGGCGTCGTTCTTGCCGCCTTTGCCTTCCATGCGATACGGGGTGACGAAGTGGGCCGCGATCAGCCGCGGTTCCAATCCCACCGTGCGCAGCTTGCGGGCCCAGTGGTGCGCGCTCGAGCATGCCTCCATCGCCACCACGCAACCCGCGGGCAGTTGCGTGCACCAGGCGAAGAACTGCTCGCGCTTGAACGCCCGCGTCACCAAGCGCCGGCCCGATGCATCTACAGCGTGGACCTGAATCACTTGCTTGGCAAGGTCGACACCTACCCGCGCAATGCGCACTCCTGTGATCTCGTTCATGGGCTTCCCCTTTCCGGTTTCAGATTGAGAGTTGCATCCCAATCTTGGCGCTTCGACACCGTTGCTGGAAGGTGGGAAGTCCCTTCGTATTCGCGGTTTCGACGAACGCTTCGCCGTGGCCCTGGCCGATGCGCGGCGCACGCAATTGCCGCTGACGCTGATCCTGTGCGACCTCGACCACTTCAAGATCTACAACGACAACGCCGGCCACGCCCAGGGCGACCGCTGCCTGAAACAGGTCGGCAGCCTGATCCAGCAGATGTGCCGACGCCCGGAAGACACGGCCTCGCGCTACGGCGGCGAAGAGTTCGCGATGATCCTGCCCGAGACACCGAAATCCGGTGCGATGACCCTGGCGCGCGCCATGCTGCGCATCTTCGAACTGGCAAAGATTCCGCACCCCGCGTCGCCGGTGGCACCTCATGTGACGATCTCGGGCGGCATCACCACCTGCATTCCGGACGCGAGCACCTCACTCGAAGGCATGCTGACGCGGGCGGATTCGGCTCTCTACGTGGCCAAGGCCAAGGGGCGCAACCGCTTCTTCAGCTTCGAGATGCAACTGGATTCGGTGGAGCAGGCGGCGGGGCTGCTGGCGCGGGCGAGCGCGAGCGAGCGCTGATCAGCAGGCGTTGATCGGCTTGACGGCCAACGCCGCCGCTGCCACTTCGGCAAAGCCCACGCCTCGTTCGCCTCGCGTGATGTACGCCGGCCACACCGTCAGCGCATCGGCAAAGCGCCGCAAGTTCGCCACGCCGACGCTGATTGGAAACAGCCCGAACATCGCCTGATCGTTGGTCGAATCGCCCACATAGACCCAGCGTTCGCGCTCGGCATCGAGTTCGCGCCCGAACAGCCGCGCGACCATCCAGCGCGCGCCACTCGGCTTGTTGTGCTCGCCGAACCAGCCGTTGATGTGGATCGAACTCACCGTCGCGGTCATGCCATCGGCCCGCATGATGGCCACGATTTTTTCGATTTGCGCCGACGGCAGATGGGCGAATTCGCTGTGGTCGATGGCGATGTCGGTGACGCGACCGGCGCTGTCTTGCGCCAGTTGCGCGCCAGGCACCTCGCGCAGCACGCGGGCAGCCGTCTCGCGCAGGCGCTGTGTATTGCGCGAGCGTTCCGCCTCGTCCTGCGCGTATTCGATGGTCAGCGCATCGCCGTCGGCCCGCAGCGCCACCGCGCCGTTCTCCGCCACGATCGCATCGATTGGCCAGCCGCCCTGATCGACCGGTCGGGCGAACGGCTCGCTCCAGCCCATCGGCCGGCCGGTGATCGCGATGACGGGCACGCCGGCTGCGCGCAGGCGCCAGAGAGCGGCCAGCGCGTCGGGCGTGATGGCGCCATCGGTGGTCAAGGTGTCGTCGATGTCGGTCAAGATGCCAACGATTCGAGAGAGTGCGGCCACTGGCACCGCATTCCAGGGATTGACGATGGCAGGCAAATCGGGAATGAACATGCGCCAAGTCTTGCACGGTCTGAGCGCCAGCATGCACCCGCCAGCATGGCCTTGCTTGGCAGCGCGCGCAACCCACGTCTACAATTGCGCCACTTTCCGAGGAGCGTTGCAAGGCGCGTTCGCTGATTTCAGCGCGTGTCCCAGGCTCGGAAATTTATTTGCAACCGCGCTCACCCGCACGACGAGTGTCGTGGGTGAGCCGCCAGCGCCGCACCGGTGCTGCCTTCCCCCTTCGATTCTGTTGCGTGCGGGTTCCTCATTCAGTCTGGAGCCCGAAATGAACGCCGTTTTGAAACCCACCGCTTCCGCCGCTGCGGATTACGCCGTTGTCGATTTGTCGCTTGCCGCCTGGGGCCGCAAGGAAATCAAGATCGCCGAAACCGAGATGCCCGGCCTGATGGCCATTCGCGAAGAGTTCGCGAAGACGCAGCCCCTCAAGGGCGCGCGCATCACCGGCAGCATCCACATGACGATCCAGACCGCCGTGCTGGTCGAGACGCTGCAAGCGCTCGGTGCCAGCGTGCGTTGGGCGTCGTGCAACATCTTCTCGACCCAAGACCACGCGGCTGCCGCGCTGGTCGCCAACGGCGCCAATGGTGGCCTCGGCACGCCGGTCTTCGCGCACAAGGGCGAAACCCTGGCCGAATACTGGGAGTTCACGCACCGCATCTTCGAATTCGGCGCCAAGGGCTCGGAGGGCGAAGGCCCGAACATGATCCTCGACGACGGCGGCGATGCCACGCTGTTGATGATCCTCGGACAGAAGGCCGAGAAGGATCTGTCGGTGGTTGCCAACCCGACCAGCGAAGAAGAAACCTGCCTCTACGCCGCCATCAAGGCGAAGATCGCCGTCGACCCGACCTGGTACACCCGCAAGGCCGCGCAAATCATCGGCGTGACCGAAGAAACCACCACCGGCGTGCACCGCCTGAAGGAAATGAGCGCCAAGGGCACGCTGCCTTTCCGCGCCATCAACGTCAACGATTCGGTGACCAAGAGCAAGTTCGACAACCTGTACGGCTGCCGTGAATCGCTGGTCGACGGCATCAAGCGCGCGACCGACGTGATGATCGCGGGCAAGATCGCGGTCGTCGCCGGTTACGGCGATGTGGGCAAGGGTTGCGCGCAATCGCTGCGCGGTCTGGGCGCGACGGTGTGGGTCACGGAAATCG
>JAMFRW010000286.1 GCA_026224975.1 Rhodoferax sp. | reverse complement strand
GGTTCACAATGCCACCTCTCGAAAAATCACTGCATCCACGGCCACGCAGCCTTCACCACGCGCACCCACGATCACCGGGTTGATATCCAGCTGCGTGATGCCGGCCGCGTCGTCGCTCATCAATCGGCCGACCGCCACCACGCTCTCGCAGAAGGCGGCCACATCGAGCGGAGGTTCGCCTCGCACGCCATCGAGCAGCGGGGCGATGCGCAGGCGGCGCAGGGCGCTCTCGACATGAGCGGCATCGAAGGGCGGCAGCAGCACTTGCGCATCGGGCATGGCCTCGACGTACTTGCCGCCGTCGCCCACCAGCACGACCGGGCCGAAGACAGGGTCGAGCCGAGCGCCGATCATCAGCTCGCGCCGGCCCTTGACCATCTCGGCGACGATGACGCCGCTGAGGGTGACGCCGGCGGTGCGGGCGGCGTCGTTCATTTGGTTGTACGCCGCAGCCACTGCGTCGGCGCTGTTCAGGCCGACGCGCACCAGGCCCAGTTCGGACTTGTGCGACGCATCGGACGTGCAGCCCTTGACGACCACCGGTTGGTCGCCGAGCGCCTGGAACGCCGCCACTGCATCGACTTGCGAGGTGCACAGCGAATGCTTCACCACGCTCACGCCGTGCTCGGCCAACAAAGCCAGACTCGCCACCTCATCGAGCATCACCGAAGGCCCTGCCACGCGCGGCTTCGAAGGCACCGGCGCATTGCGCACAGTGGCCGCCTGCTGCAACTCGGCATGCGAGAGGAACTGCCCTAACGCCCGCACCGCTTCGCCTTCGGTCGGATAGACCGGCAGGTCGAGCGCCTTGAACCGGTCCGACACGCTGAGCTGCGGCGCGGCCACGACGATGGGCTTGCCGGTCTCGGCCGCAAAGCTGGCGGTGTCGTTCGCGAACGCTTCCACGTCGTAGCCTGCACCGGCCACGGCGATGCCGATCATGAAGGCGTCGGCCGCAGGATCGCGTGCGATGGGCGGCAGGATGCCGCCGAAGAGCCGGCTGTTGCTGAGCAGCGCGGCGGTGATGTCGACCGGGTTCGTCGTCGTCGCAAAGCCCGGCAGGATGGTGCGCAGTTCGGTCTGCGTGGCGGCCGAGAGCGGCTCCAGCGGCATGTTGGCGGCACTCGCTGCGTCGGCCGTGAGCACGCACACCGCGCCGGAGTTGCTGATGGCCACCAAGCGCCGGCCGCGTGGCTTCCAGCCCTTCAGGTAGAGCTGCGTTGCGTCGACCATCTCGACCATGTTCTGCACGCGCCAGATGCCGTGGTCGGCGAGGAAGGCATCGACGGTGCGGTCTTCGTTGGCGAGCGCGCCGGTGTGCGATTGCGCGGCCTCCTGCCCTGCCGCCGAGCGGCCCGACTTGAGCGCGACGATGGGCAGGTTGCGGGCTCGCGCCACGCGGGCGGCTTCGGCCAGGTTCCACGGGTCGGGGATGCCTTCGAGGTAGAGCAGCAGCAGCTTCAGGCCCGGGTCTTCGGCCACGACGGTCGCCAGTTCGCACACCGTCACATCGCAATCGTTGCCGGTCGCATGCGAGTGCCGCACACCGATGCCGCGCGCGCGCAGCAGGCCGTAGGGAATCACGCTCATCGCGCCGCTCTGGCTGATGATGCCGACCGGGCCATCGGCCGGTGCCACTTCGGTGAACATGGTCGAGAAGCTCGCCACCGCACCATTGCCGAAGTTGGCCAGCCCTTGCGAATTGGGCCCGACGATACGCATGCCACGTGCTCGCGCACGCGCCGCCATGGCCTGCTCGCGCGCCTTGCCATCGGGGTCGGTCTCGCCGAAGCCCGAACTCATGACGATGCAGAGCGCCACGCCGGCTTCGCCGCATTCGTCCACCGCGGCCACGGCCATGTCGCCGGCCACGGCGACGATGACGACATCGGGCACGTTCGGCAGCGATTGCAGGCTGGGGAAGCAGCGCAGGCCTTGCACTTCGGGGCGCGTCGGGTTGATCGGGTAGACCGTGCCCTGGTAGCCGAAGCGGGCAAGGTAAGCCAGCGGACGGCCGCCGATCTTGTTGGCGTTGTCTGAGGCGCCGATCACGGCGATGGACCGCGGCGCCAGGGCGAGGCGCAACGCGTCGCGCGGGTCAAGAGGCATGAAGTTCCTTGGTGGTGTCGGCGGTGACGTGGGCATTGAAAAAGGGCAGCGGCCGGCCGGCGATGGTTTCGATCGTGCATATCGCCACATCGCCGATCGCGAGCGACGGATGCGCATGGCCCATCACCCGAAAGCCTTCGGCCATGTCGACCAGCACGATGCGGTACGGCACGATCGCGCGGAACTCGTCGCTCGGCGCACGCTGCACCAGCGTGCTGGCGTAGACGGTGCCTTGGCCTTTCGACGGCAAGGCGATGGGTGACGCGTCGCCACACGTGGGGCAGAAGCTGCGGTGAAAGTAGAAGGTGTGGTGGCAGGCGCTGCATTGCTGGAAGACCAGGCGGTCACCGCCCTGCGTCCAGTCGCGTGTGGTCTCACTCATGCCGCACTCTCCATCACCAGACTCACATGCGAAGACAGCACCCCGCCATCCCCATGCAACAAGGTCACACCCGCCTTCGGTGCCTGACGCTCACCCGCCCGCCCGGTCATCTGCAGATGCGCTTCGGCCAGGTGCGCCATCGCCCCACCCACGCCGCAGTGCCCATATGACAGCAACCCACCATGCAGGTTCAAAGGCATGGCGCCATCGGCATCGAAATGCCCTTCCCGCGCCAGCACGCCGGCCCGGCCGCGCGGTGCGAGGCCGATCTCTTCGAGCAGCATGGTCAGCGTGATGGTGAAGCTGTCGTAGATCGCCGCGTGTTCCACATCGGCGAGCGTGCGGCCGGCATCCTTCAAGGCACTTGCCGCGCAGGCGCCGGCGCCCACGTGCGTGAGGCTCGCGAGCGCGCTGATGTGCTGCGCGTTGTGGTGCTGCGCCGCGCCGCTGATGCGCACCGGGTTCGCCCCTTCGGGCTCGGCACTGATGACAAAGGCGCAGCCGCCATCGGAGACGGGGCAGCAATCGAGCATCTTGAGCGGCGAGGCGATGGAGCGCGAGGCCATCACGTCCACGACGCTGATGGGGCTGCGAAACTGCGCGCCTTCGTGCAGCGCAGCGTGCTTGCGCATGGTGACTGCCAGCTCGGCAAAGTCGGCCTCGGTGCTGCCGAACTCGTTCATGTAGCGCGAAGCCACGAGGCCGTAGTAGGCGGGAATCGTCGCGCCCAACGGTACTTCGTAGACCGGGTGGCCGACCTGCGCCAGCACCTGGATGGCCGAGTCGCGGCTCTGGCCGGTCATGCGGTTTTCGGCACCGACCACCAGCACGCGCTTGGCGGCACCCGATGTCACCAGCAGATGCGCCAGCATCACCAGGCCGAAGCCGGTGGCGCCGCCGAGTTGCACCGCGTGCGAATAGCGCGGGTGCAGGCCGTAGTGTTCGGCGAACACGGTCGAGAGCATCAGGTGCGGCAGCGTGGTCGAGTAGCCGCAGATCAGCCCATCGATGTCGCCGCGCACCGTGCCGGCATCGGCCATGGCCAAGTCGGTCGCCTGCGTCATCAGGGCCAGCGTGTTGCTGCCTTCGTGCTTGCCGTAGCGGGTGAGGCCGCTGCCGATGACCCAACTCATTTGGAGACCTCCGTGCTACGCACTGCGGAATTCGTCTTGGGACCACGAACGTGGGCCCCTTCGTGGCCCATAACGGCCCGGCGACTCATGCTGCTTCCCTTTGTGCGTAATGCGCCGAGAGTTCCTGCCCGGCCTTCTTGAGCGCCGGGGCGAGCAGCGAGATGCGGGTCGAGATGCGGCCGGTGAGCGCCGCAATGCTGATGGCGCCGATGGGCTTGCCGTCGCCACCGAGGATGGGCACGCCCATGCCGCCCATCTGGTCGACGACCACATCGAGCAGCATCGCGTAGCCGCGCTCGCGGGCCAGCGCGATCTCGGTCTTGAGCAATTCGCGGGTGATGCGCGGGTAGCGTTTCTTGAGAACCGGTGCGAGCAGGTTGAGCACGGTCTCGACCTCGTCGTCGGGCAGCCAGGCCAGGAGTGCCAGACTGCCGGCGCCGGCGCCGAGCGGGCGTCGGCTGCCGAGGTCGAGGTAGTTGGCGCGGATGGGGAAGCTGCCGAACTCGCGGTCTACGCACACCGATTCGAGGCCGTGGCGGGTGGAGAGCAACACGGTGTCGCCAGACAGCGCGGCGAGTCGCACCAGCGCAGGCCGGGCGCGGTCGCGGATGTGGTCACGGCCTTGCATCGCGACGCCGAGCACGAGTGCTTCGTCGCCGAGCACATAGCGTTTGCTGACCGGGTCGCGCCGCACAAAACCTTCGTTGATGAGGGTGTCGAGCAGCCGCAGCGTGGTCGCCTTGTTGAGGTCCGCGCCCGCACAGATGTCGGCCAGCCGCAGCGGCTGCGGCGTGGAAAGCACGCGCAGGATGCGGCAGACTTTCTGCGCGGAGTTGGTGTCGGAGGTCTGGTGCATCAGGGCTTACTCATGGCCGGAGACTCGCCGTTCGGGATGAGCGCTTCGTGTGGGCACTTCGACAGGCTCAGTGTGAGCGGGGACGAGCAGCTCATTCGTCAAACCGTGGCAACAGGAGTCGCCGGCGAACCAACAGCGCCCGGCAAACGCAGCGGCGGTGCCGTCAGCAGGAAGCGCGTGCGGCCGTTCGCCCGCAGCCAATTCGCCAGCGGCGTGAGGTGCCAGATTTCGCCCAAATGGATGCCGAGCTTGAAGAGGCAGTGCTCGTGCAGCGGCAGTGCAGCACAGCAGCCCACATGACGCGTCGCCGGGTGCGCTTCGACCGCATAGTTGTCGGCGATCAACACGGCCAGGCCGCTGTCGGTGATCCATTGCAGCAGCTTCTCGTCACGGCCGTCGAGCACCGCGCCGGTCTGGTCGAGCACGGCCGCATCGGGCTGGCCGCGCATGTCGAGAATCGCCTGGGCGAAGCCAGTGTGAAGGCAGACCATGTCGCCGCTTTCGACCGTGATGCGATCGGCATCGAGCACGCGCATCAGCGTGTCGTAGCCGACGGCCACACGGCCTGGGCCCACATGCGCTTGCAGATCGATCATCACGCCACGGCCTTGCACGCAGCGCTCGGCCATGTTCTCGATGCCGAGGGCGCGGGCTTTCGACGTGGAACGTGTGTCGCCCAGCGGCGGCACGCCGGCATCGGCAGCATCGGTGGGGCCGACCACATCTGTCTCGGCACGAAAGCCGTTGTAGTACACCGCTTCGGGCAGGCCGTCGCCATTCGCATCGAACAGACTGCCGACATGGGCGAGGCTGTCCCACTGCGTCGAATACTGCAGGTGCAGCACCGCGAGGTCATCGCTGATCACATCGGTCTGCAGCACGTTGTCGGTGAACAGCCGGTAGTTCATGTTGGGCCGGCCGTTGCGTAGCGTGGGCCGCAGCACGGGCGGGTGGCGGCGCGGGTTGAGCACGTTGCCGCCGGGGTAATCGAGCGGCAGGCTCAGGCAGAAGGTGAGGCCTTCGTGCACTTCGGCCACGCCTTGGCGCACCTTCTCGGGTGTGAGGAGGTTGATGCGACCGCATTGGTCGTCGGCGCCGAAATCGCCCCAGTTCGAACCTGGCGGGCGTTGTTTCCAACGAGGCGTCTCTTGTGTCCGCTGTTGCGTGTTTTGTTCGGTCATGACACGGCCTCTTGTTGTTGTGCAGCAGGTGCGCCGCCGAGGTACACGCGCTGCAGCAGATCGCCCTCGCGCAATTCGTCGGAGAACGCCGCCGCGGCGATGCGCCCGGTTTCCACCAGATATCCGTAGTGCGCATGGCGCAGCGCCTTCTCCACCAGTTGTTCCACGAGCAGGATCGCCAGCCCACTGGCGCAAAGCTGGGAGGCCACGGCGAGGATGCGGTCGATGACGATGGGCGCCAGGCCACCCGAGGGTTCGTCGAGGATCAGCAGCTTCGGGTCACCGATGACGCCCTGCCCCACCGCCAGGATCTGCTGCTGCCCGCCGGAAAGCCGCGAGGCCATCTGGTGCCGGCGCTCCGCCAGTTCGGGGAAGAGCGTGTAGATGCGATCGAGTTGGCTGCGGTCACCGTGCGGGTGCCGCGCATAGGTGCCGATCAGCAGGTTGTCTTCGACCGAGAGCGTGTGGAAGACGCGGTGGCCTTCCAGCACCTGCACGATGCCGGCCTTGACGATGTCGCGCGGCGTCGCGTGGCTGATGTCATGCCCTTCGAAGTGCACGCTGCCCGAGCGCTTGGGCACCAGGCCGGAGACGGCGTGCAGCAGCGTGCTCTTGCCCGCGCCGTTGCGGCCCAGCATGACGACGAACTCGCCGGCGCGCACATCCATCGAGATGCCGTGCACGACCTCGGCCTTGCCGTAGGCCACATGCACATCGCGGACTTCGAGCAGCGCCTGTGCGGGGCGAATGAGCGATGTGGTCATCTCACGCTCCAAGATAGACACGGATCACTTCCGGGTCGGCGCGCACTTCGTCGGGCGTTCCGTGCTTGATCATCTTGCCAACGTTGAGCGTGGTCACCCGGTCGCAAATGCGGAAGACGAAGTCGGTGTGGTGCTCCACCAGCAGCACGCCGATGCCAGCCTCGCGCAGCGTGCGGATCACGTCGGCCAGGTGCTCGATCTCGTTGCCGGTGAGGCCGCCGGCAGGCTCGTCGAGCAGGATGAAACGCGGCTGCATCACGAGCCCACGCGCGATCTCGAGAAAGCGCTGCTCGGCATGGTCGAGCAGGTTGGCGCGGCGGTTGATCACATGGCCCAGGCCGATGCCATGCAGGATCTCGGCGGCTTGCGCACGCAGGGCTTTTTCTTCACGGCCGACACTCGGCAGGCCAAAGGCAGTCGCCAGAAAACTCGCGCGCGAATGCGGCCAGGCGCCGAGCACCGCGTTGTCGAGCACCGAGAGCGTGGGCAGCAGTCGCGGCTTCTGGAAGGTGCGGGCGATGCCGATGCGCGCGCGCCGCTGCACCGTGGCGTTGGCCAGTTCTTCACCGCGGTGGCGGATCGACCCGGCGCTCGGCTGGTAGTAGCCCGAGAGCATGTTGAGCATCGTCGTCTTGCCGCTGCCGTTCGGGCCGATCAGGCCGTGTACTTCACCGGGACGGAGTGAGAGCGACACATGGTCCAACGCGCTGATGCCACCGAAGTGCTTGCTGATGTCGACCACATCGAGCGCGACGCTGGCGTTGGATGCGAGTGCTCCGCTCTGCGATTCGGCCCTCACGGTCGAAGCGCTCTGCATGACGTTCGCACTCATGGCCGGCTCCTGATCGCACGCGCCAGCCGCGGCAGGTCTGGCGTGATCGCATCGTGCCGTTCGGCGCGTGGCCGCAGCCGCTCACCGATCAGCTCGAACACGCGGCCGATGCCTTCCGGCACGATCAACACCACCGCCAGCAGCAGCAGGCCATAGAAGAAGTGGCCGAGCTTGGCGAGTGGCGCCACGAGTTCGGGCAGCGCCGTCAACACCACCACGCCGATGAACGGGCCGATGATGCTGCCGCGCCCGCCGATGATGATGCAGACGAAGAAGAAAAGGCTCAGCTCGAAGACGAAGGTGTCGGGCGTGATGTAACTCTGCAGCGAGGCGAAGAGTGCGCCCGCCACGCCGGCCGTGACGCCGCTGAACACGAACACCACCAGCTTGGCGCGGAAGAGCGGCACGCCGACCGCCTGCGCCGTCACCGGGTTGTCGCGGATCGCCATCAGCCCGCGGCCCCACATGCGGCGCGCGATGTTCCAGCTCAGCAGCGTGACGACGAGCGCCAGCGCGGCAGTTAGATAGTAGAAGCCTTGCGGCGTGTCGAACGGCGCCGGGAACAGCGGCCCCGGCAGGCCGATGCCACCGCCCGTGAGGTCAACCTGAGCCAACACCAGCTCGTTGACGATCAACGCAAACGCCATGGTCGCCATCGCGAAGTAGAAGCCCGGCAGGCGCAGCGAAGGCAGGCCCAGACCCAGCCCGCACAAGCCACCGAGCGCACCGGCCGCAGCGACCGCCACCGATGGATGCCAGCCGAACTTGCCGGCAAGAATCGCAAACGCATACGCGCCGATCGCCAGCAAACCCACATGGCCGATGGAGAGCTGGCCGGTGTAGCCGACGACCAGGTTCAGCCCCGCGATCAGGATCCAGTAGACGCAGATCAGCGCCGCCAGATGCAACTGGTACTGGTCGCCGGCCCACCACGGCAGTGCGAGGGCGAGCAGCGCGCCGATGGCAAGCGAGGCGGGCTTCAACTTGGCGGTGATGCTCATACCGGCCTCACGTTTCTGGAGCCGAGCAGGCCTTCGGGCTTGAGCAGCAGCACGATCATCAAGAGGCCCACCGCAATCGTCTGCTGGTACTCGCCGCCGAACCAGTGGCTGGCAAATGCATTCAGGAGGCCGAGCGCCGCACCGCCGATCAGCGCGCCGATGTTGCTGCCCAGCCCGCCCACGGCGAGTGCGATGAAGCCGTTGAGCGTGAGCGTCAGGCCGAGCGCGAAGTAGGCGAAGGTCAGCTGCCCGGCCGCAAAGCCGGCCAGCCCACCGAGTGCGCCCGAGAGCACATAGGACATCACGCGGATGCGGTCGGTCGAGACGCCGCGGGCGCGCGCCGCGAAGGCGTCTTCCGACATCGCGAGAAACAGCTTGCCGTACATGGTGCGGCGGTAGAACAGCTCCAGGCCGATGGCCATCGCCACGGCAATCACGATGGGCAGCCAGAACTTCTGGTCCAGCGCGCCGGCGCCGAAGTCTTGCGGTATCAATCGCGGAAAGGGTTTGGGCTCGGTGCCCCACCAGAGGCCCACCGCTTGCTGCACCATGGTCGCCAGCGCCAGCGTGCTGAGCAGCCACAGGTGTTCGTCGCTGCGGTTGAGCACGCGGCGGATCGCGAGCAGTTCGGTGACGAAGCCGAAGAACGCGCCGACGACGATGGCACCGATCAGGCCGATGGCCCAGTGCAGGTGCAGCGCAGTGATGAAGTAGGCACCGAAGACGCCACCCAGCATGGAGACGTGGCCGGTCGTGACGGACAAGACCTTGGAGGTCGAGAACATCACGTTGTAGACCAGCGCGACGGCGGCAAACACCATGCCGATCGCGAGGCCGGAGACGATGACGGTCAGCATGTGGAGCTGATTCGTTGAGCGATGGCCGGGGCTGGCGCGTTGCCGCTCAGCGCGGCGCGGCCTTGAAGCTGCCGTCCTTGAAGGTGTTGGCGATGTTCACCGCCATGTTGCTGTCGGGAAAACCGTTGCGCTCGGTCGCGCTCCACGAGTAGGTCGCGTAGACGCCCTTGAAGTCCTGCGTGCCTTCGAGCGCCTTCTGGATGGCGGCCGGGTCGGTCGAGCCGGCCACCTTGGCCGCATGCTCGATGATCTTCACCGTGTCGTAACCCATGGCGACCCACCAGAACAGCACGTCGATGTCACCGCCGCCGAGCTTGGGGCGCACTTTGTCGACCAAGGCCTGCGTGCGTTCGGGCAGCTTGCCGTCAGCGCTGTAGGTGGTGCTCTGGTAGCCCGAGGCAAAGGTGTTGTCCCAGTACTCGGGCTTGTTGAGCAGCTTCTTGATCTGCGCCGCCATCAGCGCCGGGTGGCCGACCACCGGCACGTTCCAGCCCATGTCGCCCCGTGCATTCAGCAGGCGGCCGAGCAGGCCGGTCGCGGCCGACCACGGCATGACGATGTCGGCGCCGGCCGCCTTGGCCTTGCTCATCTCGTCGGTCAGGTCGGTCTTGTTGGGGTCGACCAGCACCTGGTAGACGGGCTTGACGCCGGCCTTGTCGAGCAGCTCCAGCGCCGTCTTGCCGCTGGCCGTGCCGTAGCCGGAGGTGTCGGCAATGATCGCGATCTTGGTCTTCTTGAGCGTCTTCAACGCGTAGTCGTTCGCGGTCGCGATCCACTGCAGGTTGGTGTTGATGGCGCGGAAGGCACGCGGGTACTTCTTGGCATCGGTCAGCTCGTCGATCGAGCCCACCACGATGTTGGGCACGCCGGCACGCGCCAGGATCGGCGTGGTCGCGAGACCCTCGCCGGAGTTGACCGGGCCGATCACGAACTGCACCTTGTCGCTGAAGGCGAGCTGCTGCGCGAAGTTGACCGCCTTGGTCGGGTCGCCGGCGGTGTCACGCGTCAGCAGTTCGATCTGCTTGCCGAGGATGCCACCGGCCTTGTTGATCTCGTCCACCGCGAGCTGCACGCCCTGGTTTTCGGCAATGGCGGCGGAAGAGAGCGGGCCGGTCAGCGATGACAACCAGCCGATCTTCACCGTCTGCGCGAACGCACCGCCCGCACCGGCCGCAAGGCTCGCCAGCAAAGAGAGTTGGATGCCAAGTTTTGTTAACCGAAACTTCATGGTGTCTCCGTGCGGGTTTGTTCGAATGGCCGTTCACAGGCGGCAAATTCATTCTGAGCGGTCCTTGCACGGACTTGTATGGCGATCGACCCTGAGATGGGTTCGACGGTCGAACCTTGGCGTTCGACCTCTGAGAAGCGCTAGCAGCGCCGCCAATCCCGTGTCGCTTCGCGGGCGCCGGGCATGTCGCAGCCATCGAACGGGTGCGCGTGGCACGCCATCGCGCGGGCCAGGAGTTCGTCTGGCGCACCGATGTCGCGAAGGCTTCTCGCATCGAGTTCGTGGAGGCTTTGGCGGAGCGCCGCGCGGCAGGCGACGTCGGCCCGGTGCTGCCGCCACGCCATCAGCCATTGCCTTGCGGCCGAGAGCCAGGCAACAAGGGGGACCAACCATTCGACCGGTGAAGAGGGTGCCG
>JAMFRW010000285.1 GCA_026224975.1 Rhodoferax sp. | reverse complement strand
CGTCGGTGACGAAGACCTCGCCGTGCTGGAACGGGCTCATCGTGCCCGGATCGACGTTGAGGTACGGATCGAGCTTGATCAGCGTGACTTTGAGGCCGCGCGATTCGAGGATCGCGGCGAGCGATGCAGAAGCGATGCCCTTGCCCAGCGAGGACACCACACCGCCGGTGACAAAGACGTACTTGGTCATTGTGTGCAGCATTTGTTTGACACAAATGCTCTGGTGGTAAAGCGCGATTATAGGCGCGGGGGTGGCGGCTCACGCCTCGGCCAGGAGGCCACGGAGGGCCCGAAGCGCTCGATCCAGCGCAGCACCTCGGCGGCCGTCTCCGCGGGCCGCTCCAGCGGAAAGAGATGCGAGCCGGGCAGCGTCGACATGCGGCCTTGCGTGAAGCGCTTGGTTGCGGCCAGGCCGATCTGCTTGATCTCCGTGGATTCGCTGCCGCCGATGAACGCAAGCGGGCACTGCAGCGGATGCACCCGCAGCACGCGCGCGACGTGGTGCGGCAGCGAGTTGTAGATCGCGGTTTCGACCTCGCGGTGAAAGCTCAGCCGGTGGTGAGCGCCCGCCTCCAGCTCTGCCGGCACGGCCTCCACGCCGCTCGCGATGTAGTCACGCAGGACGCCCGGCGCCCAGCGTGCGAAGGCCGGCTTGGACGCGAAGTGTTCGTAGGCCGCGTCCGCATTCGGCCAATGCTGGCGCCGCCGTTTCGACACCTTGCCCGGTGAGAAGCGCTCGCCCATGCCTGTGGCCTTGGCGAACTGCACCGCGCGCGCCTTCCAGCCCGAGAGCACCGGCGAATCGAGCAGCACCACGCCGAGTGCCAAGTCGGGCCGCCGCGCGGCGGCAAGCAGGCTCACGAAGCCGCCCAGCGAATGGCCGACCAGGTAGGCGGGCCCTGTGACCTCCTGCTCGATGAAGTGGATCAGCTCGTCGCGCAAGTGCGGCCAGTTGTCGGTGACGGGAAAGCGCGGGTCGTGGCCGAGCTTGGCTATGGCGTGGACGGTCGCACCGGCGGCTCGCCAGGCGTCGAAAAGACTGCGGTAGGTGCCGGCCGGAAAACCATTGGCGTGGGCGAAGACGATGTTCATGGGCGGCGATCGTAGCGACGCCGCCCGTTCACGTTCACATCACGATTCACATCAGCCCGATGCCCTTCAGCACCCGCGCCGATTCGACGAACTCCCAGCCGCGGGCGCGCGCCAGCCAGACTTCCGTTGGCTCGCGTGTCGGCAGCCGCAGATGAAGGTGCAAATAGCGCTCCAGCTCGTGCTCGGCCGCCAGCGGCCTGCCGCGGCGGGGCAAGCGCAGCGGGATCGCCGGTAGCAACTCTGCGCTGCGCGGCAGGTCGGGTAGCGGCACGGCGTAGATCGGCGAGCCATCGGAGGCCAGGCAACGCAGGCTCGCGGACGCCGGATCGAGCTTCCAACCCGGCAGCAGGCGGATCAACACGATCAGGCTTCCGCCCGCATGCACCTTGCCGCCGGACACGCCGACCCCGTTGCTGACCATGGGATGCTGCTCCGTGCGTTGCCGGTGTGCGGGGTGCGGAAGGAAATCGTGTCGTCGCGGAAAGTCTAGGCACGGCTGGACCAGGCAGCATCCTTCTTTCGTACGATGTTTCGAGCCTGAAACGAAGCGTCCCGAAGAGTCCCGCGGGTGACCGTCTCCCCGGCCGTGCCGCGCTATCGTCGGCCGGCCACATCACAAGGAGACGACATGGGCGTGCAACTGGCCAAACAAGCCATCGATCTGGGGATCATCACCACCAACGGCGAAGCGATGCTCGCCTTCTACCGCGACGTGCTCGGCTTTCGCTACCTGCGCGAAATGCCCATGCCCGGCGGCGCCGGCGTCATGCACCAGATGCTCTGCGGCGACAGCATGATCAAGCTCGTCGTCTTCCCCAGCGTGCCCGCCCCGGCCGCGCCCGGTGGCATCGGCGGCGGTGCCGGCTACCGCTACTGGACCATGACCGTCACCAACATCGAAGAGATGGTCAAAGCCTGCGCGGATGCCGGCCACAAGATCGCCATGCCCGTGCGCGACCTGCGCCCCGGCGTCCGCATCGCGATGGTCGAGGACCCGGATGGGAACTGGGTGGAGTTTTTGGCCTTGGGGTGAGCGACCGACGCTCGGGTCTAGCGAAGAGCTTCGATCACCGAAGCCCTCGCTTGGCGCGCGCGATGGCTTGCTCGACCGGTGCGATCGGCATCTGTCCTGACTCGATCTCGTCGATGCGTCGCTCCACGTCGACAGCCCACATGGAGTCCAACGCCCGCTCCGCCGCCGGATTGCGCGGAGTGGTGCCAATGGGAAGTTCATACAGCACGTCCGGGCACTGCTCTTCGTTGGTGCGCCCATCCGTGAATGCCATCGGCGCAAATCCGAACCGTTCGTAGAACCGCCGGGCGCCATTGTTTGCTTGAAACGTGTAGAGCCTGACGGGCTGAGACGCGCCGGTCATGGCGTGTCTCAGCAGTGCGCTTCCGATGCCGCGCCCCGTGGATGCCGGCCGAACATACAACTGATCGATCCACAGGCAACCGTCTGCATCGGTCGTCGTCACGAAGCCGATGATCTCCGAGGCCATCTCCGCAACAGTCACTCGGCCTGCAGGCACCAAAGACTGTTCTATCCACGCGCGGACCTCTTCATCCGTATGGGCTAAAGGCGCATAGGGCAGGAACTCTTTTCGCGAGGAAAGATAGACGTACGCAACGGCCGCTGCATCGGATTTTGTGGCACGGCGCAGCAGCATTCGAAAACCTCAGCCAGCGCGGCGGCGCGCGAAGCCCGCCAGCCCCAAAGCGCCGAGGCCGGCGAGCAACAGCGTTGCGGCTGTTGGCTCGGGCACGGGAGAGGCGGAGAATGTGATCGGTACCTCGGCGAAGCTCGATGTGGTCGTGAAGACTTCCATGTAGCCGGGCGTGGCCAGGAAATCGGCGTAGTAGGGGTTGGTATAGCCAGACGCTGTGGCGAAGCCGAACCCGTGCACGGTGATCTGGCCTTGGGCACCGACGCGGATCAGGTTGTCGACGGCATACGGCTCATTGCCCGGAATGGCGCTGCCGGCCGGGTAGAGCGCGGTGATGGCTTCGCCGTTGCGGGTGCCGGTGATGGCCGTGATCTCGTAGAAACCCGAAGCATCCGCGGTGTCGGAGGTGACGAAGGTTCCGCTGGCATCGATGGCGACGCCGCTATAGCTCCAATGCCAAGTGGTGTCGGCGAGGGCGCTTTGCGCCGACAGCACGCCGGCAAAAGCCATGGCGGCCAGGAGATATCTGGATGGACGGGTCGAGGTTGTCACGAGTGGCTCCTTTTGTCGTGTTCGAGTCGGAAAGTAGGCGCCGCGTGTTGCACGTGGCGAGCGGACGCAGTGATCCGCTGGAGCCATATGTTAGGTGAGTCGCACCCCCGGCAATTGCGCTGTGATGGCGAATGCAACAGGCGCAGAATACTGGGTTTAAATACAGTATTTCAGTTCGATCCACTCTGCCTCCCATGCGCCCCTCGCTCCCCGGCTACGCCGAACTCCACTGCCGCAGCAATTTCAGCTTCCTCACCGGTGCTTCGCACCCCGAGGAACTGGTGCGGCGGGCACATCAGCTCGGGTATGCGGCGCTCGCCATCACCGACGAATGCACCTTGGCGGGCGTGGTGCGGGCGCATGTGGCGGCGCTGGAATGCCAGTTGCCGTTGATCATCGGCAGCGAAATCCAGCTGAGCTTGCCGGGCGACGGGAAGACGCCGCCCGTTCCCCATGCCCGGCTGATCGTGCTGGCGCAAACGCGGCGCGGCTACGGCAACCTGTCGCACTGGATCACGGTCGCGCGGCGGCGGGCGGCCAAGGGCAGTTATCTGGCGCACCCGGGCGACGTTGAGGGCAAGGTGCCGAATGCGCCCACGCTCACCGGCCTGCCCGATTGCCTCGCGCTGCTGGTGCCGCGGGCATCGCAAACCCCCGAAGAAGTTTTTGCGCACGCGGTGTGGGTCAAGACCTGGTTTCCCGAGCGCGCGGCCATTTCGCTTTCACTGCTGCATCGGCAGAGCGACGACGACCTGCTCGATGTGGTGCGGCATGTCGCCCAGTTGACCGGCCTGCCCATTGTCGCGACCGGCGATGTGCTGATGCACCTGCGCTCGCGCAAGCCCTTGCAGGACACGCTCACCGCGATCCGCCTCAAAACGGCCGTGGGCGACTGTGGTTTTCGGCTCGAGCCGAATGCCGAGCGGCATCTTCGCGGCCGCGGCCGGCTGGCGGCGCTGTACGAGCCCGAATGGCTGGGGAACTCGCTGGTGCTGGCCGGCCGCTGCGCGTTTTCGCTGGGGCAACTCAAGTACGAATACCCGCAAGAGATCGTGCCGCAGGGCGAAACGCCCACCAGCCATTTGCGCCACCTCACCGAGCAAGGTTTTGCCAGGCGATTTGTGCATGAGCGCTTCACCGAGGCGCAGAAAGCGACATTCCGTGCGCAAACCGAGCGCGAGCTGGCGCTGATCCAGCAGCTCGAATACGAGGCCTACTTTTTGACCGTGGCCGACATCGTGCGCTGGGCCCGCAGCAAGGAGATTCTTTGCCAGGGCCGGGGCAGCGCCGCCAACTCGGTGGTCTGTTATTGCCTGGAAGTGACCGAGGTGAACCCACAGGATGCCTCGCTGCTCTTCGAGCGTTTCATCAGCGCCGAGCGCAACGAGCCGCCCGACATCGATGTCGATTTCGAACACCAGCGGCGCGAAGAAGTCATCCAGTACATCTACGGCAAATACGGCCGGCACCGCGCGGCGCTCACGGCCGTGGTCATCAGCTACCGGCCGCGCTCGGCCCTGCGCGACGTGGGCCGCGCGCTCGGCATGGACCTGCAGCGCATCGAGGCGGTGTCGAAAAGCATGCACTGGTTCGACGGGCGCGACATCAACAACCAGCGTTTGCGCGAGAACGGCTTCGACCCCGAGGCGCCCATCGTCCAGCTCTGGATGGAGCTCACGCAGCAGCTGATCGGCTTCCCGCGCCACCTGAGCCAGCACCCGGGCGGTTTCGTCATCGCACGCGATCAGATCGAGCAGCTCGTGCCGGTGGAAAACGCCGCCATGGACAAGCGCAGCGTCGTGCAGTGGGACAAGGACGATCTCGATTCGCTGGGGCTGATCAAGGTCGATGTGCTGGCGCTCGGCATGCTGAGCGCGCTGCGTCGCTCGCTCGAATTCATCGGGCAGAAAAAGGGCCATCCGTTTGCGATGCAGGATGTGCCGCTGAAGGACATTCCCACCTTCGACATGATCTGCGAGGCCGACACCGTCGGCGTGTTCCAGATCGAAAGCCGCGCGCAGATGAGCATGCTGCCGCGCCTCAAACCCCGCTGTTATTACGACCTCGTCGTCGAAGTCGCGATCGTGCGGCCGGGGCCGATCCAGGGCGGCATGGTGCATCCGTACCTCACCAACCGCTCCTTGAAGAAGGAGGACATCGTCTACCCGAGCCCCGGCATTCGCGCGGCGCTGGAGCGCACGCTGGGCGTGCCGATCTTCCAGGAGCAGGTGATGCAGATCGCGATCAACGCGGCCGATTTCACCCCCGGCGAAGCCGATGGCCTGCGCCGCGCCATGGCCGCATGGAAGCGCAAGGGCGGGCTCTCGCCGTACCACGAGAAGCTGGTCGGGCGCATGATCAAGAACGGCTATGAAGAGGAATACGCCGAGCGCATCTTCAAGCAGATCCAGGGCTTCGGTGAATACGGATTCCCCGAGAGCCATGCGGCCGGTTTTGCGATGCTGGCCTACACCAGCAGCTGGATCAAGTGCCATCACCCCGATGCCTTTCTGGCCGCGCTGCTCAACAGCCAGCCGATGGGTTTTTATGCGCCGGCGCAACTGGTGCGCGATGCGCGCGACCATGGCGTGGAAGTGCTGCCGGTGGATGTGCGCACGAGTGAGTTGCAGAGCACGCTGGTGGCGCGAGGCGATGCTTCATCGGTGTGTGGTGACAAATCGAGAGACGAACTCCACGCCGTGCGCCTCGGCCTTGACCGCATCGGCGGCTTATCTGCAGACGCGGCCGAGCGCATCGTCGCGGTTCGAAGCCAGGGGCCGTTTGCCAGCGCGGAAGACCTGGCCCGGCGCGCCTCGCTCAATGCCCACGACCTGCAGGCGCTGGCCCAGGCCGATGCGCTGGTGGGCTTCACCGGCCACCGGCACCAGGCGGCGTGGGCGGTGGCCGGCATCGACACCCGGCCAACCGAGATGCTGCGCGCCACCCGTGTGCACGAAGCGCCGGCACAACTCGCCGCGCCCAGCGAGGCCGAAGACACCTTGTCGGACTACCGCGCGCTCGGCCTCACGCTCAAGCGCCATCCGCTGGCCTTGCTGCGCGACGAACTGGCCGCCTTCAAGGTGCAGCCGGCCAGCGTGCTGCGCACCTATCCGAACGGCCGGCTGGCGCGCGCGAGCGGCCTCGTCACCCACCGGCAGCGGCCCGAAACAGCCAAGGGCACGATGTTCGTCACGCTGGAAGACGAGACCGGGCCGGTCAACGTGATCGTCTGGCCCAAGGTGGTCGATTCGCAGCGGCAGCCGCTGCTGGCCGCCCGGCTGCTCACGGTCTTCGGCCAGTGGCAACGGCAGGGCGAGGGCGCTCAGGCGGTGATGCACCTGGTGGCGACCAAGGTGCTGGACCACTCCAGCCTGCTGCAGGGGCTGGTGAGCCGCAGCCGGGATTTCCGCTGATCTCTTCTGGGACGCCTGTAGGAAACAACCCACCGCAACTCGCGACGCCCGCCGAACGACGCGGCAGGCCGCTTTTCTTAAAGTTCCTTCACGTTGCAAATGAATGCAAGTTCATTGCAAACCCACCCACCTCCCACCACTTTTTTGCCCGACGCCTTTTGGAGTTCATCATGTTCAAGCCCCAGACCGCGCTCTATGTTTTTGTCGTGATCGCCTCGCTCGCCGTCTCCGCCTGCCAGCCCGCCGAAGGTCCGGCCGAGCGAGCTGGCAAGGCCATCGACCAGACGGCAGAGAAGATCGGCGATCAGGTCGACAAGGCGGCAGACAAGGTGCATCAGACGGCCAAGGAGGCCGAGCGCAACGCCAAGAAGTGATCGCCGCGCATAGTCGGCGCAAACCCCGGCGCGCGGATAGAGTCTGCGGACTCCACCTCATCCGCGCCCCCATGCTCTTCCTGCTTTCGCCCGCCAAATCACTCGACTTCGACACGCCTTTCGACGGCATCGAGCCCACGCTGCCGCAGTTCATCCCCGATTCCGCCAAGCTGATTGGCCTGCTCAAGACGCAGACGCCTTCGGACATCGCTGGCCTGATGAATCTTTCCGAGCCGCTGGCCAACCTGAACGTGGCCCGCTACAAGGCCTGGCGCCGCAGCTTCACCCCCGAGAACAGCAAGCCAGCCGTGCTCGCCTTCGATGGCGACGTGTACGGCGGCCTGCAAGCCAAGACCCTGAGCCCCGCCGATCTGGCCTGGGCGCAGCAGCACCTTGCGATCCTGAGCGGTCTCTATGGCGTGTTGCGGCCCCTCGACCGCATCCAGCCCTATCGCCTGGAAATGGGCACGCGGCTCGAAAACCCCAAGGGCAAGGATTTGTACGCCTACTGGGGAGACCGGCTGGCCAAGCACCTGAACAAGCGGTTGGCCGGCGACGACGCGCCGGTGATCGTCAACCTCGCATCGCAGGAGTACTTTCGGGCGGCCGACCGCAAGGTGCTGAAGGCGCGGGTGATCGAATGCGTGTTCGAGGACTGGAAGAACGGCCAGTACAAGATCATCAGCTTCTTCGCCAAGCGCGCTCGTGGCGCGATGGCGCGGTATGCCATCAAGAAGCGCATGACCTCGCCCAATGGCCTGCAGAAGTTCGATGCGGAGGGCTACCGCTTCGATGCCACCGTCTCCTGCGAAGACCGCTTCGTCTTCCGCCGCAAGGTGGACTGACGCTGCGAAACTGATGCCGAGAAACTGACGTTGAGAAAGGCCCGCGCCCCAATGACCGCGCGGTACCGCCTTCCGGCAGAATTCCGCCGATGAGCGATCAGCCGATCACGCCCGAAGTTCGCCAGTGGATCGTCGAGCAGACGGTTGCCGGCCAGCCGCCCGATGCGGTGCTCGCCGCCATGTTGGAGAGCGGCTGGCGTGAAGACGTGGCGCTCACCGCCGTCGAACACGTGCTGCAAGAGCATTTAGCCGAACAGACCCGCCGCGTCGCCCTGACGCCGGCGCTCGCCGTGCCCGAACCGTTGCCGGGCGACACGCGAACCTCCATCTGGGCCGGCGACCGCGAGGTGCAGGTGCTTGCCAGCCTGCGCTCACCGCGGGTCGTCGTCTTCGGCGGGCTGCTTTCGGCCGACGAGTGCGACGAACTGGTGGTGCTGGCGCGCTCGCGCCTGTCCCGGTCGGAAACCGTGCAAACGGCGACCGGCGCCAGCGAAGTCAACGATGCGCGCACCAGCGAAGGCATGTTCTTCGAACGCGGCGAATACCCGCTGTGCGCCCGCATCGAGGCGCGCATCGCTGCCTTGCTCGCCTGGCCGGTCGAAAACGGCGAGGGCTTGCAAATCTTGCGCTACGGCATGGGCGCCGAATACAAGCCGCACTACGATTACTTCGACCCCGCGCAGCCCGGCACGCCGCTGATCCTGCGCCGTGGCGGCCAGCGCGTGGCTTCGCTCGTCTGCTACCTCAGCACGCCGGTGCGCGGCGGCGTTACGGTCTTTCCGGACGTGCAACTCGAAGTTGCACCGCTGCAGGGCAACGCCGTTTTTTTCAGCTACGACCGCCCGCACCCGATGACCCGAACGCTTCACGGCGGCGCGCCGGTGCTCGAAGGTGAGAAGTGGGTGGCGACGAAATGGCTGCGGGAGGGGCACTTCGAGTGATCGTCAGCCAACGCTGACAGGCCTCCGCGCCAGCGGCACCCGGCCGTGCAGGCTGTTACGGCGCTTACCGGCCAGTCGGCGAAATATTTGATGCCCCCACTGTCAACCGGGTGTCCCTCGACCACGTTGTGACTCCCGAGCAATCGGCTCTTCCACATTTCCCTGCAGGAGATTTACCATGAAAAAACTCATCGCCGTTCTGATCGCTTCCGCATTCTCGATGGGCGCCTTTGCCCAAGCATCGGCTCCGGCCGCTGCTGCCGCTCCGGCCGCCAAGGCCGAAGTCAAGAAGGAAGCCCCGGCCAAGAAGGCTCACGCCAAGAAGGTCCACGCCAAGAAGAAGGCTGCCGCCAAGGCTGCTGCTTGATTCGACGTTGTCGAACTCGCGGCGCCTGGCGCTGCGAATCCAAAAACCCAGCTTCGGCTGGGTTTTTGCTTTTCGGATACCGGCCGCTCAGGCCCGTAGCTGTGTTTCTTCGACTGGCGCAAACGGCCGCCCGCGCTCGATGCGCCGCCACTTGCGCTGCTCCCAGGTCTGCGGCCCTTCCACCGGCCAGCGCGCCAGTACCGCGGCCAAGTCGGCCCGTGGCACGCGCCGGAAGATCGGCGCGCCCAGGCCGAACAAGCCCGCGCCGCGCCGCAACTTCAGCGGCAGCGAAGCCCGGTTTTCGTTGACCCAGTAAACGCATCCTCGCTCGGCCCAGAACGCCTGCCGTTCGAAATTCACGCGGCCGGCAAAGCCGGTATCCGCCGGGAACAGCAGGCAGTCGCTGTCCGTTTCGACCACCGCATGCAGCAGATCGCCCGCCGATTCACCTGAGCCGCGGTGAACCAGCAGCACCCGCTCGATCGCCGGCGCATGCAGGCGATCGACCTCCGTGTCGTCCCGGTAGACCACGATGTCCTGACCCTGCCAGGCCGTTCGCCACGATGCCTTCATGCGCTGTCTCCTTCTGCTGTGCCCCGAATGGGCCGCACCGTAGCGCCTGCCTGGCAACGGGCTTGTGAGAAGACGCGACAAGGTGCAAGCGAGGTGGCGTGGATGTGTCGCGCTTCCGCCAACTTGATGCGACGAAATACGCACCAGACACACTGCGCCGGTACGATCGGCGCCGATTTTCGAACACCCACGTTTGCCGGACGACAAACCGCGATGAACCCAACCAGACCGTCGAATCGGCTGCGCGTCGAGCCGCCGATCGAACGACCACGGATTGACCGATCTCTGGCCGATCCCAGCCGCCGCCGCTTCTGCGCCGCCGCGCCTGCGTTCGGCCTCTCGCTCGCGGGCGCTGGCCTGCTGGCCGGCTGTGCCTCGCCGCCGACACCGCCCGCACTCCGCCACGCCGTCGTGCCGTTCTCGGCGGCCGCCGAGGGGGGCGCGGTGGCGGCGGGTTGGCGGCCTTACGTCATGCGGCCGGACCGAATCAAGACGGTTTACGAAACCGTGCGGCGCGATGGCCTGACCGTGCTGCACGCGACGGCCGACAGTTCCAGCTCGGGCATGCACTGCTCGGTCGACATCGACCCACGGGCGACGCCTTGGCTGCGATGGCAGTGGCGGGTGGATTCGTTGAGCGAGCGGGCGACTGTTGCCGACGACAATGCCGAAGACACGCCGGCGCGACTCGTCGTGGCCTTCGGCGGCGACATGGATCGGCTTTCGCTGCGAGACAGGATATTCTTCGAGCAGGTCGAGGTGTTCACCGGCAACGTGCTGCCGTTTGCCACGCTCACCTATGTGTGGGACGGCCAGTTGCCGGTGGGCAGCGTGCTGCCGTATGCGCGCTCGGGGCGCATACGCTACCAGGTGGTCGAGAGCGGTGCGCGGCGCGCCGGGCGCTGGCTGGCGTATGAGCGCAACGTGCTGGAGGACTACGCCAAGGTCTTCGGCGAATCGCCCAGCGGCCACGTATTGGGTGTGGGCTTGCTGACCGACAGCGACGACCTGAAGAACCATACCGAAGCCTGGTACGGCGACATCTCGTTCGAGGCGGCGCGGACCTTGGCGGATGCGCCCGTCGGCGCTTCACCGGGCTGACACCGCATCATCGATCCACCGACAGCAGCGCGAAGCTCACCAGCCAGTGCGTGGCCGCGAAGTCGCCGCCGGTGACGTGGGGCCAGGCGGCGGCAAAGTGCTGCGGCGCCGCGGTGGCAAAAGCCGACGCGTGGCCCGGGGGCAAGGCTTCGACGAGTGAAGCCAGGCACCAGGCGCGCGAAAAGTTGAGCCCCTCGAGGTGCACCAGCTGCGCGTCGACACGGTCGCTCACGACGGCCGGGTGCAGCCAGTTCGCCAGCTCGGCGGCGGTGGGCGCGAAGTCTTGCCACCAGTCGCCGAAGGCCGCGCCGAGCACGCGCCGCATCAGCAGGGCTTCGCACAGGCCGGCGGAGAGGAAATCGGTGCCGCTGGGCTCGTAGCGCACCGGGTAGCGGCGATCGGCGGCGAACCATTGGGTGGCCGCGTCGCCAATGGCGTCGATCAGCGCAGCGTCGCTGATGGCCTGCGCGTAGTCGAGCGCAAGCAGCATGGCGAAGGCCGAGTTGGCATGCGTGCCGGCGCGCACCGGGTAGTGGCTCTTGCGCAGGAAGGCGGTGAGGCGCTGGGCCACGTCTTCGCTGAAGGGGCGTAGCGCGTCGGCCCAGACTGCCACACCTCCCGCGCCAGCATCGCCGCCGTTGTCATCCGCCGCATCTTCAGTGGCATCCGCCTGCACATCAAGTTCGGCCTGCAGCTTCAGCAGCCAGGCCCAGCCGTAAGGCCGCTCGAAGCTGCCGCGGCCTGGTTCGGCGGCGTAGGAGCGTTCTATCGCGACGTGTTGGGGTGTGAAGTGGGTGTCGAAGTGCGCGGCAATTTCGGGCGCCGATGCCAGCCCGGGCGCGAGCCTCGCCAGCCGCAGCAGCGACCAGTGCATGTGCACGCTCGAATGCCAGTCGTAGCTGCCGCTGAAGATCGGGTGGATCTGCTGTGGGAGCGGCTGATCAGCGTCATGCAGGATCAGGTGGTCGAGCTTGTGCGGATAGCGCCGGCGCACCGCTTTCAACGCGCAATCGGCCAGCCGGTCGGCATCGGCGACGATCTGCGCCCTGGGCGATTCGACGAGCGACGCGGTATCGGACCCGAGAGAGAACCCAGCCAAGGACGCAGCCGGCATCACGCCGGCTCCGGCAGGTTCCCGATAGCCACCGGCTCGATTGCATCGGCCGGCATGAAGCCGAAGATGCGCCCGTAGAAGTACAGCTCGGCCTCGAGCACGCGCTTGATGGTGTCGGCGCGCCTGAACCCGTGCTGCTCGCTTTCGAACAACAGGTAGGCCACCGGCAGGCCCTTGGCGCGCACCGCGTCGTACATGGCCTGCGCCTGGTTGGGCGGCACGGCCTTGTCTTCGTTGCCCTGGAAAAGAATCATCGGGCTTTCGAGGCGATCGGTGTGGTTCACCGGCGAGCGCTCGAGGTAGAGCGCGCGCTGCGTCGGCCAGGGGCCGATCAGGCCGTCGAGGTAGCGCGATTCGAACTTGTGGGTGTCGCGCGCCAGCGCTTCCAGATCGCCGATGCCGTAGTGGCTCGCGCCGGCCTTGAAGAAGCTGCGGAAGGTCAGTGCGCACAGCGTGGTGTAGCCGCCGGCGCTGCCGCCGCGGATCGCCACGCGCTCGGCATTGGCATCGCCGCGTTCGATCAAATAGCGCGCCGCGTTGACCGAATCGTCCACATCGACCACGCCCCACAGCCCCGTCAATCGCTGGCGATAGGCGCGGCCGTAGCCTTCGCTGCCACCGTAGTTCACATCGACGACGGCAAAACCGCGGCTGGTCCAGTACTGGATCCTCCATTCGAAGGCTGCCGTGGTGGCGCCCGTCGGCCCGCCGTGGCTCACCACGATCAGCGGCGGGTGCTCGCCTTCCGGCCCGCGAAAGTCGGCGTTGGCGGGAGGGTAGTGAAACGCATGGGCGACAAGGCCACCTTCGGTCGGGAAGGCGATGGCTTCGGCGACCGAGGTGTACGCCGCGTCGGGCACGGCGCCGCTCGCGCTGCGGATCACTTCATGCCCACCGCTCGCCAAGTCGAGTTTGATCACGGCCTCGGGCGCACTCGCCGAGCCGCCCACGAAGGCCACGAAACCCGCACCGACTTGCAGGTCGAGGATCACGCGGAAGGGCGTTGCGATCTCGGTCATCTCGAGCGTCGCGGACTCGATCACGTAGAGCCGCGAGTCGCCATCGACGGCGCAGGTGCATACCACGCGCGAGCCGGCATCGAAGCCATAGGTGCTCATGCCGAACGCCCATTGCGCCTCGCCGAACTCGGCCTCCATCGGATGCAGCGCTTGAATGGCGCTGCCGCGCTGCCGGTACAGGTTCCACCAGCCGCTGCGGTCGGAGACGAAGTGCAGCTCGCCCTGCGGCGACCAGCTCGGCTGGAAGATCGATTCCGCCTTGCCGCCCGCCACGCGGTGTGCGGGCCCGAGCGAACCATCGCCCGCGACCGGCGCGAGCCACAGCTCGGTGCCGTCCCACGGCATGTTCGGGTGGTCCCAGGTGAGCCAGGCGAGTTGCTGGCCGTCGGGGCTCAAGCGCGGGTTCGAGAAGAAGTCGTGGCCACCGGCGATCACGCGTTCGGCGCCGGTCTGCAAGTCGATGGCGACGAGCGCATTCACGGCTTCGGGCGCGCTGCTGCCGTGGTCTTCGCGCACGGCAATCAGCAACTGGCGCTGTGCGTCGATCACGCCATCGG
The DNA here is from genome assembly GCA_026224975.1 of Rhodoferax sp. Taxonomy (GTDB): domain Bacteria; phylum Pseudomonadota; class Gammaproteobacteria; order Burkholderiales; family Burkholderiaceae_C; genus LMDS01. The sequence continues at coordinate 26,055 of JAMFRW010000285.1, read as the reverse complement.
CATAGCGCGTGTTGGTCGATCGGGTGAGCGCTTCGGGGGCGCCGGAGATGCCGATGCGGTAGAGCTGCTGGTCCGCGTCGTGGCTGATGACCACCTCGCCGCGCGCCACCGTGAACGCGCCGCCGCCGTACTCGTGGGCGCGGGTGCGCACGTTGAACGGCGCCGGGCTCACGTCGGCGATCGTGCCATCGGCGGTGTCATCGGCCGTGTGGGCGACCAGCACGTTGCGGCCCTGTTCGCGCGGCCGGCCTTCGGTCCAGTAGATGGTGTTGCCGTCGATGGCCACCTGCCCGAGGCGGATGCTCTCGCCGACGATCAGGTCGGCGGTGACGGGTGACACCCAGGAGCCGAAGGGCGCGATGCGGGGGCGGGCGGGATCGGTCATGACAGCAGCCGGTTGGATTGGTCGACAGGAGCGAGCGGCCCGTACGTGTCACGCGAGTGGGACGCGAGGGCGATCAAGGGCCGGCGCCATTGTGTGCCACCTGCCGCATGTGCCAGGTGACGAAGGCCACCAGCGCCAGTAGCACCAGCGCCGATGCGGCCAGCGACACATGCACGCCCAGCCAACTCCCCGCCAGCCCGACGGTGATGCCGCTGAACGCCCGCATGCCGAGGGCCGACATGTTGTAGAGCCCGATCACCCGCCCGCGCATGGCAGCAGGCGCATTGAGCTGCACCAGCGTCTGCGCCATGCTGCCGAACGAGAGTTCGAAGAAGCCGGCGACGAAGAGCAGCACGAGCGCCAGCGGGTAGCTGCGCGTGCCCGCGAAGCAGGCGAGCGCGCCGCACCAGATCATCGCCAACAACAGGGCGGTGCGCGGATTGGGGCGCAGCAGGCCAGAGCTTTCCAGCAGCACGCCGGCGATGAGCGCGCCCGCCGCATCGGCCGCGAGCAGCATGCTGTACGAGGTGCCCGGATCACCGTGGCCGAGGTCTTGGGCGAAGCTCGGCATCTGCGCCTGGTAGCTGTTGCCGATGAAGAACGAGGCGGCACCGGCGAGCAGCGTCATCGAGACGATCACTGGCTGGCCGGCGATGTCGCGCGCGGTCTGCACGATGTCGGCGAGGCCACGCACGGCTCGCTTAGGCGCGGAGGCTAGCGCCGTGCGAAAGCGCGGCCCGTAAGGTGCCTTCCACAACCAGACCAGCAGCGGCAGGTAATACGCGGTGTTGAGCAGGATGCCATGCGCCGGCCCGAGCGCCAGCATCATCACGCCGCCGACGGCCGGCCCGACGAGGATGCCGAGGTAGCGCGCCGTGGCATTCAGCCGCACCGCGCTTTGCAACTGCTCCGGCGGCACGATGTCGTGCAGCAGCAATTGGCTGGACGTTTGCCACAAAACACCGGCGCAGCCGTGGATCACCAGCAGCAGCATCGCGTGCCACATCTGCAGGGAGTCGGTGACGAAAAAATAGCCCCAGCCGAGCGATGCGGTGATGAACAGCAGCATGCCGCACTGGATGATGCGGCGCGGGTCGAAGCGGTCGGCCAGCGCGCCCACCGGCACCGAGAACGCCAGGAACGGCAGCCAGTGCGAGAGCACCGCGAAGCCGCCGAGCGCAGGCGAGTGGAACTTCTGGAACATCATCCAGTAGCTGATCACATGCTCGATGTTGTCGGCCATCATGGCCAGCATGTAGGTCGCGAAGTGAGCGCGGTAGCCGGGGTGCCGCATCGCGGCGAAAGAGCGCGATGCGGGCGCCGCCGCGGGAGGTGCAAGACTCATGGGCGGGACTTTACGTGGCGCTGCCTTCGCTTGCACTTTCACCGCGGATTTCGGCCGCCGCGCGGTCGAGGATCTCGGCGATGCGGCGCTGTTCGGCAACCGTTGCGCCGGTCTTTTCGATCAGCGCCGACTTGAGGTTGCGGCGCGCCTGGCGCACTTCGGGCGTGCCCGCGGCGGAGCGGCCACGTCCGCGGCCCGGGAAGGCATGCGGCGAGTCGAAGTCGCCCGCGTCTTCCGCTTCGTCGGCGCCCGAATGGCTGGCCATGGCGCGGCGAACGTCGTCCATGCGCTGGCCGATCCAGGCAAGCTGCTCCAGCAGCGAATCGACCTTGGCGCGCTGGCCTTCCAGGTGTGTCAGGCCGGCTTCGGTGATCTGGTAGAGCTTCTTGGTGCCTTGCGCTTCGACGCTGGCATGGCCGATTTCTTCCAGATAGGTGAGGGCCGGGTAGACCATGCCGGGGCTGGGCGCGTAGTAGCCGTTGGAACGCTCGTCGAGCGCCTTGATGAGCTCGTAGCCATGGCTGGGTTTTTCGGCGAGGAGCGCGAGCAGCAGCAGTTGCAGGTCGGTCGAGCCGAGCTTGCGCCCGCGGCCCAGCCCGCCGCCGCCCCGGAGCAAGTCGCCGGGAAAGCCGTGCGAGCTGCCGAACCCGAAGCCGAAGCCATGCGAGCCGCCGTGGCGGCCGGCGTGGTGTTGGTGGTAGTGGCGATGATGGTGATGAAAGGCGTTGCGAACGCGGTCGAAGAAGGGGTTCATGATCTTTAAGATGGGTTGAAAAACATATCTTACGATACATCCAAAGAAATCGTCAAATGAAGAAATGTCAATACTAACGATGTCAGGCCGGGGCCGAGGCAAGTTCGGCAGCGGCGCGCCGCAAGCAGCGGCGGCACGCTGTCAGCGAGGCTTGTCGCGCGCCTGCTCGCGCTTCATGAACAGGTACAAGCCCTCGACCTTCTCCCGCGCCCACGGCGTCTTGCGCAGGAACTTGAGGCTGGATGCGATGCTCGGGTCGAGGTTGAAGCTGCGGATGTGGACGCGCGCGCCCAGCTCCGGCCAGCCGAAGTGCTCGACCAGCTCGGTCAGCATCGCCTCCAGCGTCAGGCCGTGCAGCGGGTTGCGCCGCTGCGGCTGCACGGCTTTGTCGGACGCGGTTTCGGCGCCGGCTTCGGCGACCGGTGGCAGAGGTGGAACGGAGTCCGTCGCGCTCATGTCTTCAGCCGAACCGCTCAAGCGTTCAAGATCGCCGCGTGGTGCGCGATGTGGTCGGCCATGAAAGTCGAGATGAAGTAGTAGCCGTGGTCGTAGCCCTCGTGCTGGCGCAAAGTGAGCGGCTGGCCGGCCGCGGCGCAGGCGGCTTCGAAGAGTTCGGGGTGCAGTTGCTCGGCGAGGAATTTGTCGGCCAGGCCCTGGTCGATCAACAAGGGTGGCACACGGGCGCCGGATTTGATCAGCTCCGTCGCGTCATGCCGCGCCCAGGCCTTGCGGTCGTTGCCCAGATAGCCGCTGAACGCCTTCAGCCCCCAGGGGCATTGCATTGGCGCGGCAATCGGCGCAAAAGCCGAGACACTTTGATAGAGCCCCGGGTGGTTGAGCGCCAGCGTCAACGCGCCGTGCCCGCCCATCGAATGCCCGAAGAGGCCGATGCGGTCGTCGCGCGCTTCGAAGTGCTCGAGCACCAGCGCACGCAGTTCGCGCGTCACATAGCTTTCCATGCGCCAGTTGGCGCTCCACGGCGCTTCGGTCGCGTCGAGGTAGAAGCCGGCAGCGGTGCCGAAATCCCACGCCGCATCGGCCCCTTCGACGCCGGTGTTGCGCGGGCTGGTGTCGGGCGTGACGAGGATCAGGCCGTGCTCGGCCGCGTGCCGCTGCGCGCCGGCTTTGATGGCAAAAGTTTCTTCGGAGCAGGTGAGGCCCGCCAGGTAAAACAGCACCGGCACCGGCCCGTTCTTGGCCTGCGGCGGCACGAACACGCCGAACTTCATCTTCGTGCCGGTCTCGGTCGAGTCATGCTCGTAGAAGCCCTGCACGCCGCCGAAGCAGGCGTGTTCGCTGAGGGTGGTGAGGGTGCGGATGCCTTGCATGGTGTTCGGTGCTCGAATTTATTGCTGATGGGTTGGAGGTTAGCGCGGCAATTCTTGGGGAGCTTGGCGCGGCAAGGCCGGGGCGGAGGGGCGCCCAGGCGCAGCGGCGGCGCCCTTCGCTGCGCTACGGGTTCCTTGCGCTTCTCGCTCCGCCGGGCGGCTGCGATGGCTTCGCAATTCCGCTGAACGCGGAATTGCATAAATCCTTCTCGCCGGTCTGCCGGGTACGGCAGACTGCCCCGGCTGCACTGCGATGCTCAGCGCCGCCCATGCGCCTGGCCCCCCCTCCGCCCCGGCCTTGCAACAGCCGGCGGTTCGTCCGTGGGGAAGAGCCTGAGCCCCCGATACGGTGGTGGTGTCGAGGGGGAAGAGCCACAGGCACCCGCCCGCGACCGTGCGCGCACCAAACGACGAGTGCGACAAACGCGACGAGCGCAATGAAGCAACACGCTCAATACATCACCACAGACCGAATCGACTCCCCCGACTTCATCAAGTCGAAGCCCTTGTTGATGTCCTCGAGCTTCAGCCGGTGGGTGATCAGGTCATCGATGTTGATCTTGCCGTCCATGTACCAGTCGACGATCTTCGGCACGTCGGTGCGGCCGCGGGCGCCGCCGAAGGCGGAGCCTTCCCACTTGCGGCCGGTCACCAACTGGAAAGGCCGCGTCGAAATCTCGGCGCCCGCTTCGGCCACGCCGATGATGATGCTGCGGCCCCAGCCCTTGTGCGTGCATTCGAGCGCCTGGCGCATCACCTTGGTGTTGCCGATGCATTCGAAGCTGTAGTCGGCACCGCCATCGGTCAATTGCACGATGGCATCGACCACGTTGTCGACTTCCTTCGGGTTGATGAAGTGCGTCATGCCGAACTTGCGGGCCATGGCTTCGCGCTCGGGGTTCAGGTCGACGCCGATGATCTTGTCGGCACCGACCATCTTGGCGCCCTGGATCACGTTCAGGCCGATGCCGCCGAGGCCGAAGACCACCACGTTCGCACCCGCTTCCACCTTGGCGCTGAACAGCACCGCGCCCACGCCGGTCGTCACGCCGCAGCCGATGTAGCAGATGGTGTCGAAGGGCGCATCCGAGCGCACCTTGGCGACGGCGATCTCGGGCACGACGATGTAGTTGCTGAAGGTGCTGGTGCCCATGTAATGCAGGATGGGCTTGCCGTCGATCGAGAAGCGGCTGGTCGCATCCGGCATCAGGCCGCGGCCTTGCGTGCTGCGGATCTGCTGGCAGAGGTTGGTCTTGCGCGACAGGCAGAACTTGCACTGCCGGCATTCCGGCGTGTAGAGCGGGATCACGTGATCGTCCTTGCGCAAGGTCGTCACGCCTGGGCCCACATCGACGACGATGCCCGCGCCTTCATGGCCGAGGATGGCGGGGAACAGGCCCTCCGGGTCGGCGCCCGAGAGCGTGTAGTAGTCGGTGTGGCAGATTCCGGTCGCCTTGACTTCGATCAGCACCTCACCGGCGCGCGGGCCTTCGAGGTCGACGGTTTCGATGGTCAGCGGGGAACCTGCTTTCCAGGCGACGGCGGCTTTGGTTTTCATGGTCTGCTCCGGTAAGGTTCGATGACGAATTGGGGCCTATTCTCGCCGCGCCGGATCAGGGCTGGCCGAGGAAGAAATACAGCGCCTGGTTGCGCCCGCTGGCGCGGCCGTAGGCCAGGTAGACGGGACCGATCGGCGTGTCGAGCGCCACATACAGCGAGCCGGCGTGGCGGGTGGTGGCATCGGCGCCGGTCACCGCATCGCCGATGCGCCCGGCCTCGGCCGAGACGCCCACGTAGGCGCCGTCGAGGAAGCCCGGCGTGGCGATGCGGTAGTTGTAGACCAGCCGGCCGAAGGTCAGCTCGCGTCCCAGCAGCTCGCCGGTCTTGTAGCCCGAGAGCTGCAGGAAGCCGCCGAGCGAAAAGAGTTCGTAGTCGGGCAGGTCGTTGCTGCCCAGGCTCTTGGCGCCCTGCAGCGCGACGCGTAGCGTGTGCGGGCCGGTGCTGATGGCGCCGCGCATGGCTAGCGATAGCTTGGTGTAGTTGTCGCTCGCGCCCAGGGCCTTGCGCGAGTTGTAGAGGAGCGCATCCACCGCATAGCCCGAGCGCGGGAAGTTGACGCTGTCCAGCGTGTCCAGCCGCAAGCGGGCTTGCGCGCCGCCGGTGTCGGCGTTGGGGATGATGTCGGAGCCGGAGATCACGCCGGTGTCGGTGCGCACCTTGAGCTGGCCGCGCATCAAGCCCAATCGAACCTCGCCGAGCACGCCGATGGGCACGCCCACATCCAGCCCGCCGCCATAGGTGGCACGCCGGTAGCGGGCGATGCGCACGCCACTGTCATAAAGGTCGAAGGGCTCGCGTTCGGTCTGCAGGTTGGCGGCCACGAACCAGCGCTGCGCCGAGCTGAGCGGCTGGTACCACTCGGTGCGCACGCGGTCGGTGCGGCCGATCTGCAGGTCGTTGCGCCACTCGCCGCCCAGCGAGTTGAGCCAGGTCCAGCGGTGCGTGGCGAGCAGGTTGAAGTAGGAGTTGCCGGCAAAGTCGGACGACATCGCCAGCCCGAAGCGCAGGTAGTTCGGGCCCCAGGATTTTTCGCTCACGTCGGCGGTGAGCACGCGGCCCTTGCCTGGATCGTCGGTGAAGGAATAGCTCACCCGCTCGAAATCGCCGCGGCCGTAGATGCGCTTCATGTCGTCGTCGAGCGTGGCCGCGTCGTAGGGCTGGCCGATGGCCGAGCGCATGGCCGCCACGATCGAATCGGGGTTGACGCGCTTCACGCCGGTCACGCGGATGGCCTCGATGGGCTCGGCCTTTGCATGCGCGATGGTCGAGCGCAGGCTCAGCAGGCTCGCGTATTCGGCGGCTTCGATGCGGTAGGGCGCGAGCACGCCCACCTTGGCGCGCGCCGCGGCCTCGCCGGCCTTGGCAGCGTCTTCCAGGTGGTCGAAGTCACCGGTCGAGACCTTGCGCAGATCGGGCGTGATGAGCACATCGCGCTCCTTCAACTCGGTCAGCGATTGCGCCACGTTCTTGTTGGTCATGATGCGCAGCATCTGGTCGGTGACCGAGACCAGCGAGGTGATCTCGTTGCGCGCCAGGAGCGGCGTGCCGATGTCGATCGCGATGACGATCTCGGCGCCCATCGCTCGGGCCACATCGACCGGCAGGTTGCGCACTGCGCCGCCGTCGACCAGCAGCCGGCCGTCGAGTTCGACCGGGTTCACCGCCGCCGGAATCGCCATGCTGGCGCGCACCGCTTGCGCCAGGTTGCCGTGGTCGAGCACGACCATCTCGGAGGTGGTGAGGTCGGTCGCGATGGCGCGGAACGGGATGGGGAGCTTGTCGAATTCGCGGCTTTGCTGGCGCACCGTGAGGCGGCGCAACACCGCTTCGAGCGCCACACCGGCGACAGCGCCCTTGGGCAGCGAGAGGCCGCCGGCGACGATGCCGATCTCCGGCCCCACATAGTTGATCTCGTCGTCGGCCTTGCGGCGCAGTGGCACATCGGCACGCACCACGTCTCGGAACAGCGTGGCGGTGCTGAGCGTGCCCATCTCCTTCTCGATGTCGGCCAGCGGCATGCCAGTGGCATACGCCGCGCCGACGATGGCACCAGCGCTGGTGCCCACGATCAGGTCGATCGGCACATGCAGTTCTTCCAGCACCTTGAGCACGCCGAGGTGCGCACCGCCGCGTGCACCGCCGCCGGAGAGCACGAGGGCGATCTTCGGGCGGGGCGATGCGGCCGGGTCGGTTGGTGATGCGAGTGTTGACGGCTGAGCTTGGGCCTCGGTGGGCGAAGCACCCGCCAGCGACACCATCGCGGCAACAAGGAAGACGGCGAGCATGACAGCCGCGCGCCGGATCATGTCGGCCGCCTTCTCCGCGATCATGATGGTCGGCGCGTTGGTGTTGCCGCCGACGATGCGCGGCATGATGGAAGCATCGACCACGCGCAGCCCGTCGACGCCGTGCACGCGCAAGTCGCTGCCGACCACATCGAGTGGCCCGCTGCCCATGCGGCAGGTGCCGACCGGGTGGTAGATGGTGTCGGCGTGGTCACGGATGAAGGCTTCGATCTGCTCGGTTCTGGTCGCCTTCGCCGAAGCCGCCGATTCCTCACCGCCATATCGCGCCAGGGCCGGCTGCGAGAGGATGTGCCGCATCGCGACGAATCCGCGCACCAGGCGATCCACATCGTCGCGCTCGGCCAGAAAGTTCGGGTCGATCCGCGGCGCGACAAGAGGGTCGGCGCTCGCCAGCGCTACGCTGCCGCGGCTCAGCGGCCGCAGCAGGCACACATGGCATGAGTAGCCGTGGCCGAAGACGGTGGTGCGGCCGTGGTTCAGCAGCTTGCCGATGACGAAGTGCAGTTGCAGATCGGGCACGGCCTCTTCGGGCCGGCTCTTGATGAAGGCACCGGCTTCGGCGAAGTTGGTTGTCAGCAGCCCTTTGCGCGTGCGCCGCCATTCGAGCGCGCCCTTGACCATGTTGAGCACACCCCTTGGCGAGAGGCCGAACAAGTCGGTGAGCTTCGGTGCGTTCACCACCTGCACCATATCGACGTGATCGTGCAGGTTCGCGCCCACGCCGGGCAGGTCGTGAACGACGGCGATGCCGTGCCGCTGCAATTGCGCACCGGGGCCGATGCCGGAGAGCATCAGCAGTTGCGGTGACTGCAGGGCGCCGGCGCAGAGCAGCACTTCGCGGCTCGCGTGGAATTGCTTCGTCTCGGGGCCGATGCGCACTTCCACGCCGACCGCGCGCCGGCCTTCCATCAGGATGCGCGTGGTGTGCGCGCCGGTCACCACCTGCAGGTTCGGCCGCGAAAGGTTCGGCGTGATGTAGGCCTTGGCGGCGCTGTAGCGCTCGCCGTTCTTCTGCGTCACCTGGTAGAGGCCGGCGCCTTCCTCAACCGCGCCGTTGAAGTCGGCATTGAGGCGGTAGCCCGCTTGCTGCGCCGCTTCCACGAAGACCGGGCCGAAGCGGTTCGGGCTCATCAGGTCCATCACGTTGAGTGGGCCGCCCACCCCATGAAACGCATCTTCGCCGCGCTCGTTGTTCTCGGCTTTGCGGAAGTACGGAAGCAGCTCGTCGTAGCCCCAGCCGGTGTTGCCGAGCGCGGCCCAATGGTCATAGTCTTCGCGCGGGCCGCGCAGGTAGATCATCGCGTTGATCGAGCTCGAGCCGCCCAGCACCTTGCCGCGCGGCTGGTAGCCGCGGCGGCCATTGAGCCCCGGCTGCGGCACAGTCTCGAATCCCCAGTTGGCGCGCCCCGTCTTTGCCAGCAAGGCGAGGCCGCCGGGGCACTGGATCAGCATGCTGTTGTCCGCCGGCCCGGCTTCGAGCAGGCACACACGCACCGCGGAGTCTTCGCTCAGGCGGGCCGCAAGCACGCAACCGGCCGAACCACCGCCGATGACGATGTGGTCGAACATGGTGGCGTCTTCGAAAAAGCTACAAGAGCTGCTCGGGCACGAACCAGCCGAAGAACATGTTGTTGACGCGGAACCAGAGCGATGACTCCGGCTCGGTCGTCAGGATCATCTCCTTGTCGTCGTCGGTGGTGAGCCATTGCAGCGTCGTGCCCTTGGGCGCGATGCGCACGTGGTAGGCGCTCTGCAGCTTGCTGATGTTGATGACGCGCAGCAGCTCCTTGGCCACGCCCGGGCTGTCGAAGAACATGCCGAACTCGGTGTTGACGCTGGCCGAGCGCGGGTCGAGGTTCATCGAGCCGATGAAGACCGTCTTGCGGTCGATCACCGCCGTCTTGGCATGCAGGCGCCCGAGCGACTGGCCGAACATGCCGAGCCGCTTGGTCTGCTGCGCGCGCGTGGGGCTCAGCTCGTAGAGGTCGACGCCTTGTTCGAGCATCTTGTAGCGGTAGTGCGAGTAGCCGTTGTGGACCAGCGGCTCGTCGGTCGCGGCGAGCGAGTTGGTCATGATGGTGACCTTCACGTTCTTGCGCCGCAGTTCGGTGATCGAGGCCATGCCGCGCGGTCCGGGGATGAGGTAGGGCGAGGTCACCACCAGCTCGGTGTCGGCGGTCCAGATGCGGGTCATCACGCTGTGGGTGACGCTCATCGAATACGCCTCCTGCGGCGTCATCTGATGCAGCTTGTCGGGCGGGTCGGCAAAGGCGGTGGCCACGCCCCAGACCAGGCCGATCTGGCCGGCTTCCAGCTCCTCGCTGATGGGGCCGTAGCCCAGCACATCGACCGGTGGCGGGTCGAGCGGCGGCGAGAGCGGCTCGGCGTCGATCAGCTCGGTGAAGGTCTGCTGTGCCTTGATCCGGTCCTTGAGCGGCGTGCCGATGGATTCGATCGGGTAGACGACCTCGCTGTTCCAGTAGCCGTCGAAGATGCTGGCCATCTGGCCCACGACCTGGCCCATCACGAAGGCATCCATGTCGACGAAGTTCTGCTCGGCGTGGCGCAGAAAGTATTCGTCGCCGATGTTGCGCCCGCCGGCCACCGCCATCACGCCGTCGGCGATGAAGAGCTTGTTGTGCATGCGGTGGTTGAGCCGCTGGAAATCGAAGACCGACCAGCCGTAGCGCGCCAGCACGCCGCCCCAGCGCGCGGTGGTGAAGGGGTTGAAGAGCCGCACCTCGACATTCGGGTGTGCAGAGAGCGCACGCAACATCCGATCGGTGTGCTCGGTGTAGAGATCGTCCACCAGCAGCCGCACCCGCACGCCGCGCGCCGCCGCATCGCGCAGGCTGCGCAGCAGCAGCCGGCCGGTGGCGTCGTTCTCGATCACGTAGTACTGCACGTCGAGCGAGTGCTGGGCGCGCTGCGCAAGCTGCACCCGCGCTTCGAGCGAGTACACGCCGAGGGGCATCAGGCGCACGCCAGTCTGCTCGGAAGACGGCGTGGAGGCCTTCGCGATCTTGCCGAGCGCGGTTTCGGCGCTCGGCCACATGGCGCTCGACGGTGTGCGCACCACGCCGGTCGGCAGGCTGCTGCAGGCGCCCAGAAACAGCAGCGGCGCCAGCCCCAGCGCCAGCAATGCCTTGGCGCGGGCCGCGCCGAAAAATGCGGTCGGAGCGTACAGTTCGAAGCAGCGTGCAAAAGCGCGTGTGACGCCGAGCAGGGCGTGCACCAGCGCCGTGAAGAACTGCGAAGCGAGCGCCGCGCCTGCATCTGGCGGCAGGGCCTTGCCGTATGGGGAGGACGACTCAGGCGCATTGCTGGCTACGAATGGCATACGAAGTCCAAAGGAAGAGAGATGAACAAGATCATCGTGAACAAAAAGGGGATGAACAAGAGCCTGTTCGCGTTCAGGTCCGCGGCGGCGGCCGTGGCGCTGGTCGCTCTGACGATCACCGCGCCCGCATGGGCCGCCTTGGATGTCGGGGAAAGGGCGCCTGACTTTACAACTGCTGCCGCGCTCAACGGCAAGGTCTACCAGTTTTCGCTGGCGCAGTCGCTCGCCAAGGGGCCAGTGGTGCTCTATTTCTTTCCGGCGGCGTTTTCGGTCGGCTGCTCGGCCGAGGCGCACGAGTTCGCCGAGAACATCGCCAAGTTCGAGGCGGCGGGCGCCACGGTGGTCGGCGTATCGACGGACGACATCGAAACCCTTGGCAAGTTCTCGGCCCAGGCCTGCCAGGGCAAGTTTCCGGTGGCCTCCGACAGCGGCAAGACCATCGTCAAGTCCTACGACGCGGCCATGATGATCCTGCCCGACTACGCCAACCGCGTGTCCTATGTGATCGCGCCCGACGGCGCGGTGGTCTACAACTACCAGAGCTTGAACCCGAGCCGACATGTGGAAAAAACCCTGGCGGCGCTGAAGGACTGGGCGGCCGCGAAGTCGGCCAAGTAACGTCGAACCAACCGAAGGGCAGAGCGCGCGGCGGACTGTCAATCCCTTAAACCTGTTGCTCGGGCGCTTTGGTCGCAGGATGTGTGAGAAAGTGCCGGTGGCTGTTCACGCCCGACTGTCCAGAAAACACACAGTTACCTGTTACAGAGAAACACTAGGCCATCTCAACAGATTCGCTGGGTGATTCGAATGCTCAAGAAAACTCTGGCCCCCGCGCTGCTCGGCTTGGCGCTCTCTATCGGCACTTTCACGGGCGCCGCGCACGCAGCGGTCACGTCGGCCACGGCCCTGCCGGAAGCCTCGCTGCGGGCCGAGTTGCAGCAAGCCGTCTGGCCGGGCGACATTGCCGAACTGGCGGGCAGCTACCTGCGCAGCTATCCGCAAGGCCAGGCCTCAGACAGCGCCAGCCAGATGCTGGCCCGGGCGACCGAAGCGCTGCGCCTGCTCAAGCGCAACGATGTTCGCCTCTACCGCACCTCGTTCCAGGCCGTCGAGCTCACGCCCGAGTCGCGTGCCGATCTGCGCAAGGCCGCCCTCGGCGACAAGGAAGCCGCGCTGCGCCTGGCGCACCTGCACCGCCCGGGCAGCGGCGCCGCGCCGGACGTGAACCGGTATGTGGGCTGGCTGCAGTTCGCGGCCATGCTCGGCCAGCCGGACGCGAGCTATGAACTTTCTGTGCACTTCCGGCGCGACAACCAGCCGGCCCTCGCGGCCAACTACGAAACACGCGCTGAGCAGCTCGGCTATATCGCGCCCGTGGCGCTCGACAACATCCGCAAGTAAGCGATCGGCAGGATCAGCTCGGCCTCCAGGCCAGGATGCGCATTGCGCAAGATGAGCCGCCCGCCGTGGGCTTGCGCCACGAGGCGGCACAGATGCAGCCCCAGGCCGACGCCACCCGTCGCGCGTTGGCGGGCCGAGTCGGCGCGGTAGAAGGCTTCGGCCAGATGCGGCAATTGCGCATCGTCCACGCCAGGTCCGCGATCGCGGACTGTGATGTGCAGGGCGCCTTCGGATTTATCCAGCCAGGTTCGGACCTGCGGCGGCTGCGTTGCGCTGGAACCTGCTTCCCCCGGGGCGCCATGCCGCAGCGCGTTGTCCAGCAGGTTGCGCAACAGCAGTTTGATACGAGTGCGGTCGAGCGGAATCTCGGGCAGCGAATCATCCAGCGTCAGCTCGACGCCATCGGCCGACGGCCCGGTCGTCATCTCACCCACCAGCGCATTCAAGTCGCTCTCCTCCAACTGCAAGGCCGCGTGCCCGTTTTCCAGGCGCTCGCTTTCCAGCAGGTCGGTGATGAGGTCGCGCATCTCGGCCAGATCGTGCAGCAGCGCGTCGCGCGCCGTGCCTTCGGCCACCAGTTCGGCATTGAGCCGGGCACGCGTCAGCGGCGAACGCAGTTCGTGGCTGATGGCCAGCAGCAACTGGCGCTGGGCATCGCGCATGTGGTGCAGGCTGCCGGCCATCGCGTTGATCTGGCCGGCGAGGCTGCCCAGCTCGTCGTCGTGCCGGCGCGCAATCGGCTGCGAGAAATCGCCGCGGCCATAGCGCTCGGCACCGGCGCCGATGTCGCGCAGCGGGCGCAGCCAATGGCGCACCAGCGCGTAGGCGAGGGCGGTCAGCAGCAACAGCACGCCGAGCGTGATCCAGCCGATGCGGCGCGGGCGGTCTTCGGGTTCGCTGTCGATGCTGCCGTCGCTCGTGGCCGTGGTGTCGTGCGGCGCGAACGCCATGCCGAAGGTGATGCGGTGGCCGTCGGCCAGCAGGCGCGTCGGACGCCAGGTGTCGCGTGGGCGGTGGCTGTCGAGGGCTGGATGGTCGGCTTCATCGCGCGCTGCGCCGGGCGCTGTGTGGCGCCCCGTGGATCGCCCGTCACCGAACTCACCTGGATGCGATGACCAGTTGACCACCGGCCCGGTGATGCGAATGCGCAAGGGCAGCCGGCGGGTCAGCGCTTCGGCCTTGGCGATGTCGGGTGGCGTGCCGATCTGGGCGACGAGCGTGTCGGCGTAGTCGGCTACCAGCGGGCGTACGTATTCGCCCCAGCCGAAGCGCAGCGCTGCCTGCATGCCGGCGACGAAGGTGAAGGTCATGAAGAGGGCCAGCAGCACGAACACGGTGACCAGCCGCGCGCCCAGCGAGTGGCGCAAGCCGCGCCAGGCGTGGCGCCGGCCCTCTAAGTCCGTGCCCCTCAAGCCCGCGCTCCGGCAAACGTGTAGCCCACGTTGCGCAGCGTCTTGATGCAGTCCAGCGGCTCCAGCTTCTTGCGCAGCCGGCTCACCAGGATGTCGACGGCGCGGGTGTAGAGATCGGCTTCGTGGCCGCGCAGGCGGTTCAGGATGTCGTCGCGGCTGAAGACTTTTTGCGGCTCGCGCGCCAGCAGCACCAGCAATTCGAACTCGGTGCTGGTGAGTTCGACGACCTCACTCGCGCGCAGCACCTGCCGGCGTTCGAGGTCGATCTCCAGCCCGTCGAAAGAGAGCCGCTTGGCGTTGCTTTCGACCGCAGGCGTGCGCGCTCGCCGCAACACGGTCTGCAGGCGGGCCAGCAGCTCGCGCGGCTCGAAGGGTTTGGGCAGGTAATCATCGGCGCCGATCTCGAGGCCGATCACCCGGTCCATCACATCACCGCGGGCGGTCAGCATGATGATGGGCACGTCTCTCACGAACGCCTCGCTCTCGCGGCGGATGGTGCGGCAGAGTTCGAAGCCATCCATCTCGGGCAGCATCACATCGAGGATGGCCGCGTCGTAGGGCAACTGGCCAGCTGGCGGCTGGCGCAGCAGCGCGAGCCCGGCGCTCGGACGAACGGCACTGTCGAGCGCAAAGTCGAAGCGTTCGAAAAAGGTCTTGAGCGGCGCCGCGAGCAGCGCGTCGTCGTCGATCAGCAGGAGGCGGCGCATGGGCGGATTGTCACCAATCGGCCCGGGCCAATGCGTCGCCGTTCGATGCAACGCGCTGGCGATCTGAACGACCGGGACGTTGCTCAGCCGCGGTGACCCCAGCCTCGGCGCTTGGCCATGAAGTCGCGCACCTTCTGCTGTTGCTCGGGACGCAAACTGTCGTAGAAGTCGGCCGCCGCGGCGATCACTTCCGGACTCTTGCCGCGCACGGCGCCAAGCTTGCCGTCGACCAAGGCCTGCGCGCGTTCGCGGTCGAACTTGGTGCCGGCGACGAGCGCCTGCGCTTCGGTGCGCGGATTGGTCGCGCCCATCACCGCAGTGCGGCTGTCGCGCATCTTGTCGGCGAGCACGGCGAGGCGCTGCTTCTGCGCGTCGTCGAGGTTCAATTCCTTGCCCGCGCGTTCGAGCATGCGCTCGCGCATTTTGGCCGAGTCTTCCGCGCTCATTTCGTGGCCGCCGCCGAAGCGGTGCGTCGAGCAGGCCCCGAGGCTGCCGAGAACGACGGTGGCGCCGATGAGGCCGATGAAGGTTCGTTTGATCCAGCGTTTCATGTGAGCTTCCTTGGGAGTGATGATGCTGTGCAATACACAGGTGTCATCGTGCCCGGCGCTCGCGCTGGTGTCGTCTCCGGCCGGTATCGCCATGTTTCGTTTTATCTCATGCCGACGAGATCAAGCGAACGCCGTGGAGCCGGCTTTGCCGGGCCGGTGGCGTTGCCCCCTTGAGGGGGAGCGCCGAAGGCGCTTCGGGGGTGGGTCAAGCTCTTCCGGAGCCGCCCATCAGGATGCCGTAGGGCGCGATGGCGTTCAGGTTGTACTGGCTGGTGTCGAGGTTGCGCATGCGGCGTTCGAGGTCATAGATGTCGACCGATTGCGACAGGTAGGCGTCGTCACGTTCTTGCGCCGACAAGGGCGACATGCTGAAGAAGCTGGAGAGCGATTGGAAGATGGTGTTCATGGTGTTGGGTCCTTTTGGAACAGGCCTGAATCATAAGGGAAAACCCTAGACACTGCACTCATTAGGGGATTCGACAAGCGGGCTTGGTGCGCATTCCGTCTCATTACTTTGAATCGGGCGATGAATGCACCGATGTGGTGTGTTTCTGGCTCCTGCGGTCTGACGATGAACGGATGCCCCCGCCGCATCGCGCGGTCACGCGCATCGGCTAACCTCGCCGGCTTCTCCCGGGAGCCCGCCCTTGTTTGCCTGGTTCGAAAAGCTCGTCGATCCGTATCCGGATGCCATACCACCCACACCGCCGCGCGGGCTGCTTCCATTCGTCTGGGCTGGCACGACAGGCGTGCGGCCGTTCGTGCTGGCGATGACGCTTTGCACTGCTGCCATCGGCGCGTTCGAGGCCTTGCTGTTCAGCATGCTGGGCCGCATCGTCGATTGGCTGGGTGCCGTGAAGCCCGCCGACCTGTGGACGCAGGAGCGCGGCAGCCTGTTGCTGCTCGCGGCCATCCTGCTCGGCAGCCCGATCCTGATCGCGCTGCAAACCCTGCTCAAGCACCAGGCGCTGTCAGGCAACTTCCCGATGCGGCTGCGCTGGAACTTTCACCGCATGATGCTCGCGCAGAGCATGCATTTTTATCAGGACGAATTCGCCGGCCGCGTGGCCGCCAAGGTGATGCAGACCGCGCTCGCGGTGCGCGACACGGTGCTGATCCTGTGCGACATCATGGTCTTCGTCGCCATCTACTTCATCACCATGGTGGCGGTGGTGGGCAGCTTCGATGCCTGGCTGCTGCTGCCGTTTCTCGGCTGGTTCATGCTCTATGTGGGCGCGATGAGCTATTTTGTGCCGCGCCTGGGCAAGGTCGCGCAGGAGCAGGCCGATGCCCGCTCGTTGATGACCGGCCGCGTGACCGATGCCTACACCAACATCGCGACGGTCAAGCTCTTCTCGCACGCGCGCCGCGAAGCCAGTTTTGCGCAATCGGCGATGCGCGAATTCATGGTGCCGGCTTATGCGCAGATGCGGCTGGTGAGCGGATTCGAGATCGTCAACCACACGCTCAACATGCTGCTGATTTTGATGACCAGCGGCGGCACGCTGTGGCTTTGGACGCGGGGCGAGGTCGGCATCGGCGCGGTGGCGGCGGTGACGGCGATGGCGCTGCGGCTCAACGGCATCTCGCACTGGGTGATGTGGGAGATGGCCTCGCTCTTCGAACACGTGGGCACGGTGGAAGACGGCATGAACACGCTCTCGCGCCTGCACGCCGTGCTCGATGCGCCGGGCGCGAAGCCGCTGGTCGTGCCGCGCGGCGAGGTCCGCTTCGAGCAGGTGAGCTTCGATTACGGCGCGAAGAAGAGCGCGTCGGCCCCCGTCATCGACAAGCTCGTCCTGCACATCCGCCCCGGCGAAAAGATCGGCTTGGTCGGCCGCTCCGGTGCCGGCAAATCGACGCTGGTCAACCTGCTCCTGCGCTTCTACGACGTGGCCTCCGGCCGCGTGATCATCGACGGGCAAGACATCGCGCTGGTGACGCAAGACAGCCTGCGCGCGCAGGTCGGCATGGTCACGCAGGACACCTCGCTGCTGCACCGCTCGGTGCGCGACAACATCCTCTACGGCCGGCCCGATGCGAGCGACGAGGCGATGATCGCCGCTGCCAAGCGAGCTGAAGCGCACGACTTCATCCAGACGCTCACCGACCCCAAGGACCGCCGCGCTTACGACGCGCATGTGGGCGAACGCGGCGTCAAGCTCTCCGGCGGCCAGCGCCAGCGAATCGCGATCGCGCGGGTGATGCTGAAAGACGCGCCCATCCTGCTGCTCGACGAAGCCACCAGCGCGCTCGATTCCGAAGTGGAAGCCGCCATCCAGGCCAGCCTCTACACGCTGATGGAAGGCAAGACCGTCGTCGCCATCGCGCACCGGCTCTCGACCATCGCCGCGATGGACCGCCTCATCGTGCTCGACAAGGGCCGCATCGTCGAAGAAGGCGACCACCGCAGCCTGCTGGCGCAAAACGGCCTGTATGCGCGGCTCTGGGCGCACCAGAGCGGCGGCTTCTTGGGCGAGGAACTCGACGAGGAAGAAGAGCGGGCGTTGCCGTCGATGGCGTGAGGGGCTGTGCCGAGCACTACCGCCTAAGTGGCCCGATGCGCGCTGCTGTTCAACCCGGCGTTCGCCGACTTGTTCAGCGTCCACAGCAGATAGATCACCACCGCCACGTTGACCGCGAGCGTCGCACACTTGATGGCGCTCGGCTTGTACCAGAGCTCGTACATCTCGACCGGCACATAGATCGCGCCGCTCGCCGCGCCCAGCCACGCGCCCCAGCGGCGGTCGAACCACAGGCCGTAGGCCTCGGCCACGCGCACGGCAGAGTAGACGAAGGCCAGGGCGGCCAAGCCCCACAGCCTCGCATCGTTCACCGACGCCGCGGCCTTCAGAAAGATGCCGGCGAAGTGCTCGTCGGGGTCGATATGCAGCCGGGTCACGAGCGATTCGGCGATGTGCCGTACATCGCGGTGCAACAGCGAGAGCAGCCCGAAGCCCGCGCCGAAGACGACGAAGCCCTTGACGGCTTCGAGCAGCGCCACGGCTTGCATCGTGCGCGGTGCATGGGCCGCGTGCGCTGCGAGCAGGGTGTCGGTTGGGGTGGTCTTCGGTTTCACGAGGTCGGTCATGGTGATCGATGGTAGCCGCGGCTTGGGGTCGTCCGCGGGCTCGGCGCGCCACTGTCGGCTCACTCCTACAGCGCAAAGCGAGTGCGCGCCGATGGCCGAGGCCAGTGGCGTGTGTTGTGATGCGCAGCGGTTGTCGGCACGTGGCCATCCTGCCTGCGAGCCGACCGCCGCTCACCCGGAGTTCACCGATGGCACAACGTCTCACTGCCGCTCAATTCGCCATGACCTATGGCGTCGCCCTGGTCGCCATGCTCGTGCTCGACGGCCTCTGGCTCGGCTGGCTGGCGCGCGATTTCTACAAGCGCGAGATGGGCGAGCTGATGACCGACTCGGTCCGCCTGCTGCCGGCCGCAGCCTTCTACCTGCTGTACCCGCTCGGCCTCACCTACCTCGCCCTGATGCAGCCACCCGATTCGATGGGCCAAGCATTGCTGCGCTGCGCTGTTGTCGGGCTTGTCGGATATGGCACATATGACCTGACGGCGATGAGCGTGGTGCGGGGGTTCGGCACGCAACTCGGGCTGGTCGACATTGCGTGGGGGACGTTTGCGTCGACGGTGGCGGGTGGGCTGGCTTATCGGCTGATGATGGCTCGCTGAGAGATGCATCTCGCTGCAGGCTTCGACAGGCTCAGCCCGAGCGGTTCATCACGCCGGCAACACAAACACCGGCAACTGCAAGCCATACGCGATGGGCGAGAGTCGCGCCTCCTCGGCCACCTGCGCGCCGCTGACCGCGAAGACCGCCACGCCGAGAAGGTCGAGCAGGTAGAGCGTCGTTGCCGCTTCTTCCCCACGGTCAGGCGCCGAACCAGCGGCCCAGCACTTCGTGCAGCGCATAGCGCACAGCCACGAAGCCCACTTCCGTCGGCAGCCAATCACTCATGGTCCAATCGCCCTTGTCGGGCGACAGGCCCAGCGGTGCAGGCTCGATCTTGATCACGCCGCGCGCTGCTTCTTCGAACGCCCGCCGCGCCCGTGGCATGTGAAAGCCATGCGTCACCAGCACGATGTGCGTGATGCCGGCGGGCTTCAACATGGCGATGCTTCGGGCCGCGTTTTCGCGGGTGTCGCGCGACTGGTCTTCGATCCAGGTGATGGGCAGGCCGAACTCGCCGGCGGCGATGCGGGCGGCCGTTCGCGCCTCCGAGAGGCCTTTCATGTCGTCGTCTATCTTGCCCCAGCCGATGCCGCCGCTGAAGGCCATTGGCGCGCCGGTTTGCTTTGCCAGCCAGACGCCGTAACGCAGCCGCTCCATCGAGACCCAGGTGAGGTTGGACTCGCCGTATTCCGGGGCGAGTGCGCGCAGGCCGCCGCCCAGCACGACGATGGCGATGTGCTCGCGGTGCTGCACGTCGGCCTTCAACCGCGCGACGCGCTCGGCGCTCAGGGCCGGCGGCGGCCGCACCAGCGTTTGGGTGAGGAACTGCGCCGTGCCGGAGCAGGTGCACAGCCACAGCAGCGCCACGCCGATGAGCGTCAAGGCCCAGCCCAGCGCTCGCCGGCGCGCCACCTGTGCGCAGCCGATGAGCACCAGCAGCAAAAGCGGCGCAGGCGGCAGCACCAGCGTGCCAAGCAGCGGCTTCCAGGATTCGATTCCCCACAGGACGAAGAGGCTGTTCAAGGGCTGCAAGCAATCGTTGTTCGCGCAGAACGCAATGGCCGGCGATTGTGCCGGACGCCCGTCGGCGCGATGATGGCTCGGTGTCACGTGTGAACCCGAGGCATCATGCCGGCCCAAGGCACGAGCCACACCATCATCCGATCCCAGGAGCACCGCCATGAGCGACACCGCAGAAGCCTTGCGCGCCAAGCTGATCCGCAACTTCGACGAGATCGAGAAAGTGCGAGAAGAACGCGCGCCGCTCTACGACACCGTCTGCGCCCGCATGTCCAAGGGCACGGCTGCCACCAAACTCGGCATCAGCATCGACACCGTCGCACCCGGCAAGCGCGGCTGCCCCTACCACTGCCACTATGCGCAGGAAGAAGCCTTCGTGATCCTGGAAGGTGAGGGCACGATGCGCGTGGCCGGCGAGATGCTGGCGGTGAAGGCCGGCGACACGATCTTCATCCCGCCGGGGCCGGAGTATCCGCACCAGATCATCAACACCTCGGACGCGCCGCTCAAGTACCTGTCCATCAGCACCAAGGACAGCCCGGAGGTGGTCGAGTACCCCGACTCCAACAAGTACATGGCCTCCGCGACCAAGGCCGGCGACGCCTACGGCTTTGCGCGCATGCACCGCGAGAAGGACGATCTGGACTATTGGGATGGCGAGCCGTGAAGCGCCCGGCGAAAGAATCGACAGCAAATTCGACAATGTGTAGGCCGGGCAGGGTGGCAAAAGCGTTTGCATCTGCAGTGTCAAAAGAACGGAGCCTGGTTTGATCTGGATGAAGCGATTGGCGTGGTGCGTGGGCGGTGTGCTCGCGCTGTGGGTGGTGGCGTGGCTGGCGTTGCCGCCGCTGCTCAAGTGGCAGGGGGAAGTGCGCCTGTCGGAAGCACTCGGTCGGCCAGTGACGCTGGGGTCGGTCGACCTGAAACCGTGGACGCTGGAGCTGACGGTGAGCGATATCGCCGTGGGCCAGGCAGCACAGGCAGCACCGCCGAATGCGGTGGCGAGCGTGGCGTCTGGCGCCAGTTCGGCGGCGAGTTCGAGCGCCGATGCGGCGGCAAGTGCCAGCGCCGTCAAGCCGGCTGCGCCCGATGCCGCCTCACCCCAGCCCCTGCTGCGCATCGCCAAGTTGCATGTGGATGTGGCCGCGTCGTCGCTGTTTCGCCTCGCGCCCGTCATCGAGGCGCTGGAAGTCGATGCGCCGCAGCTCCGCGTCTCGCGCACTGCGCCGGGCCACTACGACATCGACGACCTCATCACCCGCTTCACCCCGCACGCCGAGGCCAAGCCCTCGGAGCCGGCGCGTTTTGCGCTCTACAACCTGCAGGTGCGTGACGCCTCGGTGCGCTTCGACGACAAGCCGGTCGGCCGCGTGCAACAGGTCGATGCCTTCACGCTCGCGCTGCCTTTCATCTCCAACCTGCCGGCGCAGGTGGATGTGAAGGTCGAGCCGCGATTGACCTTCGAACTCAACGGCACGGCCTTCGACAGCGGCGCGCAGGCCACGCCGTTCGCGCAGACGAAGCGCGGCGATCTCGAGCTGAAGATGGCCGACCTCGACGTGACGCCTTACCTCGGCTACCTGCCCGATTCGCTGCCGGTGCGCCTGACCCGCGGCGCCCTCTCGGCCCAGATCGCCCTGCAGTTCAGCCAGGCCGAAGGCGGCGCGCCAAGCGTCGTGCTCAAGGGCACGGCCGGCGCGCGCGACCTGGTCGTGACCGACGCGGCCGGCGCGCCGCTCGTGGCCTGGAAGCAGCTCCAGCTCGGGCTGCGCGATGTGCAGCCGCTGGCGCGCAAGCTGGCCTTCGACACGCTGCGCATCGAAGGCGCGCAGCTCGCGGTGTCGCGCGATTCGAAGGGCGAGCTGAACCTGTTGCGGTTGGCGACCGCAGACGGCGAACCGGTAGCCAAGCCGAAGGCAGCTGCATCGGCTGCGTCGGCGCCAATCGTCCGGCAAGTCGAGGCTGCCAAGCCCTGGCAGATCAGCCTCGCCGCGATCGAACTCGCCGATGCACGCGTGATGTGGAACGATGCCTCGGTGAAACCGGCCGCGGCGATTCAACTCGACGGCATCGCGATCACTGCCAAGCAAGTGCAATGGCCGGTGACCGCTGCGATGCCGCTGAGCTTCGCCGCCACGCTGCGCGATCAGCGCGAAGGCGCGCCTGCCGCGGGCGCCTTGAGCGTAGAAGGCAGCGCCACCGATCAGGCGGCCAAGCTCGACATCCAGCTCGCCGGCCTCTCGCTCGATGCGCTGGCGCCGTACCTGGCGCAAGCGCTGGTGCCGCAGTTGACGGGGCATGTCTCGGCCAAGGTACAGGTCGATTGGTCGGGCGCGGCCGATGCGCCGCGCATGAAGCTGGTGGTGAGCACGGCGAGTGTCGATGCGCTGCGGGTGAACGAGGCTGTCGACGACATTGCCGTTGATCGTTCGAAAGACGCGCGCAAGGTCGGGTCGCGAACCGAGGCGGTGTCCCTCAAGCAACTCGCACTCGCCGATGTGCAGCTCGATCTGCTGGCGCACAGCGCGTCCCTCGGCAGCGTCAAGCTGCTGGACCCGTCGGTCGCGGTCACGCGCGATGTGCAAGGGCAGCTGAACCTGCAGCGCTGGGTGGTCGGTGCAGACAACGCCGAGCCGGCCTCGGCCTCGGCCAAGTCCTCCGCAACGCTGCCAACAGCGCCATCGGCAACGCCCAAAGCCGGCCCCGTTTGGCGCGTCCAGTTGAAGGACTTCTCGCTCGAAGGCGGCCGCGTCGCCTTTGCCGATGCACTCGCCGGTCGGCCGGTGAGCGCAGGCAGCGGCGCTGCCAACGCGCCAGCCCAGCGTGCCAACACACGCCCCTTGCGCGTCGAACTCACCGGCCTGCGCGCCTCGCTGCAAGGCCTCTCTTTGCAAGGCGACAAGACCACCGCGCCGGCCAAGGTGACGTTCACCGCCCGGGTCGCGGCACCAGCTGCGGCGCGGGAAGAAGCGCGCGCGCTGGCGCGGCAGCAAGGGCAGGGCGCGGTGGTCGCCAAGGTCGCAACGGCCGCATCGCTGGGTGCCTCCACCAGCGGCCTCGTCGAATGGAAAGGCCAGTTCGGCCTGCAGCCCCTGCTCGCCAGTGGCAACCTGCGGATCGAGCGCTTCCCGGCGCACCTCTTCGAGCCCTATTTTCGCCAGAGTTTGCCGGTGAGCTTGCTGAGCGCGGAGGCTGGCTACAAGGGCAATTTCTTGGTGCAGGATTCGGCGGCTGGTCTGAGCGTGAACTCGCTCGGCGATGTCTTGCTGGCCGATGTTCGCATCGACACGCCGCGCAGCCTGGATGCCCTCAAGGCCGGCGCCAAGCCCAGCACCGGCCTGGCGGCAGAAGACGAGTTGCTGAGCTGGCAGTCCTTCGCGTTGAAGGCGGTGAAGGTCGCGATCAAGCCCGGCGCCAAGCCGCGCATCGACATCGGCGAGGCGGCCTTGAGCGACTTCTTCTCGCGCCTGGTGATCACCGAAGAAGGCAAGTTCAACCTGCGCGATGTGGGCGCGGGTGCGTCGGCTGCAGCGCCTGAAGGCGCGGCGAGCGGTGCGGTTGCTTCCGGCGGCGGTGCTGCAGCAAGTACGCCCGCCAAGCCCGCTGTCGTTGTCGTCGCGGCCCCCGCCGCAGGCGCCAGCGCGACCTCCACGCCATCCGAACCGCCCAAGGAACTACCGGTCGACATCACCGTCGGCGGCACGCGGCTCATCAATGGTCGCATCGATTTCACCGACCACTTCGTGCGCCCCAACTACAGCGCCAACCTCACCGAACTCAACGGCCAGCTCGGGCCTTTCCGCTCTGGTGCGTCGGAGATGGCCACGCTCGAACTGCGTGGCAAGGCGGCGGGCACCGCGCTGCTCGAAATCAGCGGCGCGCTCAACCCGACTTCGAACCCGCCGGTGCTCGACATCCGCGCCAAGGCGACCGATCTCGAGCTGGCGCCGCTCTCGCCCTATGCCGGCAAGTACGCTGGCTATGCCATCGAACGCGGCAAGCTGAGCATGACCGTCGCCTACAAGATCGAGCCCGACGGCAAGCTCACCGCGAGCAACCAGGTCGTGCTCAACCAGCTCACCTTCGGTGACAAGATCGAGTCACCCGAGGCCACCAAGCTGCCGGTGCTGCTGGCCGTCGCGCTGCTCAAGGACCGCAACGGCGTGATCGACATCAACCTGCCGGTGAGCGGCAGCCTCAAAGACCCGCAATTCAGCGTCGGCGGTCTGATCGTCAAGGTGATCTTCAACCTGCTGGCCAAGGCCTTGACCGCACCGTTCGCACTGCTCTCGGGCGGTGGCAGTGACGACTTGAGCCTGGTCGAGTTCCAGCCGGGCACGGCCTTGCTCGCACCCACCGGCCAGAACGCCGTCGACAAGGTCGCGACGGCCCTCACCGAGCGGCCCGCGCTGCGCATGACGGTGACCGGCGCTTCCGACCCGGTATCGGAACGCGCCGACTACCAACGTGCCGTCTTGCAGGCGCGGCTGGTCGCCGAACGCCGGCGCGAGCTGCAACGCGCCGGCGCGGTGATCGCGGCGCCTGTCAACGCGGCTTCGGCACCGGAGGCGGGCGCATCGGGTGTCGCAGTGAATGCACCACCGGCACCGGTGGCGCTCTCGGCCGATGATCGCGCGCGGCTCCTGAAGGAACTCTACAAACAGACCGACCTGCCCGACAAGCCGCGCAACGCGCTGGGCTTCGCCAAGGACATTCCGCCCGCAGAAATGGAATCGCTGCTCGCCGCCAGCGTACCCGTCAACACCGACCTGATGCGCGAGCTGGCATTGCAACGCGGCCTGGCTGTGCGCGATGCCTTGATCGCCAAGGGCTTGACGAGCGAGCGGCTCTTCCTGGCGGCGCCGAAGCTGCGTGCCGCCGGTGAAGACGAAGCCATGTGGACGCCGCGCGTGCAGCTCACGCTTTCCACCAAATGACGCATCCCGTCATGACGCACTTGCCGTGACTTGACGATGCGGTGCCGAGGCTCGGCCTCACCGCCAAAGACCAGCGACGACAGGCCGTAAAGTCGGGGCCCATCGAAGCCTGACTCTGTCGAAAAATGAAGATTGCCATCGCGCCTGGCGTGCGCCTGTTCGTCGATATCGAAGGCGCCGGCCTGGTGCCGGACGGCGCGACGATGCGCCAAAAGCCGACGTTGATCCTGCTGCACGGTGGGCCCGGCTTCGACCATTCGAGTTTCAAGCCAGGCTTTTCGAGATTCGCGGATATCGCGCAGGTCATCTACTACGACCATCGCGGCCACGGCCGCAGCGACAGGCGGCCGAAAGACGAATGGACGCTCGATACGTTTGCCGATGACATCGTGCGGCTCTGCGATGCGCTCGGTATCTCGAAGCCGATCGTGCTCGGGCAATCGTTCGGAGGGTTCGTGGCGCAGCGATACATCGCGAGGCACCCGGGCCATGCCGCCAAGGTCATCTTGTCCAGTACCTCGGCAAGCCTCGGATTGGCTCGAAAGCTCGCGATGTTCGAACGCCTGGGCGGGCAGGAGGCGACAGACGCCGCAGAGCGGTTCTGGACGGCGCCGAACGCGGCCACCTGGGAAACCTATACGCGTGTCTGCAGACCGCTCTATTCGGCAAACCAACCCGCGAACGACGAGGCTGCGCGTCGGACGATGGTGGATGCCGAGATCTTGTTTGCGTGGGCGGCAGGGGAGCAACAGGGCATGAACCTGCTTCCCGGCCTGGCGCGAGCCCAATGCCCGGTGCTGGTGCTCGCCGGGCAGCTCGACCCGGTGTGCCCCATCGAAGACTCACGCGATATCGCTGCAGCCTTGCCGCCCGAATGGGCCACCCTTGCAGAGTTCGAAGGCTGCGGTCACGGCGTGTGGCGAGACAATCCGGAGGCGGCATTCGCACGCCTGCGCCAGTTCATCCTCGAGTAGCTTTCCGCTTTCGAAGACCCGCTGGTTGCGGGCCGTTCAAGAAAACGCCTGCAGCCCCGTCATCGCGCGCCCGAGGATGAGCGCGTGCACGTCGTGCGTGCCTTCGTAGGTGTTCACGGTCTCCAGGTTGATCATGTGGCGGATCACGTGGTACTCGTCATGGATGCCATTGCCGCCGTGCATGTCGCGCGCGGTGCGCGCGATGTCGAGTGACTTGCCGCAACTGTTGCGCTTGATGAGCGAGATCATCTCCGGCGCGGCCTTGCCTTCGTCCATCAGGCGGCCGACGCGCAGGCACCCTTGCAGGCCGAGCGTGATCTCGGTCTGCATGTCGGCGAGCTTCT
>JAMFRW010000284.1 GCA_026224975.1 Rhodoferax sp. | reverse complement strand
GGAATACGGGCCCTTGTTGCCGGTGGGAACGCCCTTGATCTTGTCGACAACGTCCATGCCCGAAATCACCTTGCCGAAGACGGCGTAGCCATTGCCGTCGGGCGAGTTGGCCGAGTTGAGGAAGGCGTTGTCCTTCACGTTGATGAAGAACTGGGCGGTCGCCGAGTTGGGGTCGTTGGTGCGCGCCATGGCGACCGTGCCGCGCTCATTGGTCAGGCCGTTCTTGCTTTCGAGCGGGATCGGCGCTCTCGTGGCTTTTTCCTTCAGATCGGGCGTCATGCCCCCGCCCTGGATCATGAAGCTCGGGATCACGCGGTGAAACACCGTGCCGTTGTAGTGGCCGGCCTTCACGTATTGCACGAAGTTGTCGACCGATTTGGGCGCCTTGGCCGCGTCGAGTTCGATGACGATGTCGCCGGCCGAGGTCGCCAACTTGACCTTCTGCGCCCAGGCGTTGCTGCTGACGCCGGCGGCCAGCGCCAGAGTGATCGCGGTGGCCGTGGCCCAGCGCGAGAGAGAAACGCTCATTCCATGTCTCCTGAAGAGAGGTCTTGCAGTGAAAGAAATTCTTGTCGACAACGGTGCGCGGAAACCAGGTCAGCGCGCCACCGGTGCACTCGCCGCAGCCATCGGCGCCGCGCGTGTCTTGCCGGCGAACATCTCGCGAACGAGTGCGAGCTTGGGTGGCACGGTGACGTTGGCCGGGTCGAGCTTCAGCGCTTGCGAATACGACTGGGAAGCGAGCATGGCGTAGACATCGCCCAGGTTCTCGTGAGCAGCTGCAAAAACCGGGTTGGTGCGCAAGGCTTGTTCGAGCGCGGAACGGGCCTTGTCGTACTCACCGGTCGAGGCGTAGAGCGCGGCGAG
Organism: Rhodoferax sp.; assembly: GCA_026224975.1. Lineage (GTDB taxonomy): Bacteria > Pseudomonadota > Gammaproteobacteria > Burkholderiales > Burkholderiaceae_C > LMDS01. The sequence continues at coordinate 8,449 of JAMFRW010000284.1, read as the reverse complement.
GTTGTTGTAGGGCTCGGCCAGGTCGGGGTAATCCTCGGTCAGCTTCTGGAAGATGGCGACGGCTTCTTCGTTGTGGCGCGTGTCGGCCAGCATCACGCCCTTGACAAAGCGCATCTGCGGATCCTTGGGCTTGGCCGCCAGAAATGCATCGGCCCGTTTCATGGCCTCGGCGGTCTGGCCGGAGAGGTGCAGGCGCTGCACTTCGCTCAACTCGTCGGCCTGTGCCGCGGCACCCAAAAACAGCATCGCCGCCAGCACCATGAGCAGTGCGGTCACGCGCCAAAGCGGGTGCGGCAAGCTGGCGGGCGAGGGGGAGTGAAGGGTCATCGGCATCCGGATAAGAGGGGAGCCGCTGTCGGCAACCCTGCCGGCCAAGAGGCCCGCTATACTGAATCGATTGTAGTGCAGGCGTCTGCGTCGAGGTCTTTGTCCGAGGCCGTTCGAGATGTGCCGCCCACGGCTTGGCGAGCGCTTTCTCCACTACCCATCCACTACCCAAAACAACCGATCGATCCGCCCGCGCCAGCATGTGCGTCGGGCCCGAACCCTGCCTTGCGGCCCATGACACTTCGCATCCACAACACCCTGTCGAGGGCTATCGAGACCTTCACGCCGATCGAACCCAACCACGTGCGCATGTATGTGTGCGGCATCACCATCTACGACCTGTGCCACGTCGGCCACGCCCGCATGATGGTCGCCTGGGATCTGATCTACCGCTGGTTGCGCACGCTCGGCTACCGCGTGACCTATGTGCGCAACGTGACCGACATCGACGACAAGATCATCCGCCGTGCGCTGGAGCGAAACATCTCTTTGCGTGCCTTGACCGACGAGATGATCACCGCCATGCACACCGACCTCGACGCGCTCGGCATCGCCCGCCCGACGCACGAGCCGCGTGCCACCGAGTTCGTGCCGCAGATGCTCTCGATGATCGGCAAGCTGGAGCAAAACGGACTGGCCTATCGCTCGACGAATGGCGATGTGAATTTTGCGGTGCGCAAATTTCCCGGCTACGGCAAGCTCTCGGGCAAGTCCATCGACGAGCTTCGTTCGGGCGAGCGCGTGGCCGTGCTCGACGGCAAGGACGATCCGCTCGACTTCGTGCTCTGGAAGGCCGCCAAGCCTGAAGAGCCGGTCGATGCCAAATACGAATCCGAGTACGGCGCCGGCCGCCCCGGCTGGCACATCGAGTGCTCGGCCATGGCCTGCGCGTTGCTCGGCGAGCAGTTCGATCTGCACGGCGGCGGCGCCGACCTGCAGTTCCCGCACCACGACAACGAGATCGCGCAAAGCGAAGGTGCCAACGGCAAGCCGCCAGCGCGCGTGTGGGGGCACAACGGCCTGCTGAATGTCGACCATGTGAAGATGTCGAAGTCGCTCGGCAACTTCTTCACCATTCGCGAGGTGATGCAGCGCTACGACGGCGAGACGATCCGGTTCTTCATGATCCGCACGCACTACCGCAGCCCGTTCAATTTCAGCGATGCCAACCTCGACGATGCGCGCGGTTCGCTGCGCCGGCTTTACACGGCGCTCGATGGGTTGGACATGGCCGAATCCGAGATCGATTGGGCCCAGCCGCAGGCCGCGGCCTTCCGCGCCGCGATGAACGACGACTTCAACACGCCGGTTGCAGTGGCCGTGCTGTTCGAGTTGGCGGGCGAGGTCAACCGCACGCGCTCGCTCGAATCGGCCACGCTGCTCAAGAGTCTGGCGGGCACGCTGGGCTTGTTGCAGCAGACGCCGCGCACGTACCTGCAAGCCGGCAACGTGCTGGATGAAACCAGCATTGCCGAGCGCATCGAGGCGCGCGCCACGGCCAAGAAGACCAAGGACTTCGCGCTCGCCGACCAGATCCGCCAGGACCTGCTCGCGCAAGGCATCGTGCTGCAAGACTCACCCCAGGGCACGACCTGGATGAAGGCCTGACCGTGGCACGTTCGGCGAAGGCGGAAGCATCCGCAGACAGGCTCGACGCGGCCGTGGGCTTGCCCTTGACCGAAGCGCCCACCGCGCTGATCGCCGACGTGGGCGAGCTCACGCAGATCACGCCGCTGGTCACGCCGCACTATTGGGACGAGGCTTGCAAGCACCTGGGCAAGCGCGACCGGGTGATGCGCAAGCTCATCCCCAAGCTCGGCGAAGGCCGGCTGCAAAGCCGCGGCGATGCGTTCACCACGCTGGCGCGCTCCGTCGTCGGGCAGCAGATTTCGGTGAAGGCGGCACAGTCGGTGTGGGTGCGTTTCGCCGCGCTGATGGATGCCCCGTCGACGCGGCTGGCGCCGTCTGCCGTGCTGGCGCTGGAAACCACGGCGATCCGCGGTGCCGGCTTGTCGGCCCGCAAAGTCGAGTACCTGTGCGACCTGGCGCAGCACTTCGAAAGCGGTGCCGTGCATGTGCAGCAATGGCAGCAGATGGACGACGAAGCCATCATCGACGAGCTGGTCGCCATCCGAGGTATCGGCCGCTGGACGGCCGAGATGTTCCTCATCTTCCACCTGATGCGGCCCAACGTGCTGCCGCTCGACGACCTGGGCCTCCTCAAGGGCATCAGCCTCAACTACTTCAGCGGAGAGCCGGTTTCACGCGCCGAAGCGCGCGAAGTGGGCGATGCCTGGGCGCCTTTCCGCTCGGTGGCCACATGGTACATTTGGCGCTCTCTCGACCCCTTGCCGGTCGATTATTGAGACGAAAAAAAGAGCCGCGCCGATGCTGATCGCCGGCGAGTCCCTTCAACCACGCTGTTGATGCATCCGGACCCTCATTCATGACCAAGCGACATTTTCTCGAGTTCGAGCAACCGGTCTCGGACCTCGAATCGAAGATCGAAGAACTGCGTTACGTGCAAAGCGAATCGGCCGTCGATATCTCCGAAGAGATCGACCGGCTCGGTAAGAAGAGCCTGCAGCTCACGAAAGACATCTATTCGAGCCTCTCACCCTGGCAGGTGACGCAGATTGCGCGCCATCCACAGCGGCCTTACACGCTCGATTACGTCAACGAAATCTTCACCGATTTCCACGAGTTGCATGGCGACCGGGCGTTTGCAGACGACCAATCCATCGTCGGCGGCCTGGCGCGCTTCAACGGCCAGGCCTGCATGGTGCTCGGCCACCAGAAGGGGCGCGATACCAAGGAGCGCGGCTTGCGCAACTTCGGCATGTCGCGGCCGGAGGGCTACCGCAAAGCCTTGCGCCTGATGAAGCTCGCCGAGAAGTTCGGCCTGCCGGTCTTCACCTTCGTCGACACGCCCGGCGCCTACCCCGGCATCGGTGCCGAAGAGCGCGGCCAGTCGGAAGCCATCGGTCGCAACATCTTCGAGATGGCGCAGCTCGAAGTGCCCATCATCGTGACCATCATCGGCGAGGGCGGTTCTGGCGGCGCGCTCGCCATCAGCGTGGGCGACCAGTTGCTGATGCTGCAGTATTCGATCTACTCGGTGATTTCGCCCGAGGGCTGCGCCTCCATCCTGTGGAAGACCGCCGAGCGCGCCTCGGATGCGGCCGACGCGCTGGGCATCACGGCGCACCGGCTCAAGGCGCTGGGCCTCGTCGACAAGATCGTCAACGAGCCAGTGGGTGGCGCGCACCGCGACACCAAGCAGATGGCGGCGTTCCTGAAGCGCGCCCTGAACGATGCGCTGCGCCAGGTCAGCGACCTCGGCACCAAGGAACTGCTCAAGCGCCGCTACGACCGCGTGCAGTCGTACGGGCGCTTCACCGACACCAAGGAAAGCTGACGCTCGCGGGCGCCACGGCCGTGCAGCCCGCCTGCGTCGCGGTGGCGTACAGCGGCGGGCGTGACTCGACGGCGTTGCTTCACGCGACGGCGGTCGTTGCGCGCGACAACGGCGGCGAGGTTCTGGCGCTGCATGTTCACCACGGGCTGAGCCCCCATGCCGACGCGTGGCTCGCACATGGCGAGGCGCAATGCGCGCGATGGCGGCGGCGCGGTTTGCCGGTGACGTTTATCGCGCATCGCGTGTCGGGCCGGCCGGAACGCGGGGAGAGCGTCGAAGCCTGGGCGCGCGGAGCGCGTTATGCCGCCTTGCGCCAGATGGCGCTGGCCCACGGTGCGCAGCTGGTGCTGCTGGCCCACCATCGGCGGGACCAGGCAGAAACACTCCTGATCCAGGCGCTTCGCGGCGCGGGCGTCGCGGGCCTCTCCGGCATGCCGCGAGTGGTGGAGCGCGGCGGCATCACCTGGGCGCGGCCGTGGCTGGATCAGTCGCACGCGGCGATCGACGCCTATGTGCGCCAGCAGCGCCTGACGCACATCGAAGACGACAGCAACGCCGACCCGCGCTTTGCCCGTAACCGGCTGAGGCTGGAGGTGTGGCCGGCACTGATGACGGCTTTCCCGAACGCGGAAGCTTCGTTGGCGGATGCGGCCCAGTGGGCACAGGAGGCGGCGGCGGCCTTGGACGAACTGGCGGTGATCGATCTGGCGACCGTGGCCGACGAGCATGGCGTCGAGCTGGCAGCCTGGAGCACGCTCTCGGCGCCGCGCCGCAGCAATTCCTTGCGCGCCTGGCTCGCCGATCGGCTAGGCGCGGCGCCTTCGGCCTCACTGGTCCGACGCTTGATGCATGAACTCCCGGCGGCCAAGAGCGCACGCTGGCCGGTGGATGGCGGCGAGCTGCGGGCTTACCGAGGGATTTTGCGACACGCCGAAACAGCCGAGGCACCGCCGCAAGCGCGCGCGACAGCGTCGCCGAAAGCGCCGGACACAACCCCGTCCGCAGACTCGAAACCTCGACCCGAATCCCACCTCAGCATCCGCCGCGCCGGCACCTACGCGCTCCCGGGCTGGGGCGGCCGCTTGCGCGTCGAGCGAGTCAAGGAAAACGGCGTGCCGCTCGCCTGGCTAGCGCACCTGGAACTTCGCCCACGACAAGGATCCGACCGCTTTCAGGCCGGCCTCGGCCGCCCGCCGCGCAGCTTGAAGAAGCAGTATCAAGCCGCAGGCGTCCCGTCGTGGAGCCGTGACGGGCCGCTGTTGTGGAGCGGCGGCCAGCTCGTCTTCGTGCCGGGCCTTGGCCTCGACGCGCGTGTCATCGGCTTGCCCGGCCAGGCGCTGGCGCGGTTCGAATGGCTGCCAATCGAATAGCGCGCCGTGACGGAAGCAATGGGCACGCCCAGCGTCAAAGCTAGAATCGCAGGCTGACCTCAGCACGCCGGGCGGCGCGTTTTTTCATGGCACTCATCGTTCACAAATACGGCGGCACCTCCATGGGCTCGCCCGAGCGCATCCGCAACGTCGCCAAGCGCGTCGCCAAGTGGGTCCGCGCAGGCCATCAACTGGTCGTCGTTCCTTCGGCCATGAGCGGCGAAACCAATCGCCTGCTCGGCTTGGCCAAGGAACTCTCACCCGCGACCAGCACACCCGAACTGCTGCGCGAACTCGACATGATCGCCTCGACCGGCGAGCAGGTCTCGTCCGGATTGCTGGCGATCGCGCTGCAGGCGGAGGGCGTGCCGTCGGTGAGCTACGCCGGCTGGCAAGTGGCGATTGCCACCGATTCGTCGTTTACCAAGGCGCGCATCGAAAGCATCGATGGCGAACGCGTGCGCGGCGATCTGGCCGCTGGCAAGGTCGTGGTGATCACCGGCTTCCAGGGCGTGGATTCGCAGGGCCACATCACCACGCTGGGCCGCGGCGGTTCCGACACTTCGGCCGTGGCCGTGGCGGCGGCGCTGCATGCCGACGAATGCCTGATCTACACCGATGTCGACGGTGTCTACACCACAGACCCGCGCATCGTGCCCGATGCGCGGCGCCTCACCAGCATCAGCTTCGAAGAGATGCTCGAAATGGCGAGCCTCGGTTCGAAGGTGCTGCAGATCCGCTCGGTCGAATTCGCGGGCAAGTACCGCGTGCGGCTGCGTGTGCTGTCGAGCTTCACGCCGTGGGACATCGACATCACCGAGGAAGCCAAGTCGGGCACCCTGATCACCTTCGAAGAGGACGAAAAAATGGAACAAGCTGTTGTCTCGGGCATCGCCTTCAATCGCGACGAGGCCAAGATCAGCCTGATGGGCGTGACCGACAAACCGGGCATCGCGCACCTGATCCTCGGGCCGGTGGCCGAGGCGAACATCGATGTGGACGTGATCATCCAGAACGTCTCTCACGACGGCCGAACCGACTTTTCGTTCACCGTGCACCGCAACGATTTCGCCCGCACGATGGACCTGCTCAAGACCCAGGTGGTGCCGGCGACCGGCGCGACCGCGGTAATCGGCGACGCAAAGATCTGCAAGGTCAGCATCGTCGGCATCGGCATGCGCTCGCACGTGGGCGTGGCCAGCCGCATGTTCAGCGTGTTGAGCCAGGAAGGCATCAACATCCAGATGATCACCACGAGTGAGATCAAGACCAGCGTCGTGATCGACGAAAAGTACATGGAGTTGGCCGTACGCGCATTGCACAAGGCCTTCGATCTGGACCAGCCGCCGGTCGCTGCTTGACGCTTAGGGGTAAATCCGGGTTATAATACAAGGCTGCGCACGGAGCTGTGACCGAGTGGCCGAAGGTGCTCCCCTGCTAAGGGAGTATGTGGGCAAAACCTGCATCGAGGGTTCGAATCCCTCCGGCTCCGCCAGAACGACGAAAGTCGGCAATGAGAAGGCGATGTGAAAGATGGGCCTCACGGCCCGTTTTTTTTTTGATCGACGAGAGATCAAAAGTCGCTTTTCGAGGTCGAAAGGTGATATTCCTTCTCTTTGGCACGATCATCCCCAGATGGAGGGGAGTCGCCAGTTCAGGCCGCTGCCGCCGCACCAGCACGAGACGCTGCGGCCCATCTGACTCTTCAGGAATCGCATGACCGCCAAGCATTCCGCCACCAAGGCGCCCGACACCAAAACCACACCAGCAGCAGCCCGCAAGGCGGCCAAAGCCGTTGCCGCCGAGCCTGTGGAGGTGATCACGCCGGCTGCGCCGGTCGTGGCCGCCGCACCGGAGGAGGCCGCGGCGCGCGCCAAGCCGCTGCGCGTCAAGGTGCCCAAGTCGAAGGAACGCGCGCTGATCCGCGAGTTCGGCCTCGACCTGGCCACGCTCTCCGAAGGTGAGCTGGAAAAGCGTCGCAACGAATTGCGCGCCCTGGTGACCATGGGCAAGGGCCGCGGTTTCGTGACCCAGCAGGAAATCAACGACCACTTGCCCGAAAAGCTGGTCGACCCCGAAGTCTTCGAAGCCATTGTCAAGATGCTCGGCGACATGGGCATTGCCGTCTACGAGCAGGCGCCGGATGCGGCCACGCTGCTCGTCGCCGGCGGCTCGGGCGTGGCCGCGACCGAAGAGGAGGCCGAAGAAGCCGCCGAAAGTGCGCTCTCGACCGTCGATTCGGAATTCGGCCGCACGACCGACCCGGTCCGCATGTACATGCGTGAAATGGGCTCGTTCGACCTGCTCACCCGCGAAGGCGAAATCGAGATCGCCAAGCGCATCGAAGGTGGCCTGCAGGCCATGATGCTCGCCATCTCGGCATCGCCGTCGGTCGTGGCCGACATCCTCGGTGCCGCCGACAAGATCACGAGTGGCGAACTCGCGATCTCCGACGTCGTCGATGGTTTCGTGGTCGAGGGCGAGGCCGACGACTACGTAGCCGAAGAAGATGCCGATGCCTTCGACGACGAAGACGACGAAGCTGCCGACGGCGCCGCCGCCTCCGGCAAGGCCATGACCCGCAGGCTGGAAGAGTTGCGCGTCGCCGCACTCGTCAAGTTCGGCAACGTGCGCACCAGCTTCGAGGAACTGCGCCGCGCCTTCGAGAAGAAGGGCTACGGCTCGCCGCAATACAAGACCGCTCAACAGGCGCTCAGCAGCGAACTGATGACGATGCGCTTCACGGTCAAGACCATCGACCGCATGTGCACTTCGCTGCGCACGCAGGTCGAAGAAGTGCGCCGCCACGAGCGCGAGATCCGCCGCATCGCCGTCGACAAATGCGGCATGCCGCAAGAGCACTTCATCACCAGCTTCCCGCCCAACGCGCTGAACGCCGGCTGGGTCGAGGCCGAAGCCGCGCGCCCGAAGGTCACTTACGGCGCCGCGCTGCGCCGCCACGGCCCGACGATCCGAGAATTCCAGGCCAAGCTCGCAGCAGTGCAGGCGCAAGCCGTGGTGCCGCTCGACGAACTCAAGGCCATCGGCAAGCGCATGAGCGAAGGCGAACGCGCCTCGCGCGATGCCAAGCGCGAAATGATCGAGGCCAACCTGCGCCTCGTGATCTCGATCGCCAAGAAGTACACCAACCGCGGCATGCACTTCCTCGATTTGATCCAGGAAGGCAACTGTGGCCTGATGAAGGCGGTGGAGAAGTTCGAATACCGCCGCGGATTCAAGTTCTCGACCTACGCCACCTGGTGGATTCGTCAGGCCTTACAACGCGCCGTCCAGCAGCACGGTCGCACCATTCGCATTCCTCTCGAGGTCGGTG
>JAMFRW010000283.1 GCA_026224975.1 Rhodoferax sp. | reverse complement strand
GCTGCGACCGACACACTGACGGCAGCCACCTACGCGCTGGCCGGTGGCACCGCGAACGCCAATCTCGGTGCGGGCACGCTGACCAGCACCGGCGCCTCCGCGCTCAACGGCAGCTCCGCGGCCACCATCGTCGATGTGAACACCGGTACGCTGACGCTGGGCGCGGCCAACCGTCTGGCAGATAGCGCCACGGTCACCGTCGCCACGCCCGCCACGCTCAGACTCAACGGCAGCGACACCATCGCCAACCTCGCGCTCTCCGGCACACTGGCAGGCACTTCGCCCGCCGACACCTTGACCGCCTCCACGCAGGCCACGCTGGCCGGCGGCACCATCAGCACCGCGCTGGCGACGCCGCTGCTCGCCAGCAGCGGCAGTTCGGCGATCCTGGCCGACGTGGTGGCCTCCACCTCGGCCACGGTGAACTCGGGCACGCTGACCGTGGGTGCGACGGGCACGCTCTCGGCGCCGTCGATCTCCGTCCTCGGCGGCACGCTGGCCACTTCGGCGGCCGACCGCATCGGCGATGCGTCGGCGCTGCAGGTCGCCACCGGCGCAACATTGGCCCTCGGTGGCAGCGACACCCTCACCAGCCTCGCGCTCTCAGGCACGCTCATCGCCAGCGGCACCGACACGCTGACCGCCAGCACCTCGGCCAGCCTGAGCGGCGGTGAGGTTCGCGGCAATCTGGCAACACCGCTGCTCACCAGCACCGGCGCCTCGCTGATCGCCGCGGAGGTGAAGGCCAGCACGAATGCGACCGTCGCATCCGGCACCTTGACACTCAGCCCTACCGGCAGCCTGAGCGCACCGACAGTGCGCGTCGAAGGCGGTGCCACGCTCGCGACCGCCAGCGACGAACGCATCGGAGACACCAGCAATCTAGACATCGCGACAGGTGCCACGCTGCAACTCGGCGGGATCGAAACCGTGTCCGCGCTCTCGCTCGGCGGCCGCATCACCGGCCCGGGCAGCCTGCGCACCAACGGCGGCACGACCATCGCCGACGGCTCGCTCGATTCGCCGCTGACGACGACCACGCTCACCAGCTTCGGCACCTCGTCGATCGGTGCGGCGATCACGGCGACGACATCGGCCACTGTGCAATCCGGCAGCCTCACCATCACCGCCGGTTCACTTACCTCCCCGCTGATCGATGTGCAAGCCGGCAGCTTGATCACCACCGCCAGCGGCCAGATCGGCAGCACTTCGGCCATCAACATCGCCACCGGCGCGAGCCTGCAGTTGGCGGGCGCGGAGAGCATCGGCGCCTTCACGCTGCTCGGCAGCCTGGGCGGCACCGGCAGCCTGGCGGCCACAGCCGCGTCACTCGACGGTGGCACGGTCAACATCACGCTGGGTGCCAACACGCTGACGAGCACGGGTGCGAGCACGCTGCATGCGGCGACCTCGGCGGCGAGCACGGCCACCGTGACCGGCGGCACGCTGACAGTCGCGGCCGATGGCTCTCTCTCCGCACCCATCGTCTCGGTGCAGGGCGGCACGCTGGCCACGGCGTCCGACGAACGCATCGCCGACAGTGCCGCGCTGCAAATCGGCAACGGCGGCACGCTCTCGCTCGGCGGCTCGGAAACGGTGGCGTCGCTCGCCAACGTCATCGGCCAGACGACCGACGGCACGGCAGCAGTGCTGCTCGGCACGCATGTGCTGACGGTGCGCAACCTGGCGGCAACAACGGACACCACCTTCGGCGGCGTCATCTCCGGCACCGGTGCCGACGCGCTCGTCAAGGAGGGCCTTGGCACGCTGCGGCTGGCGGGCGCCAACACCTACACCGGCAGCACGATCGTCAACGCGGGCACGCTCGCGACCGTCGGCAACGAGCGACTGGCCGATGCCAGCACGGTGCAGATCGCCAACGGCGCGACCTTTGCGCTCGGCGGCTCGGAGACCGTGGCATCCATCGCCGACAAGACCGGGCAGGCCGCCGACGGCAGCGCGCAGATCCAGCTCGGCACGCATCTGCTGACGGTGGCGAATGCCGATGCCACCAACGACACCACTTTCAGCGGTGTGATTTCCGGCACCGGCGCCGATGCGCTCACCAAGGCCGGCGCGGGCACGCTGCGGCTGGCGGGCGCCAATACCTACACCGGCACGACGTTGGTAGCCGCTGGCACGCTCGCGACCATCGGCAGCGAGCGCTTCGCCGATGCCAGCGCACTGCAGGTCGCCAACGGCGCCACACTGCAACTCGGCGGCAACGAAACAGTTGCCTCGATCGCCGACCAGGCCGGGCAAACGGCCGACGGCACGGCGAGCATCGCGCTCGGCGCCAATGCCTTGACGGTGAAGAGCCTGGCCGCCGCAACCGACACGAGCTTCGGCGGCGTGATCTCCGGCACCGGCCCCAACGGCTTGACGAAAGACGGCGCGGGCACGCTGCGGCTCGCCGGCGCCAACAGCTACGGCGGCGTCACGCTGGTCGAGGCCGGCACGCTGGCCACCATCGGCGACGAGCGGCTGGCCGACGCCAGCACCGTGCAGGTCGCCAATGGCGCGCGCCTGGCGGTCGGCGGCAACGAAACCGTGGTCTCCATCGCCGACAAGACCGGGCAGACACCGAACGGCAGCGCCGTCATCGACGTGGCCACCTCGCTGACCGCCGGCGGCACGGCCGACACCACCTACTCCGGCACGATCACCGGCGCGGGCGCGCTGGCCAAGTCGGGCACGGGCACGCTGATCCTCAACGGCAACAACAGCTACGCCGGCACGACGACGATCGGCGCCGGCACGCTGCAGATCGGCAGCGGCGGTACGACCGGCAGTCTGGGCACGGGCGCCGTGACCGACAACGCCACGCTGCGCTTCGTGCGCAGCGATGCCGCAACGGTCGCCAACGCGATCGGCGGCAGCGGTGCGCTAGAACAGGCAGGCAGCGGCACGCTCACGCTGTCGAGCCCGCTCAACAGCTACACCGGCGCGACGACCATCACGTCTGGCACGTTGGCCACGGCCGGCGGCAACCAGTTGCCGGATGCAAGCGCGGTGACCGTGGTGGCCGGCGCAAAGCTCGTTCTCGGTGGCGACGAAACGGTCGCGTCGATCGATGCGCCCGGCACGGTCACGCTGAACGGCTCGGTGACGACATCGGGCAATCAGAGCTACACCGGCGCGGTCAGCGTGGCCACGACCCAGCCGATCACGCTCACGGCGCTCAACCTTGCCGCTGAGAACGCGAGCAACACCTGGGGCGCTCAACCGCTCTCGCTGAACATCGGCAACGAGGTGAAGCTCTCCGCCGGCACCACGTCTGCGGGCGCGTTCAACGACCTCACGCTGGGCACGGTGTCAGTGGGCGGTGGCGCGTCCACCCTCCAGGCCGGTCTGCTCACGCTCTCGGGCAACTTCTCGCTGCTCGGCGGCACGTTCACCCTGACGGCCAATGCCGCGCCGGCCAGCTATGCGCTGGTGGTCGAAGAAGGCAAGGTGCCCGGCTCCATCCTCGGGCCGGACGGCAGAACGCCGGTGGCCGAGGCATCCGACGTCATCACGCAGACCGGCGGTGCCATCACCACCGCGGCCGGTTCGTCACTGGCCTTCCTTGCGCCGAACAAGGGCTCGATGACGTTTGCGAACGAGGCGAACAACTTCCAGGGCGCTTTCTCGGCCGTGAGCGGCACGGCGGGCACGCCGTGGACGGCCCTCGCGGCGACCGTCACGGGCGCGCCGGCCAACGTGCCGGGCGGCGTGGTCAATGGCCTGAGCCGCATCACCGTCGCGGGCGATGCGATCCACGTGGGGCCGGCGGCCACCGCGCAGAACAGCGGCCTCGAAGCCGACCTGGTCCGCATCAGCGCGAACACGCTCGCCACCGACAACGGCGGCACCATCGTCGCGCGCCTGCCCTACAACGATGGCCTGGGCGGCGGCACCAACGCATCGACGCCAGGCCTGCGGATCACGCTGCTGCCCGGCGCCTTCACCGGCACCCTGCCCTTCGGCAGCCCGACGGTGGGCATCGCCACCCGGATCGGCGACCTGACAGATGGGCCGATCCCGGGCATCTTCAGCGCCGGCTTCATGCAGGTGCTGCCGCTGGCCGGCCGGCAAGGCGATACGTCGGTCTTCCTGACCGGGCCCCAGGTGTCGCTGGCGGCCAGCGGCTACCGATTTTTCAACGACGGTGCCGGTGTGCTGACCGAGATTCCGGTCTACTACAACGGCTTCTCGCCGGACACGCCGCAAAAGAGCGGCGCGTTGTCGGCGGCGGCGTCGGTCAGCGAAGAAGCTCGCCGGCAGCGCTTCGAAGAGGCGGTGCGCACCGAGAACGTCGCCGTGCGGCTGCGCTCCGGGGTGATCGCCGAAGTCGGCCCCGGCCGGCCGGCGACGGTAGGCAGCGACGGCGTGAAGCCGCCGGTCTCTTGCTCACCGAAGGAAGGGGAACTGCGCTGCGCCGATGCGCCTCCCAAAACGAAGGTGAGCAGCGTGATGGGCGCGCTGCGCAAGGTGGTCGGCCGATAAGCGGGGGGCGATGGCGAACTGCTGCGCATACCGCGCGGCAGCAGCCGAAAACATCATGGCATGAGGGCCGAGTGCCGTTGTGTACATTCGGTGACGATTCGCGGCCCGCCACGGGCCAACGTCGAGCGCAGCAAGCCGGGAATTTCATGACAGATTCGAAACCGATCGATCACAGGCGCCGCCGGGCGCCGGCCAGTTGGTCGCGCCGCCGCGTCTGCCAGGCACCGCTGGCAGCAGCCTTCACGTTCGGCCCGCTGGGCAAGGCGCTCGCGCAAGGCGCGTACCCCGATGCGCCCAAAGCCGCGCCAGCCAAGCCCGCGGCGACTCCGCCAGCCGCTGCCGCCACTGCTGCGGCGGACAACAGCACCATCACCGCCGTCAAGGCCTCGGGCGACCGCATCGCCCTGCTGATCGGCAACCAGGAATACCCCGGCGGCCACGACCTGCCACCCATCCACAAGAACGTGCGAGACATGAAGGCGGCGCTGGAGAAGCGCGCATTCACCGTGATGGACGGCGTCGACCTCGATCGCGGCGCCTCCACCCAATTGATCGATGCCTTCGCGCAAAAAGTGCAGGCGCTGCCGCCCGATGGCGTGGCGCTTTTTTACTTCACCGGCCACGGGATCCAGATCGATGCCGAAAACCTGCTGGTCGCCGCCCGCATCGACCCCGAGCCGCGCAACGCCGCCGCCTCGGAGCAGATCGTCAAGGGCAGCGTGGTGCTCTTCGCCGACGTGATGGCGCGCCTGCCCAAGCGGCCAGGCGGCCTCACCGTGGCGGTGGTGGATGCCTGCCGCACCTCGATCCGCGCGGCTGTGCTGGGCAACGATGGCCTGAACCAGGTCGAGGCGCCGGCCGGTTGTCTGATCGCGTTTTCCACCGGCGCCGGCAAGCCCGCGCTGGCGCCGTCGGACGAAAAACGCAACACCTTCTACACCGAGTCGCTGGTCAAGCTGCTCAACACCGCGTCCGACGAAATCAGCTTTTCGGACCTCTTCAGGCTCGTCAAGCTCGACGTGCAGAAGACCATGCTCGGCCACCCGGTCGAGGCGGTGCGCAAGCTCGCGCAGTTCCCGTTCATTGCCGAAAACGTGCAGCTCGCCGTGCCACTCGCGCCGCGTGCCGCGGTGGCCGCCGCTGCCGCGTCGGGCAAGACACGCTTCGCCAGCGCCGACGAAGAAACCGACTTCAAGCGCCTGAGCCAGAGCGTCTGGGCGCCCGAAACCTACAAGCTCGCTGACCAGTTCCTGCAGCAGTACCCCAACAGCCGCTTGGCCGGCAGTGCGCTCGTGGCGCGCGACGGTGCGGCCGACGCCGCGCGCATTCTCCAGCGCAACGACATTCGCCTCTACCGCAGTTCCTTCCAGGCCCAGCCTGACCTCGGCGAGGCCTATGCCGCCGACGTGATCAAGGCCGGCCGCGGCGACAAGGACGCCGCGGCCCGCATCGGCCAGCGCTGGCGCACCAGCGACGCCTCCGGCCCCAACGCCTCACGCTACGAAGGCTGGATGCAATACGCCGCCGAACTCGGCAACGGCATCGCGAGTTACGACGTGGCCTTGCACTATCGCCGCATCGACCAGCCGCAACCGGCCGCGCGCTGGGAAACCCGGGCGCGCGAGCTGGGCTACACGCCACCGCCGACGCTGGATCAGCAGCGGAAGTAGGGCTGCGGCGGGCTTGTCCTCGCTTCAGCGCGCGAGCCAGTGGTTGGTGAACTCCGCCAGATCCTGGTGGACCGATTTGGCGAGCGACATGTCGGCCCCCGTGTTCGGGCTGCCGTTGGGCGCGCGCAGCACCAGCGCCGTGTGCACCTCGGCCGGCATGCCGCGCAAGTAAGGCAGGTAGTCGTCGACGAAGGCGATCGGGTTCAGCGACGCGATCACGTCGGCCTTGGGGCTGCGTTCGCCGGCGGCATTGCCGGTCGCGATCACGCGCTCGATCGGGAAGCCAAGCTCGCGCAGGTTTCGCAGACGGGCCGCCTCGAATTCGAGGTCGAGGGCCGAAACGCAGATCAGGTCGAAGCCCGCGCCACGCAGCCGATGGCACGCATCGACCGCCCCGTCGATCGCCGGCACGGTGGCCCAGAAATGCTCGTCGAACGCCGCACGAAACGTCACCCGCCCGGGCTCGTCGAGCCGGTCGACTTCCCAACGGTCGATCGGCCAGTAAGCCAGCGGATCGCGCTCCCGCGGATGCGCCCCGAACGCACGCTGCCACGCCGAGGCGTAGCCCAGATGAAAGTCGAGCAACACGCCATCGGCGTCCAGAGCAATGAGGGGGCGGGTCATCGCGGTACTTTAACGGGGCGGCGGCGCGGGGGATGTCACGTGGCAGACGGCTCCGCCCTCAAAATCGCCGCATGGACAAACCTTACTCTCCCGCTTGCGAGCGAAACGCCGAGCCGATTCTGGCGGTGCTGCGCGAGCGCTTGATGGATCGCCGGACGGTGCTCGAAATCGGCAGCGGCACCGGGCAGCATGCGGTGCACTTTGCGGCGGCGTTGCCGCATCTGCGCTGGCAGACGGCCGATGTAGACGCACATCTGCCGGGCATCCGCCTGTGGCTGGACGAGGCGGCGTTGGCGAACACGCCGGCGCCGATCACGCTCGATGTGAACAACGACGACTGGCCGCGTGTTGCGCGCGATGCCATCGGCAACGCGGCCGAATCCGGATACGACGCACTGTTCACCGCGAACACGCTGCACATCATGGGCTGGCCGGAAGTGCAGCGGCTGTTCGATGCCCTGCCGGGCGTGATGAACACGGGCGCGCTGTTGATCGTCTACGGTCCGTTCAACGACGATGGGCGGTTCAGCAGCGCGAGCAACGAGGCCTTCGATGCGACGCTGCGAGCGATGGACCCCAAGCGCGGCATCCGCGATCTGCAAGCCGTCGATGCGCTGGCGAGGGCCGCGGGTTTGACGTTGCTGGAAGAGCGCGCGATGCCGGCCAACAACCGCTGTGTGGTGTGGCAGCGGAGCGTGGCGGCTTGACGCCCTGAACCGAGCGGTATCGGCCACGCCGCCGAACCCGCTGATCAGGCGGCGCGGCTGACGCTGGCGGCCGTCACGGCTTTGCGCGTGCGCTTGCGCGCGGCGCCATTCGATGTGCTCACGCCTTCTTTCGTGGCTTCGGGCACCGCCTTGACGGCCTCGACGACCTTGGCAGTCTTGACCGCTTTGACGGCCTTCACCGCGACACGCTTGCTCGGCACCCGCACCAGCTTGGCGGCGCGTGCCGAACTCGCGGACTTGGGCTTCGTAGCGGAGACGGCAGTG
>JAMFRW010000282.1 GCA_026224975.1 Rhodoferax sp. | reverse complement strand
GGCGACGATGTCGGCGTCGGTGACGGTACGACGATGCGTCAGCAGCGAATCGCCGACGGTCAGGTCCTCGAACGCGTGGCGGAACGGGTGGATCGCCGACTCGTGCACCGCGGCGCCCTTGACGTGCTCGCCGGTGACGGCCGCCAGCATCGTGGGCGACCCTTGCACCGCGGCGCGCTGCAGATAGTGCTTGACGGCGCGGATGCCGCCCAGCTCCTCGCCCCCGCCGGCGCGGCCCGGGCCGCCGTGCTTCAGGGACGGCAGCGGCGAGCCGTGGCCGGTGGATTCGGCGGCGGCGTCGCGATCGAGCACCAGGATGCGGCCATGCAGCGCGGCGAGGCGGCTCACGGCGTGCGCCGCCAGATGCGGATCGCGCGTGACCAGCGTGCCCACCAGGCTGCCGCGGCCCCGTTCGGCCAGCGCCAGCGCCTCGTCGAAGTCGTCGTAGGGCATCAGCGTGCTGACGGGGCCGAAGGCTTCCACATCGTGCACGGCGTTGTTGGCGAAGGCATCGCGGCACAGCAGCAGCGTCGGCGCGAAGAACGCGCCCTCGGCCACGCCCTCGCCCACCGGTTCGAAGCCATCGGCCGCGCCGAAGACGATCTCGTTGCCCTGCGCCAGCAACGCCAAGCGCTCGGCCACATCGCGCTGCTGGTCCTTGGACGCGAGCGCGCCCATGCGCACGCCTTCTATCGCGGGATCACCAACGACGACCTTCTTCAGTCGATCGCGTAGCTTGCTGGCGACCGCATCCAGGTGCTGGCGCGGCACGATCGCGCGGCGGATGGCGGTGCACTTCTGCCCGGCCTTGGTGGTGATCTCGCGCGCCACTTCATGACGAAGAGCTCGAACTCCTCGTCGTCGGGCGACACGTCCGGCCCCAGGATCGCGCAGTTGAGCGAATCGGCTTCGGCATTGAAGGGCACGCTGTTGGCGACCAGATTGCGGTTGGTACGCAGCCTGGTGGCCGTGTCCGCCGAGCCGGTGAAGCTGACCACATCCTGCCCTTGCAGACGGTCGAGCAGGTCGCCGGTGCCGCCGATCACCAGTTGCAGGCTGCCGGCCGGCAGCAGGCCCGACTCGACCATCAGCCGCACCGCCGCTTCGGTCAGGTAACTCGTCGCCGTAGCCGGCTTGAAGACGCAGGGCATGCCCGCCAGAAAGCTCGGTGCGAACTTCTCCAGCATGCCCCACACGGGAAAGTTGAACGCGTTGATGTGGACTGCGACACCACCGCGCGGCACCAGGATGTGCGTGCCGGCAAAGCCGCCCTTCTTGCCGAGCGGGATGGCCGGGCCTTCGTGCACCAGGTTGCCCGAGGGCAGCTCGTTGCTGCCCATGGCCGCATAGGCGTAGAGCGTGCCGGTGCCACCTTCGATGTCGATCCACCCATCGGCGCGCGTGGCGCCGGTGTGGGCCGAGATGGCGTAAAGCTGTTCCTTGCGCTCGGTCAAATAGGCCGCCAGTGCCTTGAGGCGCGCGGCGCGCTGTTGGAAATCCGTCGCCATCAGCGCAGGCAGGCCCGTGCCACGCGCGTGGTGCAGCGCCTCGCCGAAGTCGATGGTCTCGACATGCGTGTGGTGGACGAGCCGGCCATTCACGGCGCTGTGCAGCGCCACGGCCGGCGTGGCGCCGAGCCAGCGGCCGGCGATGAAGCTTTGCAGTGTGGTGGGTTGGGTCATGGCCGGTGCTCGGGTCAGGTTTGGTCTGTCAGTGCCGGGAGGTCAAGGTCCGAAAGATCAAGGCTGGTATTTCCATGCGCCGTTTTCGATCTTCACCATCACCCGCGCGCGCTGGTCCAGGCCCAGGTGGTCGGTCGGCGACATGTTGAAGATGCCGTGCGCGCCGGTCACGTCTTTCGAGGCTTCGAGGGCATCACGCAAGGCGGCGCGGAACTCCGGCGTGCCGGGCTTGGCCTTGCCGAGTGCCTTGGCGGCCGCCACCTGCATCAGCATGCCGGCATCCCAGGCGTGCGCGCCGAAGGTCGAGACCGAGCCCTTGCCATACATGGCCTCGTACTTGGCCACGTACTCGGTCGCCGACTTCTTCACCGGGTGCGTGGCCGGCAGTTGCGCCGCCACCAGCACCGGGCCGGAAGGCAGCAGCGTGCCCTCCACATCCTTGCCGCCGACGCGCAGGAAGTCGTTGTTGGCCACGCCGTGGGTCTGGTAGTACTTGCCGGCATAGCCGCGCTCGCGGAGCGCGCGCTGCGGCAGCACGGCCGGTGTGCCGGAGCCGGCGATCAGCACCGCATCGGGCTTGGCGGCGACAAGCTTCAGCACCTGGCCGGTCACCGATGTGTCGTTGCGGGCGTAACGCTCGTCCGCCACGATCTTCAGGCCCTTCAAGGCTGCGGCCTTGCCGAATTCCTGGAACCAGCCTTCGCCGTAGGCATCGGCAAAGCCGATGAAGCCCACCGTCTTGACGCCCGAATCGGCCATGCTGGTCGCGATGGCGAGCGACATCATGATGTCGTTCTGCGGCGTCTTGAAGACCCACTTCTTCTTGGCATCGACCGGATCGACGATGCGCGCCGAAGCCGCCATCGAGATCATCGGCGTTTGCGATTCCGAAGCCACATCGATCATCGCCAGCGAGTTGGGCGTGGTGGTCGAGCCCAGGATCACATCGACCTTGCTTTCGGTGACCAGCTTGCGCGCGTTGGAGACGGCTTGCGTGGTGTCGGAGGCATCATCGAGCACGATGTAGTTGACCTTCTGCCCGCCGATGGTCTGCGGCATCAACGCGATGGTGTTCTTCTCGGGAATGCCGAGCGACGCGGCCGGCCCGGTGGCCGAAACGGTCACGCCCACATTGATGTCGGCATGCGCCAGCGTGGTGGCGGCCAGCGCGGCGGTCAGGGCAATCAGCGTCTTCTTGAAGTTCATGTTGTGTGTCTCCGGTCAGGGGTGAGGTTCGGCGTTGGAAAGGGTCGAGGTTGTGGGTCTGCGCTTGGTGGGCCGCCGCGTTGGCGCGGCTTGCGGGTTCGCGATTGGACACGAGAGTTGCACCGCTGGGAGACCGCCGAAGAACAAATCGGCCACCACCGGCCCCATGGCGGCATGGGTGAGCGCGCCATCGGTGCGCAGCCAGGTGAACATCCAGTTCATCATGCCGAAGAGCAGCATGGTGAGCGGCTTGTCCATCTGCGCCGATCGCAGTTCGGGGCGGGCAGCGGCGATGGCTTCGGCGAAGGCGGCGACGACTTCGCGCTGGCCGTTCAGGATGCGGTCACGGTCGGCGTCGTTCAGGAACTTCACGTCTTCGGTGAGCACACGATGTGCGGCTTGCGAATCGGCATAGGCGGCGATAAAGACCTGGATCAAGCGGCGAACGCGCGCTTCGGGTGTGGCAGCGGCCTCGGCGTTGACTTGCGCGACCAGCGCCTTCAAGCGCGCGATGTGGTCCTGCGCGATCTCGACCAGCAGTTGGTATTTGTCGCGCACATAGTGGTAGAGCGAAGGCTTGGAGACGCCGCAGGCCGTGGCCACCTGGTTCATCGAAGTGGCGGTGTAACCCTGCTGCGCGAACAACTCCGCCGCCCGCGCGAGGATCTGCTCGCGTGTGGTCTCGTAGTTGGCAGCGCGCCCGCGCGGCATGTGTGGCTTGCTCAGCGCTCGTCGAACGAGAGCACGACCCGTTCGGTGAGCGGATGCGATTGGCAAGTCAGCACGAAGCCGGCGGCGACTTCGTGCTTCTCCAGGGCGAAGTTGCGCTCCATGCGCACTTCGCCTTCGAGCAGCTTGGCGCGGCAGGTGCAGCACACGCCCGACTTGCACGAGAACGGCACTTCGAGCCCGGCATCGGCCGCGGCATCGAGGATGCTCGGGTGCTCGGCACGGAACTCGATCTCGCGGCTCAGGCCATCGCGCACGATCACGATGGTGGCCTGCGCCGCGTCGCCTTCGCGCGGCTGCGGCACCGGCACCGCGCCACCGGCCGGCAGCGGCACGCCGAAGCGCTCGATGTGGATGCGTTCGGCCGGCACGCCGGCGGCGAGCAAGGCGGCTTCGGCCTCGTCGTTCACGCCGTGCGGGCCGCAGACGAAGGCATGGTCGATCTGCCCCGGGGCGATCAAGCCTTCGAAGAACTCGCCGATCTTCTCGCGGTTCAAGCGCCCGCCGTTCAGCGGCACATCCATCTGCTCCTGCGAGAACACCATGTGCAGCACCAGGCGCGTGAGGTAGCGGTTCTTGAGGTCTTCCAGTTCCTCCTTGAACATGGTCGACTTCTGGCGGCGGTTGCCGTAGATCAGCGTGAAGCGCGAGTGCGGCTCGCGGGCCAGCACCGTCTTCATGATCGAGAGGATCGGCGTGATGCCGCTGCCGCCGGCAATGCCCAGGTAGTGGCGCGATTCGGCCGGTGCCAGCGGCACGAAGAAGCGGCCCTCCGGCGGCAGCACCTCGATGCTGTGACCGGCCTTCAACGTGCCGTGCAGCCAGTTGGAGAACACGCCGCCCGGCACCTTGCGAACGCCCACGCGCAACTCGCCGTCATCGGTGCCGGCGCAGATCGAATAGGAGCGCCGCTGCTCGGCGCCACCGATGATTTCGCGCAGCGTGAGATGCTGGCCTTGGGTGAAGCGGAAGTCTTGCGCAAGCTCGTCGGGCACCGCGAATGAGACGATGACGGCTTCGTCGGTGTCGGGCTCGACGCTCTTGACCCGCAATGCGTGAAAGTGGCTGCTCATCAGATCGGCTTGAAGTATTCGAAGGGCTCGCCGCAAGCGATGCAGCGGTAGAGCGATTTGCAGGCGGTGGAGCCGAACGCGGAGAGGCGCTCGGTGTTGGCGCTGTGGCATCGCGGGCAATCAAGCGCTGCGGTTTTGCCACGAGCCACGATACGGGGAACAAGGCGAATCGGCACGCCTTGCGACACGTCGATGTGCGACGGCGGCACGATGCCGTAGTCCTGCATCTTGCGGCGCCCTTCGGCGGTGATCCAGTCTGTCGTCCACGCCGGCGCGCGCTGCATGCGGATGCGAACGGGGCCGAGGCCGGCCGCCTCCATCGCGGTGACCACGTTCTGCTGGATCAGCTCGGTCGCGGGGCAGCCTGAATACGTGGGCGTGAGCACGACGACGATGCCGTCGTCAGCGCATTCGACATCACGCACGATGCCGAGTTCGCGCAGCGAAACGACCGGCACTTCCGGGTCGAGCACGGTATCGAGCACGGCCCAGGTGCGGGCGAGCACGTCGTTCGCGTCATCGACGATCGTGTCATCGGTCATCACCACGGCACTCACCACACACCCCCCGGAAAGCTGCGCTGCAAGTGCTGCATCTCGGCCAGGATGTAGCCCATGTGCTCGCTGTGCCGGCCCTGCTTGCCGGTGCTGCGAAAGGCCGATGGCTTGGGCACGGCCACGTCCGCTTCGGCCAGCACACCGTTCACCTCCGCCTGCCAGGCGTCGCGCAGATCGGCCCAGCGCGGGCCCAGGCCTGTGGCCACAGCGTGCTCATCGATTGCATCGGCCTCGAACATCTCGGCGGTGTAGGGCCAGAGGGTGCGCATCGCCTCGGCCATGCGGCGTGCGGATTCCTCCGAGCCATCGCCCAGTCGCACGACCCAATCGGCGGCGTGCTGCTGGTGGTAGCGCGCTTCTTTCACGGCCTTGCCGGCGATGGCCGACAGCTCCGGATCACTGGACGCGACCAGTCGCTCCCAGAGCAGCTTCAAGAGAGTCGACATCGCCAGATTGCGCAACACGGTGAAAGCGAAATCGCCACGCGGCAATTCGGCCAAGGTGAGGTTGAAGTAATCACGCTCGTCCCGCAGAAAGGCAAGCTGGTCTTCGTCATGACCCGCGCCGCCGCTCACGGCTTCGAGTTCACCGGCACGCGTGAGCACCGCCCTCGCCTGCCCGACCAGGTCGAGCGCCATGTTGCTCATGGCGATGTCTTCTTCGAGGATGGGCGCATGGCCGCACCATTCGGCGAGCCGCTGCGCGAGGATCAGGCAGGTATCGCCCAGGCGCAGCAGGTACTGCACGTCGGGCGCACGCTGCAGTTGGATCGAAGCGGTCATGGATGCGATCTTTCGTTCATGAAGTCGACTGGCGCGAATCAAGCGGACGCCGCGGAGCCGGCTTTGCCGGGCCGCTGGCGCTCCGGGGGTGGGCTCTACATGTGGTCCAGCGACTTGGGCAACTCGTAGAAGGTGGGGTGGCGGTACACCTTGTCTTCCATCGGGTCGAAGAACATGCCTTTGTCGGCCGGGTCGCTGGCCACGATCTGGTCGGAGCGCACCACCCAGATGCTGGTGCCTTCCTGCCGCCGCGTGTAGACATCGCGCGCGAGCTGGATCGCCATTTTCGGGTCGGCCGCATGCAGGCTGCCGCAGTGCTTGTGGTCCAGGCCGGCCTTGCTTCTGACGAAGACTTCCCACAGCGGCCACTCTCGTTCTGTATTGCTTGTGCTCATGTTGATTCCTTGATCGGTCAGTGCTCAGGCGGCCACTTGTGCGGTAGCGACGCGGGCAGCCTGCTTGCGTGAATGCGCCAGCGCGGCGTCGCGCACCCAGGCACCCTCGTCCCAAGCCTTCACACGCGCGCCGAGCCGCTCGCGGTTGCACGGCCCTTCGCCGCCGACGACCTGCCAGAACTCGGCCCAGTCGATGGCGCCGAAGTCATGCTGCTGGCATTCCTCGTTCCACTTCAGATCCGGGTCGGGCATGGTCACGCCCAGCGTGCGGGCCTGCTCCACCGTGGCATCGACGAACTTCTGGCGCAGCGCGTCGTTGCTCAGGCGCTTGATGCCCCAGCGCATCGATTGTTCGGAGTTGGGCGAGTCGGCATCGGCCGGGCCGAACATCATCAGGCTCGGCCACCACCAGCGGTTGACGGCGTCCTGCACCATCTCCTTTTGCGCCGGAGTGCCATGCGTCATCATCGTCAACAGCGCCTCGAAACCCTGGCGCTGATGGAAGCTCTCCTCACGGCAGACGCGGATCATGGCGCGCGCATACGGCGCATAGGAGCAGCGGCACAGCGGCACCTGGTTCATGATGGCCGCGCCATCGACCAGCCAGCCGATCACGCCCATGTCGGCCCAACTCAGCGTGGGGTAGTTGAAGATCGAGCTGTATTTGGCCTTGCCGGAATGCAGCGCCTCGAGCATCTGGTCGCGCGAGGTGCCCAGCGTTTCGGCCGCGGCATAGAGGTCGAGCCCGTGGCCGGCTTCGTCCTGCACCTTGGCGAGCAGGATCGCCTTGCGCTTGAGCGTGGGCGCGCGGCTGATCCAGTTGCCTTCGGGCAGCATGCCGACGATCTCGGAGTGCGCGTGCTGGCTGATCTGCCGCACCAGCGTCTTGCGGTAGTGCTCGGGCATCCAGTCCTTGGCTTCGATGAAGTCGCCGGCGTCGATGGCCGCATCGAAGCGCTGCTGCAACGGCGCTTCGGCGAGCAGGTCGTCGGCCGAGCGCAACGGCGCCTTGGGCTCGGCGTTGCCGTCCTTGCCGATGGTGTCCATGGCTTGTGTGTACATGCGGTGTCCTTGCCTTGTCCTTGTGTTGTCGGGTGACGCCGCGACTCAGCGCTTGCGTTGGTCGATCACGCGTCTGGCCTTGCCAACCAGCGTGCGCTCCAGCGTGTCGGGCAGGCCGACGGTCACGACGGTGCTGATGCCCACGTGGGTCTTGATGCGGTCCTGCAGCCAGGCGCCAATGGGCGCGGCGTCGGACGCGGCCACTTCGGGCAGCAACTCGCAGCGCACCTCGATCGCATCGAGATTGCCCTCGCGCGTCACCACCAGTTGGTACTGCCCCGAAAGCCGCCCGTGCTGGAGCACGATCTCCTCGATCTGCGTGGGGAAGACGTTCACGCCGCGGATGATGAGCATGTCATCACTGCGGCCCACGATCTTGCCGATGCGGCGCATGCTGCGGGCGGTGGGCGGCAGGAGCCGCGTGAGGTCGCGGGTGCGGTAGCGCACGACGGGCAGCGCTTCCTTGGTCAGCGTGGTGAAGACGAGTTCACCTTCTTCGCCATCGGGCAACACTTCGCCGGTGTCGGGGTCGATGATCTCGGGGTAGAAATGATCCTCCCAGATCACCGGGCCGTCCTTGGTCTCGATGCACTCACTCGCCACGCCGGGGCCCATCACTTCCGAGAGGCCGTAGATGTCGACGGCATCGATGTTGGCATGGGTTTCGATCTCGCGGCGCATCGCCTCGGTCCACGGCTCGGCGCCGAAGATGCCGATCTTCAGGCTGGTTTGGGTCGGGTCGATGCCCTGGCGCCGCATCTCTTCGATCAGCACCTGCATGTAGGACGGCGTGACCATGATGATCTGCGGCTGGAAATCGGTGATGAGCTGGATCTGCTTTTCGGTCTGCCCGCCCGACATCGGGATCACCGTGCAGCCCGCCCGCTCCGCGCCGTAATGCGCCCCCAGCCCGCCGGTGAAGAGGCCGTAGCCGTAAGCCACCTGCACCATGTCACCAGGCCGGCCGCCTGCTGCGCGGATGGAGCGCGCCACCAGATCG
The DNA here is from genome assembly GCA_026224975.1 of Rhodoferax sp. Taxonomy (GTDB): domain Bacteria; phylum Pseudomonadota; class Gammaproteobacteria; order Burkholderiales; family Burkholderiaceae_C; genus LMDS01. The sequence goes on along the minus strand of JAMFRW010000282.1, from coordinate 658 downwards.
GCCCAGGTGTCGATGTCTTTCAGCGTGTAGCCCACGACCGTCGGCTTGCCGGTCGTGCCCGACGAGGCGTGGATGCGCGCAACCTTCTCTTTCGGCACGGCGAACAGGCCGAAGGGGTAGTTGTCGCGAAGATCCTTCTTGGCGGTGAAGGGAAAAAGCGCCAGGTCGGCCAGCGTCTTCAGATCGTCCGGATGCACGCCCTTGGACTCGAAGGCCTGGCGGTAGTGCGCCACGTTGTCGTACGCATGGCGCAGGCTCCATTGCAGGCGCTTCAGTTGCAGCGCCTGCAATTCGTCGCGACTGGCGCGCTCGATGGGTTCCAGGTCTTGCGGTGCGGATGTCTTGACGGGCATGGCGCGGCTCTTGGGCTGTCTCGGGGTGTTCTTGTGCGTTGGGATGCGTCAGTCGAGCGTGACAGTCGCGCGGCCCTTCAGGCGGTGCGATCGGCCGCGGAAGACCGCGATGCGCTCGCCGCGCTGGTTGGTCACTTCCACGTCGTACACGCCGGTGCGGCCGGCCAGCGCCACTTCAGCAGCGGTCGCGGTGAGCACATCACCCAGCCGGCCCGGTGCGATGAAATCGATGCCGAAACCGGCGGCGACCGTCATCTCGTTGTGCGAGTTGCAGGCGAAGGCAAAAGCCGAATCGGCCAGCGTCG
>JAMFRW010000281.1 GCA_026224975.1 Rhodoferax sp. | reverse complement strand
CCTGCGCTGACGCGCCACCAGCATGCGCTGAACCTTTGCGACCGGCTCGCCCCTCGAGCCGGATGGGCCGACCTTTGTCTTGAATCTAGAACCCAGGAGAACTCCCATGCGGATGAACGCTTACGTCGCCGGTGTCGGCATGACGCGCTTCGGCAAGTTCCTCGACCGCGGACTCAAGTCGCTCGCGGCCGAGGCGATCGACGAGGCCTTGAAGGACGCCGGCATCGAGCCGTCGCAGGTCCAGGCCGCCTACATGGGCAATGGCGCGGCCGGCGTCACGACCGGCCAGGTGCTGATCCCCGGCGAGGCAGTACTGCGCGGCATCGGCATCGGGCGCATCCCGGTGGTGAACGTCGAGAACGCCTGCGCCACGTCGGCCACGGCATTCCAGCAGGCCGCGCAGATGATCACGCTCGGCGTCTACGACGTGGTCCTGGTCTGCGGCTTCGAGAAGCTCTACAACGAAGACAAGCGCAAGACCTTCTCGGTCTTTCAGGGCGCGGTGGACCTCGAAGCGATCGACCAAGTGCTGGCCGACCTCGAGAAGAACATGCGCGCCACCGGTGCGAAGACCGACCTCGCAGGTGCCGGGTCCAAGCGCTCGCTGTTCATGGACATTTACGCGAGCATGGCGCGTTCGTACATGCAGCGCACCGGCGCGACCGCGCGGCACTTCGCGATGGTGTCGGCGAAGAACTCGGTGCACGGCAGCCTGAACCCGAAGGCGCAGTACCAGGAGAAGCTCAGCGTCGACGAGGTGCTCGGCGCGCAGATGATCTCCGACCCGTTGACCTTGCTGATGTGCTCGCCGATCGGCGACGGCGCAGCGGCCTTGGTGCTGGTTTCGGCGAAGAAGGCGAAGCAGCTCGGGCTCAAGGACCGGGTGCGCGTGCTCTCGTCGGTGCTGGCGACCGGCTTCGACTATGCGGACGGCGAACAGACCGTGCCGGAGTACGCCGCCCAGCTTGCCTATGACGCAGCTGGAGTCGGGCCGCAGGATCTCGACGTCGTCGAACTGCACGACGCCTCTTCGCCGGCGGAGCTCATCTACTACGAGTACCTGGGCCTGGCCGGGAAGAACGAAGGTGTGGCGCTGATCGAGAGCGGCGCCACGTCGCTCGGCGGGCGCATCCCTGTCAACCCTTCCGGCGGCCTGCTTCGCAAGGGTCACCCGATCGGCGCTTCCGGCGCGGGCCAGATCGTCGAACTGGTCGACCAGCTGCGCGGTCGTTGCGGTCCGCGGCAGGTGGTGGGTGCGCGCACCGCGATGGCCGAGAACGGCGGCGGCTTTATCGGCAAGGACGTGGCGGCGATCGTCATCTCCGTGCTGCAAAAGGAGTGAGCCATGAGCGCTCCCTACTCTGATCTGACGTTCGCGGGGCTGATCGGCAACCGTGCGCGATCCAACCCGGATCTGGACGTGCTGACGATCGAAGGCGCCGGCCAGCGTGCCGACGAAGTCCGCACCTACCGGCAGCTCTGGGACCACGGGCGTCGCCTCGGTGCCGCCCTGCGTGGCCTGGGCCTGCAACAGAACGATCTCTTCGGCCTGTTGATGGCCAACCACGCCGAATTCGTCGAAGCGATGGTGGCGGCCGGCGTCACCGGTACGGTGTTCGTGCCGATCGATTCGCGCACCAAGGGCGACAAGCTGGCCTACATGCTGAAGGCCGCGAACTGCAGCGGCGTGATCGCCGCCGACTACGCGCTGCCGAACCTGGCCGAGATCCGCGATCAGCTGCCGCAGCTGAAGTGGGTGGTCGGCTTGTCCACCGACGAGGGCAAGTCGACCGCCGCACGGCTGACGGCACACGGCGTCGCGCCCTATGCGCAGCTGCTCGCCTCGCCGATCGACGACTTCGAGCTCGCCGCGGTCGAGCCCGAATCTGCGATGCAGCTGATCTACACCTCGGGAACCACCGGCGACCCGAAGGGCATCGTGATGACGCATAAGCGGTACTGCGAGACCTCCGCGCTTGCGTCACGCCTGTTCGGCTACCGCGGCGATGACCGGCCCTACTCCGGCCTGTCGCTGACACATGCCAACGCCCAGGTGCTGACGCTCGGCAACGCACTCGCGGCGGGCATGCGCTGCGTGCTGTCGCGCCGCTTCACGAAGTCGCGACTGTGGGATATCACGCGCCGCTACGGCTGCACCAGCTTCAGCCTGCTCGGTGGCATGACCACCGCGGTCTACGCCGAGCCGCCGAAGCGCGACGACGCCGACAACCCGGTGCGCTTCGTCGTCTCGGCGGGCATGCCCAAAGCGATCTGGGCCGACTTCGAAAGGCGCTTCGGTCTGCAGATCCTCGAGTTCTATGGCGCCGCCGAAGGCGGGCTCACCGTCAAGCCGATCGGCGCCGGCCCGATCGGCAGCATCGGCAAGCCGATCGCGACCTTGAAGCACCGTATCGTCGACGACGAAGGCCGCGACGTGGCGCACGGCGAGCCGGGCGAATTGCTGTTCCGCGCCGCCGATGGCTCGGCCTTCAGGGTCGAGTATTTCGGCAACCCGCAGGCCTCGGCACTGAAGACCGAGGGCGGCTGGCTGCACATGGGCGACGTCGTCACCGAGGACCCCGACGGCTGGCTCTGGTTCCAGTACCGCAAGGGCGGCGGCATCCGCTGCAACGGCGACTTCATCAACCCGGCCTTCGTCGAGAAGGCTATCGCCGAATGCCCCGACGTCGACGACGTCTACGTCTATGGCGTGACCGCGCGCTCCGGCGTGCCGGGCGAGAAGGATCCGGTCGCCGCGGTCGTGCCGACCGACCCTGCACGCTTCGATCCGCAGGCGCTGTTTCGATCGTGCCGCGAGCGGCTCGAGGCGAACTTCGTGCCGCGCTACATCCAGGTACTGCCGCAGATCCCGAAGACCGCATCCGAGAAGCCGCAGGAGCGCTTTCTGATCGAGGCGTTCGAGGCGCAGCCGCACTGTGTGTTTACCGAACGGCGCGCGTAATCGCTGTCGACCCTCCGATTCACTTCCCGACCACCCCAGGAGACTTCATCATGAGCACGAACCCTCAAGTCATCGTCTACGGCGCCAGCGGCTACACCGGCAAGCTGACCGCATGGAAACTCGCCGAGCGCGGCATCCCCTTCATCGCAGCCGGCCGCAACGCCGCTCGCCTGCAGATGGAGCTCGACAAGGTTTCCGAGCTGAAGGGGGCCGACTACCAGTGCGTGGAAGTGGCGCACGACCGCAAAGCCCTCGCGGCTCTCTTCGCCGGCAAGAAGGTCGTGATCAACATCGTCGGCCCGTTCATGCAGCTCGGGCTGCCAGTGGTCGAAGCCTGCCTGGACGCCGGCTGCCACTACTTCGACACGACCGGCGAGATGGACTGGGTGGCGATGCTCAAGCAGGAGTTCGGGCCGAAGTTCAAGGCCAGGCAATTGGCGCTCTGCCCGGCCAATTCCTACATGTGGGCCGAAGGCAATATCGCCGCCGAGATCGCCCTCGAGACCTCGGGCATCGACACGCTCGACATCGTCTACCTCGGCGACTCGCAGGTGAGCGAAGCCTCGACCGCGTCGTTCCTGCGCATGTGCACGAACCCGCAGTACTACCT
>JAMFRW010000280.1 GCA_026224975.1 Rhodoferax sp. | reverse complement strand
TTCTTGGCGACGGATCGGTTGATGGCGCCAGACATCCAGGCGGCGACGGCGTTGGTCGAGGCCGGAGTCATGGTCCCGAAGCTCGCTTGACTTGCTCCCTCGCCCCTCTGGGGCATCAGCGCTAACCTGGCTGGTCACGCCCGACGGACGGGAGGGAGGAAGGGAAACTTTCCTGCGGCATTTCGCGAAAGCCGGGGACTTGGTCGGAAGCAGGCATGCGGGCTGGAGGGTGGGTCGACTGGATACGACCCTCTTCTGGCCTTCGCTGCTACGGCCTGAGCGACAGCAACGCAGCGGGAGCTGACGCTGGCTGCGAGCGGATGAGTTACCGCTGTTGCCAGGAAGCCGTCTTTGGTCCCGGCGATCGCGGCCAACACGCGGGCGTCAGGCCTGCTGCCGTTTCCGGCAATTACGGGCGGGACCCCAGTACTCACAGGCAGCCAGTGCCATCACGTGCACCTTGAACAAGGAGGGCACTGCGGCGGTCCTACTCCGCTAGGCTCTTGCCCGGCGGCAGATCGCTGTTCGCCCGCGCGCGTGCCAGAGCCGCGTCTCGCGCTCGACCATCTCGTGGCCCACAGTGATCGGCTTCTTATGGATAGAAACCATCGTAGAAACCCGACCGCAAGACGCAACTCGGCGGCGTGTGTCAACCGTTGACTATAGTTTTCGCAGAGCGTTCAAGATGACTGTCGGCCGCCAGCACGGCTTTGCATAGCTTGCGAATCAATGCCCCGACCTTTTAGTCACAGTCAGCGATGTCGCGACCTCCCTGGCTAGCCTTCGAAGATGTGCTCAAAGGCGAACCGACAGGTTAATTGAATTTCCTCGGCCGTCAGCTTGCGGTCCTGTGGGATCAAGGCCGCGCCGCGGAGATCGTCGGTCACTTTCGAGAAGGTAGCCTCGTTGAGCTTGATTACCTCATTCCGGTACTTGCCGAGGCCGGGGCCAATGACCTCCTTCCACATCTTCTGAAACGCCGTCATCTGGCCTCCGAACAGGCCGACGGTGTCGAAGATGTACAGGATGTCCTGCGCCCTCTTCTTTGCCGGACGCTGCTCTTGGATTAGGAACTTTTGAACCATGAACGCGAGCGGGTTGGCGACCCGGATGTCCATCGGCATCTTTAAGGGGGAGTTGTCGGGTTGCAGCTTGACTACCCACGGATCGACCAGGAGGATGTCAAGATGGCGAATCTTCTGCGCTGTGATGCCCGCCTTCGCCAGCGTCGCATCTGGTTTCCCGTCTCGCTTGATGCCACTGCCCGCCAGCGGGGTCAGAAACTCTGCGTAGAAGCCTTCGCCCTCCGTACCAAGGGTGTAGTGAGCCACCGGTGGCTTCGACTCCCCAGAAAGCTGTTCCTTGAAGCCGCTTTGTTCCAGTGCGACTTTGATATCACCTTCGATGGCTTCGGCAGCTTTGAAGGCCAGATCCGTATCCTTCGTGAACACCGCTTGATGCGCCGGCGCATTGGCCCTGGGATCAAGTCGATGGATTCGGTGTGCCCATCCGCCGACGTACACGAGCTGACTGCGCCACGGCGCTAGGGCCTCAGCCAGCCGCACAAAGGCTTCCAGATCGTTCATCGGACGTCTGGTTCAACGATTTGGCGAAGGAACTTCGCGTAGATCAAGTCTGCCTGCTCCGCGCCTCGCGCGGGGTGACTTGCAACATCGAGCCAAGTCTGAATGATGTCCGAGGCGACCCATCCATCACGATGCACAGCTCCTCGGAACACTGATTGGGGAAAGGCCACCTGCCGAAGAATCAAGTCAGGCGCATCCCCAAGGGCGGCCGGGCGCAGACTCCTCCACTTCTTGTCGTCCGCATGCGGCAGCTTGGGAACAAGGAGATGCGCGGGTACACCGCTGACGTGGCCAAACTTCAGTTCCTCGGCCGCGGCGAACAGTCCGAGGCAGGCTTCGTCCGATTTGTTTGCGATGAGGTTCTCTAGTTGCTCGCGCACCGGCGCACGCAAGACGAATCGCATCGCCATTTCAGGCGCAGGGCGCAGAGCTGCGGCTCGCCAGCGCTCAAACAGGGCCGCCTTTCTCACGAGTCGGGGTCCCCGCGCGTGCTCGTCGAGAAAACCCTCTTTCCTGAGCTGTTGCAGGAATCGGGAGACGCTCATCGTCGATGCACCCGCTGCGTGCGCCAACTCGGCGCCATTTCGAACGTTGATTCGCGGAGCGCTCAGCAGAGCGTCCGGAATCTCGTTGGCGAGAAGGATCTTCAACATCCACTGATTCAGGTCGGAGAAAAGGTTCACCCCTTGGTGGGACGAGCGGCCGGCGCGCCACTGTTCGCCTTTCGGTTCCGCATTCAGTTCGTCAAACGGTTGCCCGACGAAGTGCCTGAAACCGTTCTCGGCCACAACGCCCACGGAAACGCCTTCCGCATAGTTCTTGGCGAACGAGCGCACGTGATTTCCGAGGCTGGGCGAGGCGTGTCCCACCCAGAGAACCGCTAGAGGCTCAGCCCCGCCCACTTCGCGTGCATGCGCTTTCGCCTGAAGGATGGCCATGGACAAAAGCGGTAGCACGCGATCGACTCGGCCCTCGGCGAGCGCCTTCACTTCCACAGCGAAGCGCTGGCCGTCTCTTTCGAGGACTAGATCGGCGCCCCCGCCACCTCGGTCAATCGAAGCGTCTGGCCGCCATCCGTAGGACCGGAACAGGTCCGCAACGGATGACTCAGCTTCTCTGTAACGATTTGAGGGTGGCTCGACGACTGTCACTGGGAATGCTCCTAACGTGGCCACTATAGATAACAAGGACGTGTTAGTCAACATGGCCACGTTACTATCCTCTTTCTCCCTAGGCGCGGAGCGGCGAGGTAGCATGGCTGAAGCACCCGCCAACTTGGAGGCATTCCTTGGCGCCCCCCCCCGGGGGTCAGTTTCTGATGTCGCTTGACACAACCGGCTGAGGTAGCCCAAAGCTCGCTCCTTGCAAAGCCAGCGCTCATGCCCCTCTGGGGAGAGGACGAATTCAGCTTACCCCGCGAGCGGAAGCTCCAAGATGAACTCCGCCCCGCCTTCAACCAACGTGCGACCGCTCAGCCGCCCGCCGTGCTGCTCCGCAATCCCATAGCTGATCGACAGCCCCAGCCCCGTGCCCTTGCCGACCGGCTTGGTCGTGAAGAACGGGTCGAAGATGCGTGAGAGCTGCTCTTGCGACATGCCCGGCCCGTCATCGCGCACGCGCAGGCGGGCAATGGCGCCGTCGGCACCGGCCTCGGCATTGTCGCCACCGCTCGCGCCGCCGCCATCGCCCTGCGCCGAAGCACTCTCGCACTCACACACCACCTCCAGATGCGGCGGCACCCGCCCCGCACCCGCCGCAGCATCGATACCGTTTTGCAGCAGGTTCATCACCACCTGCTGGATCTGCCCCGCGCTACCGGCCACCATGCACGGCGGACCCGGCACCCACTGCATCTCGAACGGCGCCGCAGTGCCTTTTCGGATCCAGTGGATCGCGCGCTCGACGACCTCGTTCAGGTCGAAGCGCACCCGCTCCGGCGTGTCCATGGCCGAGAAACGCTTCAGCCCGTTGACGATGTCGGCGGTGCGCTGAGCGCCTTCCAGCGTGCCATCGATCAGCGATGGCAGGTCGTTCAGCAGATGCTCGATGCGCAGCGTGGTGCACATGGCCGCGAGCGCTTCGGGCGCCTCGCCGGCATGCACGGCCGCGAGGTAGCGGCGCAGGCGCTCGCTGTACTTGCGCAGCGCGTGCACGTTGCCGAGCACGAAGCTGATCGGGTTGTTCAGCTCGTGCGCCACGCCCGCCACCAAGCGGCCGAGCGAGGCCATCTTTTCCGAGTGAAGCAGTTGCTGTTGCGCGCGCTTCAAGGCCTCGTGCGCGGCGCGCAGCTCCTGGTAGGCGCGCTTGATCTCGGCCGTGGGCCGGCCGACGAACACCGTGCCGAGGCGGCGGCCGTTGCTCGCGCTGCGCGGCGTGCAATTGGCATCGACCGGCACCGGCTGCCGCGCCGCATCGAAGAAGTTCAGCTCCACCGCCTCGCCGCGGCGTGAGGGGTTGGCGTTGGCGAGCACACCGCGCGCGCGTTCGCGGCTCGCGTCATCGGCCAGAAGATCGACCAGCAGCGTGCCGCGCAAGGCCTCGTCGCTCGCGCCCACCAGCTCGCACAGCGCGGCGTTGGTTTCTTCGATTCGGCCCTGCTCGTCGCACACCAGCAGCACATCCGACATCGCCGACAGCACGCTGAAGATGAACTGCTGCGACTGTTCGAGTTCGCTGTTCTTCTGTTCCAGCTCGATCTCGTCCTGCACGAGCTTGGAGTAGACCTCGTCCATCTTCTGGATCACGTCCATCCACACCGATTCGTCGACGCCTTCGGGCGCGGCGCCAGGTTCTGTCGGGGCGGGCTCGCTCATCTTCATCGCTGGCAACGACGGCGCCTCAATGCACCGTGCAAACCATGCACGGGTCGAACGAGCGCACGATGTGCTGCACCGCGACCGGCGTGGTCTCGCCGGGCAACACGGGCGCGCCGACCAGCGCCTGCTCCAGCGCACCCGGCGTGCCGGCGGCATCGCGTGGCGAGAAGTTCCAGCTGGTCGGCGCGACGATCTGGTAGCTCGCGATGCGGCCGCGGCTCGCCACCACCCAGTGGCCCAGGCTGCCGCGCGCAGCTTCGCTCAGGCCTTCGCCCGTGCCTTCGTCGGGCAGTTCAGTGGGCACGCACCAGGCTTCGTTGGGCCGCAGCTCGGCGAGCCAACGCTCCATCATCGGCACCACGCGCGCCAGCTCCAGCAGCCGCGCCAGCACCCGCGTGTAGACGCAGCCGCCGTGGCGCGCCACCACATCGCGAATCAGCGGATGCGCCGAGGCGAGCTGGCGGGCGACGGCGCCGGTCTCGACCACTTCACCGGCCAGCCGCGGCGCCTTGTTCCAGGTGTAGGCGCCGGCCTTGTCGGCATCGGGCACCGTGCTGCCCTGCAAGGGATGGCGCGGGCCGGCTGCATCGGCGAGCCAAGCGTGGGTGGCGTCTTCGCGGATGGCTGCGGCATCGACCGACGCGAGGCTCGCCGAAGCCGCATGCCACACGCCGGTGCCGAGCGCAAAGCCGCCACCCGGCTGCGGGTAGGCGCCATAGCTCAGGTAGCGCCCGGGGCCGGCGCCGAGTGCGGCCAGCGACGCGTCTTGCGCGATGCTCAGGAACATCCGCAGATCGCCCTTGAGCGGGTCTTGGGCGTGCCATTGCCGCAGCGCGGCTTCGCTGTCGATGCCATCGATGAATTCGAGCGGGGCCGCAAAGAGCTGCCGCTCCAGAAAGCTGCGGAACTCGCGCACCTTGGCGAGCAGGCGGATGCGCTCGGCCGCCTCCACCGCGCGCGTCGAACCGCCCGGTTCGATGCTTTGCGTGTGTGGCCACTTGCCGGCCAGCGTGCCCAGCAGCGTGAACCAGCGCTGGCGTGCCGCCGTGGCGGTGCGCGTGTGCTCGCCGTGCTGCGGATCGAAACGCCGCTGCGCTTCTTCGAACCAGGGCTGCTGCGCATACACCGGCCGCGTGAAGTCGGGCATGAAGAACAGGTAGAAGTGCGTCAGATGATCGGCGAGGTTCTCGGTCGCGAGGATCACGTTGGTCACATGCTGGCCATTGGGCGGCATGGCGATACCACCCAGGCTTGCCAGCGCACGCGCCGCCGCCACCGATTGCGAAACCGAGCAGATGCCGCAGATGCGCGGCACGTAGACCAGCGCATCGAGCGGCAGCTTGCCTTGCAGAATCTGCTCGAAGCCGCGGTACATCGGCGCGTTCACATGCGCGGTGTTCACGCGGCCATCCGCGATGTCGAGCGTGACTTCGAGATCGCCTTCGACGCGGTTGAAGGGGCCGACGAGCAGGCGCGTCATGTGGGCAGGTTCATGTGACAGCGCGTCACTTGAGACGCGTCTTGCGGATCGCCGGCGTGACGACCAAGTGATCGGCCACGGCGTTCAGCTTCACGCGCTTGGGCGTGGCCGATTTGGAAAGCGAGGCCAGCGCCACGAACCACGCCTTGGGCATGTCGGTCGGCAGGCCGATCGGAATGCCGGCGACCTTGGGCGTTTGATGGAACGCATGGCCCGGCTCCTGAAAACCCGGCTCGGTGCAGGCGATGCAGGCATACCCGCCGCGCGTGCAAGAGCCCTCGCCGTTCCAGAGCCGGGTGTTGCAATCGGCATGCACCTGCGTGCCCTTGCAGCCCATGTGCTCCATCATGCAGCCCAGGTCGGATGGCTTCTCGGCACTCGCCTTGAACTCGTAATACTCGTTGCGCGTGCAGCCGTGGTGCACGAGCTGATCGGCGTAGAAGCGAGGGCGGCCGAGCGCATCCATGTCGGCGGTGCCGAAGCTTTCGGCGGCGAGCGCCATCAGCGTGTCGATGACCCATGCCGGGTGCGTCGGGCAGCCGGCGATGTTGATCACCGGCAAGCCGCTGGTGGATCGAAAATCAGCGCCCAGCAGGCCGCCCAAACGATCGTCGTCGTACTGCAAGCCGCAGGCATCGGTCGGGTTGCTGCCACCCGCCGTGATGCCACCCCAGGCCGCGCAACTGCCCACCGCCACCACATGCCGCGCCCGCGCCGCGAGCTTCGTCACCCAATGGATCATCGGGATGCCGGTGCCGGCCAGCACATGGAAACGCCCGCTGCCATGCGGGCCGCGCAGCAGCGAGCCTTCGATGCAGAGCGCATCGACGCGGAGGGTTCCATCGATGACGCGGTCGAGCATCGTGGTGAGTTCGCTGCCGCTTTCCAATGAGAGCGAGGGGTGCCACAACAGGTTGATGCCGGCATCGCGCAAGGAGCCGTGAAAGTCGGTGGTGTCGGCGCACAGCAGCGACATGCTGCAACCACCGCATCCGCCGGATTGCAGCCACAACACGTTGAAGGGTGGAAGGGTCATCGAACTCATGGCGCCACCGACTCCGTTCGCACAGAGCCTGTCACCCCGATCACCCTGAGCCTGTCGAAGGGCTGGTGGAGCGCGCTCGGTGCAGGCACTTCGACAGGCTCAGTGCGAACGGAGATTTGTTCAGCCCGGACGGGGAATTGTTCAACCCGAACGAGGAAGTGTTTACTCCGAATAGGACTTGCAGCATCGCAATTCATCGTCATCCCTCCAACCCGAAGCGCTGCATTTTGCCGCGCAGGCCCACGCGCGAGAGGCCGAGTTCCTTGGCGGCGCGGGTCTTGTTCCAGCGGTGGCGCAGCAGGGTCTCTCGCAGCAGCACGGCTTCGATCGCATCGAGACGTTCGCTCAAGGTGCCGGTGGCGGGCAACGCAGGCAGCGTGCTCGAAGCGGCCTGCCCGGCCTGCCCTTGCAACACCCGCGGCGAGAAGGCCGGTGCGTCGATCACGTCACCATCGCTCAACGCAACGGCGCGGGCGATCTCGTTGCGCAGCTCGCGGATGTTGCCGGGCCAGGGGTAGTCCATCAGGCAGGCCAGGCTGGCATCGGTCAGCGTTGCACCGGCCCGGCCCATCTCGGCACCGACCTCGCGCACCAGCCGCCGCGCGATCGGCAGGATGTCGCCCCCGCGTTCGCGCAGCGGCGGCACGGTGAGCGTGACGGTCGCGATGCGGTAGTAGAGGTCTTCACGGAAGAGCCCGTCGCGCACCCGCTGCTCCAGATCACGGTGCGTCGCAGCGATCACGCGCACATCGACCGGCACCGCGCGGCCCGAGCCCACCGGCCGCACTTCGCCCTCCTGCAGCACGCGCAGCAGCCGCACCTGAAAGGCCGGCGAGGTCTCGCCGATCTCATCCAGAAACACCGTGCCGCCATGCGCGCGCTGGAAGAGCCCGATGTGGTCTTCGAACGCGCCGGTGAAGGCGCCGCGCTTGTGGCCGAACAGTTCGGATTCGAGCAGCGTCTCGGTGATGGCTGCGCAGTTCTCCACCACGAAGGCGCCGCTCGCGCGCGGGCTGGCGTAGTGCATGGCACGCGCCAGCAGCTCCTTGCCGGTGCCCGATTCGCCCAGCACCAGCACGCTCAGGTGGTGCCGCGCCACCCGCGCGGCCATCGCGCAGAGGGCATCGAGCGGGCTGCCGGGCGCGCGCTCGATGCGCTCGAAATCGAAGCTGTGCCGTACTTTCACCAGCTTGTCGGCCGCGCGCTGGCGCAGCACCGGCGTGCTGGTGCGCAGTTCCAGATCGAGCCGGTTCATGTCGCGCTGCAGGGTGCAGGCTTCGGCCGCGTTGCGCACCACGCCCAGCAGGTGGTCGGGCATCCACGGCTTGAGGATGTACTGGTAGATGCCGGCGTGGTTGATGCCGGCGATGATGTCTTCGCTGTCGGTGTAGCCCGAAATCACGATGCGCACCGCATCGGGCCAGCGCTCGCGCACCTCTTCCAGGAAGACCACCCCAGTGAGCCCCGGCATGCGCTGGTCGCAGAGGATCACGCTGGCGGCGTGGCGCTCCATCATCGCGCGCGCTTCGTCGGCGCCGCTCGCGGTAAGCACGGTGAAGTCTTCGTCAAGCGTGCGGCGGATGGCATCCTGTGAACGCACTTCATCGTCGACCACCAGCACGGTCGGCAGATCGACTTCCAGGGGCATCAGGCAACCTCCGTGCTTTGCACTGCGGTATTCGCCTTGGGAGCGGCCCTGCGGCTCATGTGTCCCACGTACTTCCTCGGGAGCGGCACGCGCCGCGACATCGGCCATTGTGCGGCTCCTGACAAGGCCTTTCATCAGGCCTTTCACGACGCTCACGGCTTGGCGTTCAACAGATGCGCGGCAGTGGCTCGCCGCTCAGCCAATCGACCACGCGCCGCCCGCCGAAGCGCGTGTTCATCTGCACGAAGCGGTGCGGGTCTTCGGTGACGATGCCGATGCGCTGCGCCTTGGCGCCGAGCGGGTGGTCGCGCATGGCGGCCAGCACGGCCTCTGCAACTTCGGGTGCGCAGACGGCGATCAGCTTGCCTTCGTTGGCGATGTAGAGCGGGTCGAGCCCGAGCAGCTCACACGCCGCATCGACCTGCGGCAGCACCGGGATGCGCGCCTCTTCGATCAGCATGCCCACACCCGACTGGCGCGCGATCTCGTTGAGCGTGGTGGCAAGCCCGCCGCGCGTCGGGTCGCGCAGCACGCGGACGGCGTGCTTGTCGGGCACCGAGGCGATCATCGCGGCGACCAATGTGTGCAGCGCGGCCGTGTCCGATTCGATCGTGGTTTCGAAGTCGAGTGATTCGCGCTTGGAGAGCACCGCCACACCATGATCGCCGATGGTGCCGGAGAGCAGCAGCACATCACCCGGCCGCGCGTTGGCGCCGCCGATGTCGATGCCCGCGGCCACCACGCCCACGCCGGTGGTCGTGATGAACACGCCATCGCCCTTGCCTTGCTCGACGACCTTGGTGTCACCCGTGACGATGGGGACGCCGGCCTCGCGCGCGGCCCGCGCCATCGAATCGACGATGCGCTTGAGGTCGGCAATCGCAAAGCCTTCTTCGATGATGAAACCAGCCGTGAGGTAGAGCGGCGTGGCTCCCGACATGGCCACATCGTTGATGGTGCCGTGCACGCTGAGGCAGCCCACGTCACCACCCGGAAAGAACAGCGGCGAGACCACGTGGCCATCGGTCGCCATCACGAGCCTGCCGCCGACGGGCACCGGCATGCTCGCCCCATCGTTGCCCTGGCGAAGCCATTCGTTGTCGAACGCGGGCACGAACAACTCCTCGATCAACTGCGCCGAAGCACGGCCGCCGGCACCATGGTTCATGTCGATGCGGCCGTGGCGGATGTCGAGCGGGCGGATGTAGTCTTTCTTGGTGGTCATGGTGGTTGCTCGTTTCCGATGACGATATGCGGGTCAGCGCGAGGACGATGCCGTCGGGCAGTCCCCTCCGCGAATGTCCCCCGTCGGCCTAGGGCCGTCCTCCTCCTTGATTTCGCTGCGGGGACTACCCAACGGCATCGTCTCCGACATCGCGAGTCCCAGCCCACCATGACACCCCGCGCGTCGACGGTTCCGGATCGGGTCGATGGGGCGCTCTGCGTAGCGAAATCAAGGGGGAGTACGGCCCTAGGCCGACGGAGGACATTCGCGGAGCAGAGTGCCCCGTCGTCCCGATCCTCGCGCCGACCTGTAGGTGCAAAAGCGTTCATGCCGCCACCACCGCAATATCCCGAAACCGACCATACGAGTAGTGCGCCGCGCAAGCCCCCTCGCTCGACACCATGCACGAGCCGACCGGGTTCTCGGGCGTGCAGACGGTGCCGAAGATCTTGCAGTCGGCCGGCTTCTTGACGCCGCGCAGGATCGCGCCGCACTCGCAGGCCTTGTTGTCGGCAACCGGTTTGTAGGCCAGCTCGAAGCGGGCTTCGGCATCGAAGCGTTCATAGGCCGGGCGGATCTTGACCGCGCTGTCGGGCACCTCGCCCAGGCCGCGCCATTCGAAGCTGGGGCGGTGCTCGAACACATCGTCCATCAGCGCCTGCGCGCTCAGGTTGCCGTGGCGATCGACGGCGCGGGTGAACTCGTTCTCGACCTCGGCGCGGCCTTCGTTGACCTGCCGCACCAGCATCAGCACGGCCTGCATCACGTCGAGTGGCTCGAAGCCGGCGATCACCACCGGCTTGCGGTACGAGAGCGCAAACTGCTCGTAAGGCAGCGAGCCGATGACGATGCTCACATGCGCCGGCCCCACGAAGCCATCGAGCGGCACGGTGCCGAACTGCGCAACCTCGGGCGATTCCAGAATGTGCGTGATGGCGGCCGGCGTGAGCACGTGGCAGCACAGCACGCTGAAGTTGTGGATGTCTTCGCGCTGCGCGTTGCGGATCACGAGTGCCGTCGGCGGCGTGGTGGTCTCGAAACCGATCGCGAAGAACACCACCTCGCGCTCCGGGTTCTGGCGCGCGATGGTGAGGGCATCGGCCGCGGAATAGACCATGCGGATGTCGGCACCGCGGGCCTTGGCCCGCATCAGCGAGAGGCTATTGGAGGCCGGCACGCGCATGGTGTCGCCGTAGGTGCAGAGGATCACGCCGCGTTCCAGCGCGAGCTTGATCGCCATGTCGATGCGGCCGATCGGCAGCACGCACACCGGGCACCCCGGGCCGTGGACCATGCGCACGTTGGCCGGCAGCAGCTCGGCCACGCCGTAGCGCGAGATCGCATGTGTATGGCCGCCGCAGAACTCCATGAAGCTGTAATTTCGGTCGAGCCGGGCCTCTTCGGCCAGGCGCCGCGCGATCTTCTGCGCGATGGCGCCGTCGCGGAATTCATCGATGTATTTCATGCGGGTGCTCCATTGCGTGTGGCTGACGTTGTGGGTGGTGTCACCAGTAGCGCCATCTCGCCAAAAAGCGCGAGCGTGCGCTCGGCCTCTTCCGGGTCGAGCCGGCCGATGGCATGGCCGACGTGAACGATCACATAGTCGCCCACGGCCACGCCGGGCACGAGCGCGATCGAGACTTCCTTGCGGATGCCACCGAGTTCGACCACGGCCTGGTCGAACGGCCGCATCTCGATCAGCCGGGCGGGAAGGGCTAGGCACATGACGGGCTTTCGTGAGTAGTGGGGTTGACTTGCTGTGATGAAGCGCTGGCGCTGTGCGCACGCTGATGCGCGAGTTGCTGCGCAGCCACCCATGCCTGGCCCAGCGCGAGGCCGGCGTCACCGCATGAATTGGCGGTCGGGGTCAGGACGCGCAGGCTGCGTTGCGTGAGGCGGCGTGTGAGGCGGTCGGTCAACAGGGTGTTGGCGAAGCAGCCGCCACCCAGGCAGATGATGTCTGTCTGCGCTTCGCGCGCGGCGCGGATGGCCCAGGCGGCGAGGGCGTCGGCGAGGGTGGCGTGGAAGTGGGCGGCCGCCTCGCCGTCCCCCTTCCCATCCGTTCGGGCTGAGCCTGTCGAAGCCTGTGTCAGCACGCGCGCAGGCACTTCGACAGGCTCAGTGTGAACGGAATAGGTGGCGTCTTGACCGCGGTCGAACAACACCTCCAGCAGCGGCCGCAGATCGAGGCAATCGAGCGGGGCAGCGGCATCCAAGGGCTGCTCCGGCACCTCACCGTGCACAGCGATCCACTCCGCGGCGCACGCCTGCAAAGCGATGGCCGCCTCAGCCTCATGCGCCTGCCTCACACTGAGCCCGAGCGCCCCCGCCACCGCATCGAACCACCGCCCGGCGCTGCTCGTCATCGGGCAGTTCAACCCACGCGACAGCATCTGCGCCACGATGCGGGCAGGCTGCGCGCCAGCGCTCGAAGCAAACCTCGCCTCGATCTCATCGCCCCGCCCCATCGCCTGCAAAGCCGACGCCGCCATGCGCCACGGCTCACGCGCCGCCACGTCGCCACCGGCCAGCGCCAACGGCCACAGATGCCCCAGCCGGCGCCAGCCCTCGGGCGCGACCCACAGCAGTTCGCCGCCCCACGCCATGCCATCGGTGCCGAGGCCGACGCCATCGAGCGCCAGGCCGATCACCGGCTCGGCGATGGCGTGTTCCGCCATCACCGCCGCGATGTGCGCATGGTGGTGCTGCACGCCGATGGCCGGCACACCCAGCGACGCGGCGCAAACGATGGCGAGACGGGTGCTGAAGAAGTCGGGATGCAGGTCATGCGCCACCGCGACGATGCGCCCACGCGCCGACGAGATCAACGCAGCAACAGACGCTTCGAGCGCCTCGCAAGAAGCAGGATCGCCCAGGTCGCCATGCATCGCCGACCACACCGGCTGATCGCCCTGCAGCAGGCAGGCCCGGTTCTTCAACCACGCGCCGGTGGCGAGCACCGGCCCATGCGAGGTGGCCAACGAACGCTGTTCCATCATGCGATGCGAGAACATGATTCGAGCATTGGCACGTGGCTCAAAGCGCCAGCGCATCGGCGCGTTGCAGCCACGCCAGCCACTCATCCATGCCCTGCCCCGTCGTCGACGAGAGCTGGATGATTTCGATCGTCGGGTTGACCTGCCGCGCCATCGCGAGGCAGCGCTGCACATCGAAGCTCAGGTGCGGCAGCAGATCGGTCTTGGTCAGCACCATCAGACGCGCGGCCGCGAACATGTCGGGGTACTTGAGCGGCTTGTCTTCGCCTTCGGTCACCGAGAGGATCACCACCTTCGCCGCTTCGCCCAGATCCCACAGCGCGGGGCAGACGAGGTTGCCGACGTTCTCGATGAAGAGCAGGCTGCGCTCGCCGCCATCGCCGTGTTCATGGTGGTGATGATGGTGATCGTGGCTGTGCAGTTGCGCGAAGGCCTGGGCGACCATGGGCGCATCGAGGTGGCAGCCCTTGCCGGTGTTGACCTGCACGGCCGGCGCACCGGTGGCGCGGATGCGGTCGGCATCGAAGCTGGTCTGCTGATCGCCTTCGATCACCGCCACATGGCAATCGGGCGCCTGCCGGGCGAGGGCCGTGATGGTGGCGCAGAGCAGGGTCGTCTTGCCGGAGCCGGGGCTGGAGACGAGGTTGAGCGCCGTCACGCCGTGCGCCGCAAAGTGATGCCGGTTGCGCGCCGCGACGCGGTTGTTGGCACCGAGGATGTCTTCTTCGATGCGCACCGCGCGCGCCTGGCTCAGGCCCGGCACCGAGACACGCGCCGCGCCCGCACCGAAGTGCAGGTCGCCGTGGCGCGGGTCGGTGTGGACGTGGTTTTCCGACGTGTCATGTACCGCTTCGGCACAACCGCAAACTACGCACATGGTGGTTCTCCTTCGTTGTCTTCCACCAGCATCTCGACCACGCGCAACTCGGTGCCGCCGGTCGGCTGCAGCTGATGGCTGCCGCAGCGCGGGCAGGCGTCGCCACGCTGTTCGATGCACACACTCTGCGCGCAGCCCAGGCACCAGGCCTGGCCGGGCGGCTCGTCGAAATCGAAACGTGCCGCGTGCAGGCAGGTGCCGGGCGCGATGGCTTCGAGCGCGAAGCGCAAGGCGCGCATCTCCACGCCGGCCAAGCGGCCCACTTCGAGCCGCAGCGAACGCACGCGCACAAAGCCTTCGCGGCG
>JAMFRW010000279.1 GCA_026224975.1 Rhodoferax sp. | reverse complement strand
TGGTGCAAGGACTGGCCTACCTGAAGGCGAGCATGCTGGCCGATCAGGCCTGGACACGTGTTCAGGTTGGCCAGCGCGACGCGGCACTCGCCGACGCGATGGCGGCGCAGGCCTGCCTCGACCCGAAAGGGCAGCCCGGTGACATCGCCCCGGCGCACAGCCGGCTGGCACAGGTGTTCGCGGCACTCGGCGACGACGCAGCAGCCAGCGCCGAACAAGCGCGCGCAGCGCAAGCGTGGCGCGATCACGCCGAGGTTCAGCAGCAAACCGTGCAGGCGCTTGCTGTCCTCACGCCAAACGGGCCTGTGCAGGACGCGATGGATACCCCGCCGAGCGGCATCGGCTGATCCGCACGGGCCGATCCACGCGGTCAGAACAGCGACATGCTCAGCTTGCGCCGGTACTTGTCGACCACAGGGTCCGACGGTGCCGTGGTCACCTTGCCCGCCAGTTCGAGCGCGCCCTTGGGCGCCGCGGCTTCGGGTTTGGCGGCGGGTTTGCTCATCAGCTCCAGGATCGCCACATAGGTCTTGCGCGCCAATTCGTCGCGCCAGGTCTTGTCGCGCATGACGATTTCGAGCAGTTCGTCCATCGCCTCGGTGAAGGCCTGCGCCGCGAAGAGCGATTGCGCGAGTTCGAAGCGCGCGTCGAAGTCGCGCTTGTTGGCGGAGATGGCCGCGGCGAGTGTTTCGGGCGAGCGCGCGTTCGCCGCGGTGTCGCACGCGGCCAGCCAATGGCCGCAGGCGGCCAGGCGGGCGTCGAGCAGCACCTTGGAGGCGACCGGCTCATAGGCGCGGCGGGCTTCGTCGATGCGGCCGGCGCCGATCAGCGCGCGCAGGTAGTCGTAGCGAGCCGTGTCGTTGCCTGGGTTGATGGCCACGGCTTCCTGAAGGCGTTCGAGCGCGCTTTCGGTGTCGCCTTCGGCGAGCAGCTCTTCGGCTTCCTGCACGTCGGCTTCGGCGGTGAGTTCATCGGTGCTCGGCACGTGCTTGTCGAGGAAGGTCCGGATCTCCGCGTCGGGCAGGGCACCCACGAAGCCATCGACCGGTTGTCCGCCCTTGAACATCACGCAAAACGGAATGCTGCGCACGCCGAACATCTGCGAGAGCTGGCCGGCGATCTCGGGCTGCTCGTCGGAATTGAGCTTGGCAAGCTTGAAGCGGCCGGCGTAAGCGACTTCGAGGCGTTCGAGCACCGGCCCGAGCGCCTTGCACGGTCCGCACCACGGCGCCCAGATGTCGAGCAGCACCGGCTGCTGCATCGATTCGTTGATCAGGTCGGTTTCGAAGTTCTTCAGTGAAATATCAAGCATGGTGGCATTCCGGAAAGGGCAGGCTGCGCGAAGTCGACGCAGGCACGGGCAACACGGGAGGTGGCGTCGTGCCACCTACAATTCAAGGTTCACCCCAACACCTGGAGCGAGCCTTGAGCAGCGCCCCCGTGGTGGTCGGCGTGGTGATGGGGTCCAGCAGCGATTGGGACACCTTGCGCGCCGCCACCGAGATTCTCACCGAGTTCGGCATTGCCCACGAAGCCCGCGTCGTCTCGGCCCACCGCATGCCCGACGACATGTTCGCCTACGCCGAAGCGGCAGCCGGCCGCGGCCTGAAAGCGATCATTGCCGGCGCCGGTGGTGCGGCGCATCTGCCCGGCATGCTCGCTGCCAAGACGACGGTGCCGGTTCTCGGCGTGCCGGTCGCGAGCAAGCACCTGCAAGGCGTCGATTCGCTGCATTCCATCGTGCAGATGCCCAAGGGCATTCCGGTCGCGACCTTCGCCATCGGCGTCTCGGGCGCGGCCAACGCGGCGCTGTTCGTGGTCGCGATGCTGGCCACGGGCGATGCGGCCCTGCGCGATCGGCTCGATGCCTACCGCGCCCGCCAAACCGAGGCCGCGCGTGCGATGACGGCCGATTTGAAGTGACGCCCTTCATCGCGCCCGGCGCCACTCTGGGGGTCGTGGGCGGAGGCCAGCTCGGCCGCATGTTCGCGCACGCCGCGCAACAGATGGGCTACGCCGTGGCGGTGCTCGACCCGGATGCGGAGAGTCCGGCCGGCGGCGTGGCGCAGCGCCATATCCGCGCCGATTACCTCGATGACGCTGCGCTCGCCCAACTCGCCGAGGCTTGCGCCGCCATCACCACCGAATTCGAGAACGTTCCGGCACAAGCGCTCGCGACCTTGGCGACGCAACGATCCGTCGCCCCTGCGGCCGCAGCCGTCGCTATCTGCCAGGACCGCGCCGCCGAAAAAGCGCATTTCGCCCGCAGCGGCGTGCCCTGCGCGCCCTACGCGGTGATCGAAAGCCAGACGCAGCTCGATGCCGTCACCGACGACCTGCTGCCTGGCATCCTGAAGACCACGCGCCTCGGCTACGACGGCAAAGGCCAGGCGCGGGTGAAGACACGCGCCGAGCTGGCGGCAGCCTGGGCCGATCTGCGCGGTGTGCCTTGCGTGCTGGAGAAGATGCTCGCGCTAAAAGACGAGATCAGCGTGATCGTCGCCCGCAGCGCGACCGGCGCCGTCGTGCACTTTCCGGTGCAGCAAAACCTGCACCGCGACGGTATCCTGGCCGTCACCGAATCGCCCGCCACCCGTGTGCCGGCCGAGATGCAGCAGCGCGCGGTCGAGGCGGCCGAGCATGTGGCGGCGTCCATGGACTACGTCGGCGTGTTGTGCGTCGAGTTCTTTCTCCTGCAGGACGGCTCGCTCGTCGCCAACGAAATGGCGCCGCGCCCGCACAACTCCGGCCACCACAGCATCGACTCTTGCGACGTTTCGCAGTTCGACCTGCAGGTGCGCGCCATGACCGGTGCGCCGCTGGTGATGCCGCGGCTGCATTCGCCCTGCGTCATGTTGAACCTGCTCGGCGACTTGTGGTTCTCGGCCGATGGCAGAGGGACCACCACAGAAACCGAGCCAGATTGGGCGGGCGTGCTCGCGCTGCCCGGCGTGCACCTGCACCTCTACGGCAAGACGAGTGCGCGGGCGGGTCGCAAGATGGGCCACCTCACGGTGACGGCCGCCAGCGCCGAAGCGGCAGGCCGCACCGCTCGCACCGTCGCCACGTTGCTCGGCATCGAGGCCTGGTGAACCGTGCTGCTTGACGGAAACGACCCCGCGGCCATCGAGCGCGCCGCCGCGCTGCTGGCCGCTGGCGAACTGCTCGGCTTTCCGACCGAAACGGTTTACGGCCTGGGCGCGCGGGCGGACGACGATGCCGCCGTCGCGAAGATCTTCGCCGCCAAGGGCCGGCCGGCCGATCACCCGCTGATCGTGCATGTGGCCGGCCGGGCGCAGGTCGATGCGTTCGCGGCCAGCCTCCCGCCCGTTGCCGAGCGCTTGATGGCGGCCTTCTGGCCCGGCCCGCTCACCATCATCGTGCCGCGTGTTGCTGGCATCGGGCGAGTTGCCGCCGGCGGCCAGCCGACCATCGGGTTGCGCTGCCCCTCGCACTCTGTCGCCCGCGCGCTGCTCGAAGCCGGCGCCAAGCTCGGCGTGGCCGGCGTGGCCGGGCCGAGTGCCAACCGCTTCGGCCGCATCAGCCCGACGACAGCGGCCCATGTGGTCGAAGAGTTCGGCGACAGCCTCGCGGTGCTCGATGGCGGCGCCTGCGAGGTCGGCATCGAATCGAGCATCGTCGATTGCTCGCGCGGCTGGCCGGTGCTCTTGCGCCCCGGCGTGCTGACGCGCGCGCAGATCGAATCGGCAGCCGGCGAGCCGCTGCACGCCCCCGATGCACAGGCGCCGCGCGCTTCCGGCACGCTGGAATCGCATTACGCCCCGCGTGCCACGCTGCGGCTGATGTCGGCCGAGGCGCTGCACACAGCTTTGCACACCCCCGGCGGGCTGCCAAAGGGGCTGGCGGTATATTCCCGTACCCCGGCGCCGAAGGTGGTGCACCGGCGCATGCCGGCGCTGCCGGACCGCGCCGCCCATGAGCTGTTTTCCGTGTTGCGCGAACTCGACGCCGAAGGCGTGCAGCTCATCTGGGTGGAGGAACCGCCGCCAGGCCCCGAATGGGATGGCGTGCGAGACCGGCTGCAGCGCGCCTCCGCGCCCTGAGCACCACCCACCCTACCGTTTTCTGGAGCAAGCGATGAAGTTCAGGTTCGATGCCATGCGCCACGCGGCGCTGCGTTTTCATGTCGGCAAAAGTGTGGCCACGGCGGTGGGTGCGGTCTTGGCCGGCGCGCTGCTGGCGTCTTGCGGCGGTGGCGAGCAGGTTTCCAAGTTTTCGCCGACGCGCGTGCTGGTCTTCGGCGACGAAACCAGCGTGATCAACAACGACGGCAGCAAGTACACCGTCAACGCGCTCGCGACCGGCAGCACCGCGCTCGATTGCGTTGCCAACCCGATCTGGGTGCAGGCGCTCGCCACGGCCTACAACCTGGCCTTTCCGCAATGTCCCGGCACGAATTCGTCGCCCACCGGCCAGATCTTCGCCACGGCAGGTGCCAAGGTGACCGATGTGGCGGTGCAGGTCGATCAGCAGGTGACGGCCGGCGGCTTCGGCAACCGTGATCTGGTGACCGTGCTCGTCGGCGCGAACGATGTGCTGGAGCAGTACGCGCAATACCCGTCGGTCGGCGCCGAGCAACTCAAGGCGCAGTTGCGCATCAGCGGCGCGGCGCTCGCGACGCAGGTCAACCGCATCGGCAACCTGGGTGGCAAGGTGCTGGTGTCCAACGTGCCCGACATCGGCGTCACGCCCTACGCGCTGGCGCAGAAGGCAGCCTTCAGCGACACCGACCGTGCCGCCTTGCTGACCGCGTTGACCGGCGCCTTCAACGAAGGCATGCGCGCCAACCTCATCAACGACGGTCGCATGATCGGCCTCCTGCTCACCGACGAACTGATCGACGGCATCTCGAAGAACGGCAGCGGCAACGGCTACACCAACGTCAACCTCGCGGCCTGTTCGGTGGCCTTGCCGGCGTGCACCGCCAACACGCTGATCCCCGACCCGAACTCCACCTCGGGCGCCACCGAGAGCGCCACCACCTGGCTCTGGGCCGATGACCTGCACCTGAGCCCCGGCGGCCACAAGAGCTTCGGTTCGATCGCCGTCACGCGGGCCGGCAACAACCCGTTCTGATCATTTCCCGGGTGGATTCTTTCGCAGTTGTGTCGCGTCTGTAAACGCTGCGTCCAACCGGGTTTCCCCGGCAATCGGGGCGTCCGGAGCACATCTATAGTCGGCTGATAAAAGTGAACGCCCGTTCGCTTTTATCGACTCAACGAGGTGTGCATGAAAAGAATCCGTTCATTGGCCCTGGCGGCCGTTGCGTCGCTGGTGCTCGCCGCTTGCGGCGGCGGTGATGGCGACCAAACCGCCCGCGTCAAGTATTCGAAACTCGTCGTCTTCGGCGACAGCCTGAGCGATGTCGGCACCTACGCCACGCCCGGGATCGTGGCCAGCGGCGGCGGCAAATACACCGTCAACAGCGCCACCGCCAAGATCTGGGTCGAACTGTTGGCCACGCAGGCCGGCGTGGCCGCACCCTGCGCCGCACAGACCGGGCTCGAAGCCTCAGGCCCGCTGGCCGCTCTCGCCGCGCCCATCACCAATGTGGCCGGCTGCTTCGACTACGCGCAAGGCGGCTCGCGCGTCACCAACCCGGTCGGCCCGGCCAACAAGGCGCTGCTGGCGCTCGGCAACACCGATGGCTATCTGGGCCAGATCACCGACCCGCTGATCAACCAGTTTCAACGCCACCTCGCGGCCAGCGGCGGCAGCTTCGCCGGCGATGAGTTGGTGACGGTGCTGGCGGGCGGCAACGATGTGTTCCTGAACCTCGCCACGCTGAGCGCCTCGGTTGCTGGGGGGGTGGATCCGACGGTGGCCGCCACTGCGGCCGTCACCGCCATGGGCCAGGCCGGCGGCGAACTCGCGGCCTACGTCAAGAACCTGGTGGTCGGCAAGGGCGCCAAATATGTGGTCGTCGTCGCCCTGCCGGACGTCAGCCAGACGCCCTTCGGCCTGAGCCTGGACGCGACGACGCGCGGGCTGGTGCAGCAGATGGTCGTCACCTTCAATGCGCAAGTCACCTCGGGGCTCACCGGCACTGCGGGCGTGTTGCAAGTCGATGCGTACACGCAAGGTCAGGACCAGACGGCGCATCCTGATCAATACAGCGTCACCAACACCACCACGCCCGCCTGCGACCCCGTCAAGGACCCGCTCGGTTCGCTGGTCTGCAACGCATCCAATGTGATCGCCGGCGACGTGAGCCGCTACCAATACGCCGACAGCGTTCACCCCACGCCCTGGGGCTACAGCCTGCTGGCGCGCTATGTCGCCAAACGCATGCTCGACAACGGCTGGCTCTGAGGTCGCACGCGATCGATGAGCCGAACGCAAAGAACAACGGAGCAAGACTCATGACGAATGCAAGCAAGACGCGGGCAGTGGTGCTCGCGGCCGGGCTGGCGATGGCCGGCGGCGCGGCCATGGCCCAATCGGCCGGCACCTGGATGGTGAAGATCGGCGTCAACAACATCGACCCGCACGTGAAGAGCGGCGACCTGTCGGCCTCCAGCCTGCCCGGCACCAAGATCGACGTGAAAGACGACACCTCCCTCGTCGCCACCGCCATCTACATGGTGACGGACGACATCTCTGTCGAGCTCTACGGCGGCCTCGGCTACAAGCACGACGTGGTCGGCGCGGGCGCGATTTCGGGTGTCGGCAAGATCGGCTCGGTCAAGCAGGTCTCGCCGACGATTTTCGGGCAGTACCGGTTCCTGGGCGCGTCGTCCGCACTGCGCCCGTACGTCGGGCTCGGCCTGACTTACGCACACTTCTACGGCGAACGCGGTTCGGGCACGCTCACCGCGCTGACCAACCCCGGCGGCACGCCCACGCGCATGAGCGTCGAATCGGCCTGGGGTGTGACGCCACAGGTCGGGGTGACCTACTTCATGAACAGCCGCTGGTTCGTGGATGGGTCGCTGACCAAGACCTTCCTCAAGACCACGACGACGCTGTCGAGCGGGCAGGCTATCGACACCAAGCTCGATCCGGTGGCCGTCAACTTGTCGGTGGGGTACAAGTTCTGACGCGACGGATGGCGTTGCGCTGCCCGCGGCTCAGTTGACCGGCTCGGCTTTCGCCGGCTCTTTCGGCAGCTCACCCCGCGTGAGCCCGTCCTTCGAGAGTTCACCCGGCGCCGCCGGCGGCCCGTCGTTGGCGGCCCACTGCACCAGTGCATCCAGCGCCGGCCGTGCCGCGCTGGCGTTGGCGTGGTTGACGATGCCGACCACCACATAGCGCCGGCCCGAATTCGCGAGCACGTAACCGGCCACGCCGTTCACGTCGCGGAGAGATCCGGTCTTGATGTGCGAGCGGCCGAGCGTGGCGCGCGAGCGTTTCATCGTGCCGTCGATGCCGGCGACCGGCAGCGAGCTCATCAGCTCCGGCATCACCGGGCTGGCCCATGCGGCGACCAGCAGTCGTGAGAGCAGCGTGGCAGTCACACGCGTCTCGCGCGAGAGACCGGAGCCGTTGTCGATCACCAGGCCGGCGGCGGCGTTGCCCAGGCGCGCGGTCAGCCAGGTCTTCAGCACCTCGCGCGCGGCCTCGGGCGTGCCCGCGCCGCGCTGCGTGAGGCCGAGCGTGAGGAAGAGCTGCTGCGCCATCACGTTGTTGCTGAACTTGTTGATGTCGCGCACCACGTCGGCCAGCGCTGGCGAGGCGAGTTCGAAGCTCGGCGTGGTATTGGGCGCGATGCCGTCGTGCACGCTGCCAGTGAGCCGCCCACCCATCTCGGCCCAAAGGCCGGCGAGCGCGCGCTCGTTGTAGCTGCGCGGGTCGGCGTAGGCGATGGGCCAGAGCTTCTCACCGCAGGCGAGCGCAAAGTTGCCGGGCAGGCGGATGCGGTTGGCATCGCCGAAATCGGCCTTGAGCGCGCCCCGCCAATCGTCGCAAGGCGCGCTGCTGAGCGGCACCGTCGCATCGATGCGCACGCCGGCCAGCGGCGGCTCGGCCGCGACGATCGCCACGCCGCGCGCCGCATCGGGCGTGAAGGTCAGCAGCACCGATTTGTAGTTGAGCTGCAAGGCGTCGGCGCGCACGTTGTAGGGCCGCAGCGGTTCGCCATCGAAATCGCCGGGGTTCTGCTCGGGCACGGCGAAGGCGCTGCGATCGAGCACGATGTCGCCACGGATTTCGCGCACACCGAGCTGCTGCACGCGGCGCAGCATCAGCCAGATGCGTTCGAGCACGAGCTTCGGATCACCGCTGCCCTTCATGACCAGGTTGCCTTCGAGTACGCCATCGCGCACGCTGCCCTGCAGCCACACCGGCGTGGCCCAGGTGAAGGCCGGGCCCAGCAGGTCGAGCCCGGCGAAGGTGGTGGTCAGCTTCATCAGCGAAGCGGGGTTGACGGGTTGATCGCTCTGCCACGCGAGGCGCGGGCGCGCGCCGCTCACCTCTTGCACCACGGCGACGATCGCATCGCGGGGCAGCTTGGCGCGGTCGAGTGCCGCGGCGACTTCGGGGGGCAGGCTGCCGGGGGCGGCGAAGGCCTGCGGTGCAAGGGCGAAGGTGCCGGCCAGCAGCACGGCGGCGATCGGTGGCGCGGCGGAACGTCGAGTGGCAACGAGGCGCGTGGAGAAGAGTCGCATGGAGAAGAAGCGAGCAGCGAAAAGCGGGGCGGGGAGCGTGTCGAAAGCCATGGTTCGAATGATCGCATGGGCGTTTGGGGCGGGTTTGTGGCGCGGTCGTGGTTTCTCGCGCGCAGGCCTCCTGCCCCATCACCCGCAGGACGCGCCGCTAAACTCGTCCCATGACCACGCTGCTTGCCTTCGACACCGCCACCGAGCACATGAGCATCGCGCTGCTGACATCGGCTGGCGAGGTGTTCACGCACGAAGGCGAGGGCGGCGCGCAGGCTTCGGCGGCGCTGGTCCCGGCGATCATGGCGCTGCTGGCGCAGGCTGGCATCACGCTGAACGAGCTTGACGCCATCGCCTTCGGCCGCGGCCCGGGCGCGTTCACCGGCCTGCGCACTGCCTGCTCGGTGGCGCAGGGCCTGGCCTTCGGCGCCGGCAAGCCGGTGCTGCCGATCGACACGCTCCTGGCGGTCGCCGAAGACGCCCGTGTGCGTATGCAAGACGCCAGCGGTGACGCGAACGCGTCTGGTGGCAACGTGCAAGACGATCGTGGCGATCTGCCGGACACCCGCATCTGGGTTGCGATGGATGCGCGCATGAACGAGATATACGCCGCCCACTACGGCCACAGCGCTGCCGGCTGGCGCGTGCTGGAAGCGCCGATGTTGACGACGCCGGATGCGCTGAACCAGCGCTGGGTCGCCGCGCCGCCGCAGGCCGTGGGGGGCAATGCGCTCACGGTCTTCGGCGACCGTTTGCGGCCTGGCACTGCGAGCTTCGTGCCCGCTGCGCAGCCACGCGCGTCGGCCATGCTGCCGCTGGCGCAGGCGATGTGGGCGCGCGGCGAGGCGGTCGATGCGGCGCTTGCGCTGCCGCTTTATGTGCGCGACAAGGTGGCGCAGACGACGGTCGAGCGCGATGTGATCCGCCGGGCCAAGGAGGCCGCGTTGCGGGACGTGAAGCACGCAGACGACAAGCCCTCGGCGTCCCACGCCGAAGCGAGCATCCGATGAGCGCCCTGTGGTCCGGCAACCGCGATCGTGATCGCGACGATGACCGTCCCAACGATCGAACCGCGCCACGCCAACGCCTCCTGCGCGAGATGACGGTCGCCGATCTCGACGAGGTGATGACCGTCGAAGTCATCGCCTACCCGTTCCCGTGGACCCGCGGCAACTTCATCGATTCGCTGGCCGCCGGTTACGCCGCGCGGGTGCTGCACGACGCGGTGAGCGGCGAGCTCATCGGCTACTTCGTCGCGATGGCGGGTGTCGATGAAATGCACCTGCTCAACATCACCGTCGCGCCCGCCGAAGAAGGCCGCGGCCATGCGCGCTTCATGTTCGATGCGTTGATCGTCTTGAGCGCTCAACAAGGCGCGCACGACCTGTGGCTGGAAGTGCGCGAGAGCAATGCCCGCGCGCGCGCCGCTGACCTGCACTTCGGCTTCACGCAGGTGGGCACGCGCAAAGGCTACTACCCGGCCTCGTTCGGGCGGCGCGAGCATGCGGTGGTGATGAGCCTGAAGATTGCGCCTCCGGCTGCGGAGGCGAACGATGCGCTGGAGTGATCGCCAGCTGGCGATGCTGAAGGAGATGGGCTTGCGGCTTTGGCTGCCGGCCGCGCGTGATGCATCTGCCGACAGCGATGTGGCCCTGGCCGAAGCGCCCGTCGCAGCGCCAGTAGGGCAGCCCGCAAGCGCTCCTTCCCCAAACGCAGCTCCGTCTCGCGCGCCAGTCGAGGCGAGCGACGAAGGTCATGCCCTTGCCGTCACTGGCGACGCGGCAGAAGATGCTGCGCGCCGCGTGGTCATACCCGCCGCGCCCGCCGTACGAGTCCCGTCCCCTGCGCCAGCCGCTCCCCCCTCCGCTGTCGCCCACATGGACTGGCCCGAGCTGCGGGATACCGTGGTCGCCTGCACCGCCTGCAAGCTCTGCGAAGGCCGTCGGCAAACGGTGTTCGGCGTCGGCAACGAAAGCGCGCACTGGATGATCGTGGGTGAAGCGCCGGGCGAGCAGGAAGACATCCAGGGCGAGCCCTTCGTCGGGAAGTCGGGCCAGTTGCTCGACAACATGCTGCGCGCCATCGGTCTCACGCGCGGCGAGGCCGAGCCTTCGAAGCAGGTCTACATCGCCAACACCGTCAAGTGCCGGCCGCCCGGCAACCGCAACCCCGAGCCGGCCGAACTGGCGCAATGCGAGGCCTTTCTGGTGCGGCAGGTCGAGCTGGTGAAGCCGAAGATCATCGTCGCGATGGGGCGCTTCGCGGTGCAAAGCCTGCTGCGCAGCAGCGAGCCCATCGGCCGGCTGCGCGGGCGGGTTCACCAGTACCAGGGCGTGCCCTTGATCGTCACCTATCACCCGGCCTACTTGCTGCGCAACCTCGAAGACAAGGCCAAGGCCTGGGAGGATCTGTGCCTCGCACTCGAGGTCTCGCGCCCGGCCGCCGGTCCCTGAGCAGTTTCCGTTCGCGCGCCACGATCAATTCCCGATCACAAGAGCCCGCGACCGTGGCCATCACCCCGTCATTGACCGTCGACGACGCGCCGCTCTGGGATGCCTTGCCGGGCATGGTGATGCTGCTCGATGGCAGTGGCGCCGCGCGCCACGTCAATGCCGCCTTCGCCGTGTTCTGCGGGCGGCCGGCACAGGATCTTCACGGCCAGGGCTGGCGCCAGGTGCTGGGCGACGATTCGCGCGATGCGGTCTTGCAGGCCCTGGCGCTGCGCCGCGATTTTTTCCTGGAGATCGAGCTGCTGCGGGCCGCTGGCGGCACCGGCTGGCTGCAATGTTCGGCGCGCTGGCTGGCCGATGGCCGGCACTGCGCCTGCCTGATGCACGACGTGACGGCCGGCAACCTGGCCCGCGTGTCGGCGCAGGCGCAGGCGACGCTGTTCAGGCTGCTCGCCGACAACGTGCCGGTGCTGATCGCCTACTATCGCGCCGCCGACTTTCGCTGCCAGTTCGCCAACAAGCAGTACGCGCAGACCTTCGGGCGCGACGAGCGCTCCATCGTCGGCAGTACCTTCGAAGAGGTGATCGGCGCCGCCGCCGCCAACCTCATCCAGCCGCAGGTCGAGGCCATGCTGCGCGGCCGAAGCGCCGTGGCCTATGAACGCACCTTGCCGCAGGCCGATGGCAGCTTGCGCTGGATCGAGGTCAACCTGCTGCCGCACCTGGAAGAGCCGCGGCCCGACGGCGCGTTGCAGCAACCCGTCGGCGCCTTTGTGCTGATCACCGACATCACCAAGCACCGCCTGGCCGAGCAAGCCGTGCGCGAATCGGAAGAGCGGCTGGCCAAGTTCATGCAGGCCAGTGCCGAGGGCATCGTTTTTCATCAGGATGGTTTCATCACCGATGCCAATCCGCCCATCTGCGAGCTGATCGGCTATACGCTCGAAGAACTGCGCGGCCGCCGCACGCTGGAATTCATCGCCTCCGACCACGTCGGCAAGGTGGCGGCGGTGATCGCCTCGGGCGACGAAACGGCGTACGAGAGCATGCTGGTCGACAAGGCCGGCAACCGCATTGCGGTGGAGTTCATCGTGCGCACCATGCTGCGCAACGGCGAGCGCATGCGCATGACCATCGTGCGCGACATCCGCGACCGCCATGCGGCGCAGGCGCGCATCCACCACCTGGCGCACCACGATTCGCTCACCGGCCTGCTCAACCGCGAATCGTTCATGGAGCAGTTGGGCCACGCGATGCTCGTCACGCGAGCAAGCCGCGCACAGTTGGCGCTGCTGTTCATCGACCTCGACCACTTCAAGCGCGTCAACGATTCGCTAGGCCACCTGGTGGGCGATACCTTGCTGCGCACCGTCACCGCGCGCATCAATGCCAGCCTGCGCGCGACCGACACGGTGGCGCGCTTCGGTGGCGACGAGTTCATGGCGTTGCTGCCCGGCCTGCCGGCCGGCGCGCAGCAGCGCATCGATGCCGAGGACGTGGCCAAGAAGCTGCTGGTGTCCATCGGCCTGCCCGTCATCGTCGAGGGCCGGCCGATCTCGGTCACGCCATCGATCGGCATCGCGCTCTTTCCGGGCGATGGCGACACGGCCGAAGAGCTGGTGCGCCACGCCGATTCGGCGATGTATCTGGCCAAGGCGCGCGGCCGGGCCAACTACCAGTTCTTCGACCCCGGCATGGCCACCTCGGCCTACGCCGCGATGGTGATGGAAGGCGAGTTGGCGCAAGGCCTGGAGCGCGGTGAGTTCGAGCTGCACTTCCAGCCGCAGGTGCGCTGCAGCGATGGCTTGCTGGTGGGTGCCGAGGCGCTGATCCGCTGGAACCACCCCGAGCGCGGCCTGTTGATGCCCGACGAATTCATCCCCGTGGCCGAACGCCACCGCCTGATGCTGCCGCTCGGCCAATGGGTGCTGCAGGAGGCGGCGCGCTGCGTCATGCGCTGGCAGCAGATGGGGCTGGGTGTGGCGCCGGTGGCGGTCAACCTCTCGACGGTGCAGTTCCAGTCCATCGGCTTCATCGACGCGATGGCGCAGGTGCTGCCAGCCGATGGCATCGCCGCCGGCCTGCTCGAACTCGAGCTGACCGAGCGCATGCTGATGGACGACCTGGCCGACGTGAAGCAGCGGCTGCACCACTTGAAGGCGCTCGGCTTGCAGATTTCTGTCGACGATTTCGGCACCGGGTATTCGTCGCTCGGGCACTTGAAGGAGTTGCCCATCGACAAGCTCAAGATCGACCGCTCGTTCATCACCGACCTGCCCGACGACCGCGATTCGGCCGCCATCGCCCGCGCCATCATCCAGATGGGCCGAAGCCTGGGCATGACGGTGATCGCGGAGGGCGTCGAAACCGAAGGCCAGCGCGACTTTCTGGCCGAGCAGGGCTGCGACCAGATCCAGGGCCTGCTGATCAGCGCGCCGCTGCCGCGTGCTGCCTTCGAAGCCTGGGCTGTTGCGCACCGGGTGCACGAACGTGCGCCGGCGGCTTGGCCTTTCACTTCGTCTTGACCGGCCGCTTCCAGCTCGGCAGCGTGACCTGCTTGGCGCGCGCCACAGTGAGCTGGCCGGCGGGTGCGTTGCCGGCGATGGTCGAACCGCCGCCGATGGTTGCGCCATCGCCCACGGTGATAGGCGCTACCAGCACGCAGTTGCTGCCTACCTGCACATCGGCGCCGATGACCGTGCGGTGCTTGTTCACGCCGTCGTAGTTGGCCGTGATGCTGCCGGCGCCGAAGTTGACCCGCTCGCCGACGGTCGTGTCGCCGAGATAGGCCAGGTGGTTGGCCTTGGCGCCGCGGGCCAGCGTGCTGTTCTTCACCTCGACGAAGTTGCCGATGTGCACGTCTTCGGCCAGATCGGCGCCGGGCCGCAGCCGCGCATAAGGGCCGATCAGCGAGCCCGCGCCCACCTTCACGCCGAGCGTGTCGCCATCGATGTGGGTGAAGGGGTGGATCACCGCGCCGGCCGCGATCACCGCGTTCTTGACGATGCAGTTCGCGCCGATGCGCACGCCGTCGCCCAGCGCCACCCTGCCTTCGAAGATGCAGTTCACGTCGATCTCCACATCGCTGCCGCAGACCAGCTCGCCGCGCACATCCAGCCTCGCCGGGTCGGCCAGCCGCACGCCGGCCTCCATGAGCGCTTCGGCCTGCTTGTGCTGAAAGCGGCGTTCCAGATCGGCCAGTTGCGCCGGGCTGTTGACGCCCAGCACCTCGGCCTCGCTCGCCGGGTGGGCGGTGACCACATGCACGCCGTCGGCGACGGCCATCGCCACGATGTCGGTCAGGTAGAACTCGCCTTGCGAGTTGTCGTTGTTCAGCGCGGCGAGCCAGGTCTTGAGGCGGTCGGTAGGCGCGGCCATCACGCCGGTATAGATCTCGCGGATGGCGCGCTGGCCGGGCGTGGCGTCCTTGTGTTCGACGATGCCGTGCACGCGGCCACCTTCCGTCGCCGAACGCCCCGCCGGGTCGCCGCGCAGGATTCGGCCGTAGCCGGTCGGGTCGGCGAGTTCGATGGTGAGCAGCGCGAGCTTGTCGCCGCCGCAGGCCTGCACCAGCGCGCGGGCGGTGGCGGTTTCGATCAGCGGCACGTCGCCATTGAGGATGAGCGTGGTGCCGCGCTCGTGCAGCGCGGGCACGGCCTGCTGTACCGCGTGGCCGGTGCCGAGCTGCGGCTCCTGGCGCACGAAGCTCAGGTGCGGCGCGGCCACGGCCGCTTCGACCAGCTCGGCGCCATGGCCCGTGATGGCGACGATGGCATCGGCCTCGAGCGCGGCAGCCGTCGCCAGAACATGCTGCAATAGGCTGCGCCCGGCGAGCTTGTGCAGCACCTTGGGCAGCTTCGATTTCATGCGGGTGCCTTTGCCCGCGGCCATGACCACGATGTCCAGCGCCATGACCTCATTCTTCTCGTTCATTGCCCCGTCGTTTGCCGCCATCGAAAACCCCTTGTCGAGAGGGTCGATTATCGGCGCGCGGCGTGCGCTGGCCGCCCTGTGCGTGGCCGTGAGCCTAGGGATGGTCAGCGGCTGCAGCGCCGTGCGCATCGGCTACAACCAGGCGCCCACGCTGGCCTACTGGTGGCTCGATGGCTACGCCGATTTCGTCGACACGCAAACGCCTCGCGTGCGCGATGCGCTCAGCGCCTGGTTTGCCTGGCACCGTCGAACCCAGTTGCCCGAGTACGCCGACCTGCTGGCCAAGGCGCAGATCGAGGCGGTCTCCGACACCACGCCCGAGCGCGCCTGCGAATGGTGGCGCGACCTGCGCGCGCGGGTCGACACGGCCGTCGACCACGGCCTGCCGATGGCGGCGGGGTTGATGGTCACGATGACGCCGCAGCAGATCGCCCACATCGAGCAGCGCTACGCCAAGTTCAACGACGAGTACCGCGATGAATACCTGCAGGCCGATGCGGCCGAGCGCGCCGAGGCGAATGCCAAGCGCACCATCGAACGCGCCGAATCGCTCTACGGCCGGCTCGGCGATTCGCAGCGCGCCAATGTGCGGACCTGGCTGGCCGAGTCGCCGTTCGATGCCGAGGTGTGGCTGGCAGAGCGCCAGCAGCGCCAGCGCGATGCTTTGCAGATGCTGCGCCGCTCCATTGCCGGCGGCGTCACGCACGAGCAGGCGCAGGCCGCGCTGCGCGGCTACGTGGGCAACATGGAGCGCTCGCCGCGCGAGGCCTACCGCCGCTACAACGAGCGGCTCACGCAGTTCAACTGCGCCTTTACTGCGCGCCTGCACAACAGCACCACGAACGCGCAGCGGCAGGCGGCGATCAGGAAGCTCAACGGCTGGGAAGGTGATCTGCGCGCGCTGGCGGCAGATCAGTGAGCGCTACCTTGGCCTTCATCGACGCTTGCCGCGCCTGGGCGCGGGCGTCAGTCACTGCGCCTTGGGCACCGGCACGATCGTGATGTGGCGGGGGTTCACCCCGCCGTTCGGAAAGTCCTTCATCGCCGCAGCGAACATCGCGGGCAAGACGGTGTCGGCGGCCGGCGAGAGGCCATCGTTGTTGGCGCGGGCTTCGTAGAGCGTCTGGCCGGTCTTGCGGTCACGGATCAGCACGCCGACTTCGCGCTCGTAGGTCGACGGGCCGGTGTCGAAGCGGCTGTACCAGCCGAAGCCGCCATAACCACCATAAGCACCCGGCCAGAACGCGCGCCCGCCGCGCCCGTAAAAGCCGCCCAAGCGCGGGCCGAAGCCGCCGTAAGCCCAGAACGGATCGTCGAACGGAAAGCGTTCGTAGCCGGTGATGCGCGCGCCGAGCTGGATGCTGAAATCTGCCGCCGCGGCATCGCCGGCCAGTGTGAAGCCCGCGCCTTCGACGGCCGCGCGGGCCGCGTCTTCCAGCATCTGCTGCTGTTCCGGCTGGGCCTGCTGAGAAGGCAGGCGCTCGAACACATAGCTCGCGGGCGCGCGCTGCGCGGGCCACTGGCTGAAGGTCGAGACTTCGCTGTCGACGTTGTTGAGTGACGCGCAGCCGGTGAGTGCCATGGCTGCCAGTGCGGTGGCGCCAAGTACGGTGAGTTTTTCGAACATGATGAGGGCCTCGTGAAGCGGGATCAGGCGTCGCGACTCAGCCGGATGGGCACGGGCAGCGCGGCAGAAGCACCTGCCGCCGGCCCGCAATCATCGTCGTCGTCGAACGCGCGATCCCCGTTGGAATCTGCCACGCCGGTGGCTCGGAGCCCGGCGAACGGGAAGAGGTTCCGGTCCATCAAATGCGACGGCACCACGTTGCCCATCGCGTTCAGCATGTTGTCGATACGGTTCGGAAATTTTCGGTCCCACTCGCGCAGCATCTGCTTGATCTGCACGCGCTGCAGGTTCTCCTGGTTACCGCAGAGCGTGCACGGGATGATGGGAAATTCGCGGTGCGCGGCCCATTTTTCGAGATCGGTTTCGGCCACGTAGGCCAGCGGGCGGATCACGATGTTCTTGCCGTCGTCGCTCATCAGCTTGGGCGGCATGCCTTTCATCTTGCCGCCGAAGAACATGTTCATCAGCAGCGTCTGGATCATGTCGTCGCGGTGGTGGCCGAGCGCGATCTTGGTCGCGCCGAGTTCGCCGGCCACGCGGTACAGAATGCCGCGTCGCAGCCGCGAGCACAGGCTGCACATGGTCTTGCCTTCGGGAATGATGCGCTTGACGATCGAGTAGGTGTCTTGCGATTCGATGTGAAACGGCACCTCGCGGCTGCGCAGGTATTCGGGCAGCACATGCTCCGGAAAGCCGGGCTGCTTCTGGTCGAGGTTGACGGCGATCAGCTCGAACGAGATGGGCGCGCGCTGGCGCAGGTTGGTGAGGATGTCGAGCAGCGCGTAACTGTCCTTCCCACCCGAGACGCACACCATCACCTTGTCGCCTTCTTCGATCATGTTGAAGTCGACGATGGCCTGGCCCACCTGGCGATGCAGGCGCTTGGAGAGCTTGGTCATGTCGACGGTGAGCCTCTCCTTGATGTCTTTTTCGAACACAGCACTCATCCAGCAATCTCCTTCATGCCGAAGACTTCGCAGCCCACGGCATCGCAATCGGGGTACACATCGGGCTTTTCGGTCGAGACGCGCGCGGCGCGCACGCGCGGGTGGCGCAGCATGCGGGCGAGCAGGTCATCGCACAGCGTTTCCTGCAAGTGGATGTGGCCGCGCGACACCCGCTCGATGATGCTGCTGCGGATGAAGTCGTAGTCGACCACTTCTTCCAGCGCATCGGCCTTGGGCGTGGAGAGCGCGAGCGGGATGTAGAGATCGACATTGATCACCACGCGCTGCTCGCCCGTCTTCTCGAAATCGTGCACGCCGATGTCGATATGCACCTCGTAATTGCGCAGGTAGAGGCGCCGGCAATCGATCAGTTGCGGGTGGCCGAGACGGCTGTTCATGGGGTCAGTCTTTCCGGGCGAGGAACATCACGTCGCGCGGCTGCGCGTTCAGGTGCTGGCCGCCATCGACGAGCAAGGTGCTGCCGGTGATGGCCGGCGATTCGATCAGGAAGCGCACCGCGCGGGCGATGTCTTCCGGCGTGGACGAGCGGTTGAGCGGCGTGAGCTGGTGCGCGGCGGCGAATTCGCCGGCGGTCATCGGGCCCGAAAGCAGCGTCACGCCCGGCGCCACGCCGCACACACGCACCTGTGGCGCGAGTGCCTGCGCGAGCATGATGGTCGCGGCCTGCAGCGCGGCTTTCGAGAGCGTGTAGCTGAAGTAATCGGGGTTCGGGTTCCAGAGCTTCTGGTCGATGATGTTGACGACGCAGCCGACCTCGGCGCAGCCCTTCAGGTGCGCATGCAATGCCTGCGCGAGCAGCACGGCCGGCGCTGTGTTGGAGCGCCAGTGCTTCTCCATCGAAGCGAAGCCGAAGGTCTCGGGGTTGTCGTATTCGAAGGTCGAGGCGTTGTTGACGACCGCATCGAGCCGATGAAAGCGAGCGACCACCAAGGGTGCCAACGCGCGGCAGGCGGCCTCGTCGTCCAGATCGGCCTCGAAGGCGTGCGCTTGCGCGCCGGCCGCGATGGCCTCGTCGATCGTGGCCTGCGCGTCTTCGGCCGCGCCGCGGTAGTGCAGCGCGATGTCGAAACCATGCGCCGCCAGGTCGAGCGCGATCGTGCGGCCCAGGCGCTTGGCGGCGCCGGTGACGAGCACGACGGGACGGGTGGCGGGCGGGGTGTCCAAGGACATGGTTTCTACAATGCAGCGATGCATTCCAACGAAACCGCCAGTGTATCGGCGCCCCTGCTGCGGCTGATCCACAAGGCGATTGCCCGCGATGGCGGCTGGCTGCCGTTCGACCGTTTCATGGCGATGGCGCTCTACGCGCCCGGCCTCGGCTACTACGCCAACCGCAGCCGGAAATTCGGCATGCTGCCGTCGTCGGGCAGCGACTTCGTGACCGCGCCGGAGCTTTCACCCCTGTTCGGCCGGGCGCTCGCTCGCCAGGTGGCACAGGCGCTGGCCGCGAGTGGAACCGACGAGGTCTGGGAATTCGGCGCCGGTTCGGGTGCGCTCGCCGAGCAGCTTCTGTCAGCGTTGGCCGTGAGCGGCGTGGCGGCGCGGCGCTACACCATCGTCGATCTGTCCGGCACGCTGCGCGCGCGGCAGGCCGAGCGGCTCGCGCCCTTCGGCGACGCGGTGGCCTGGGTCGATGCGCTGCCCGAGCAGATCAGCGGCGTGATCGTCGGCAATGAAGTACTCGATGCAATGCCGGTGCAGCTACTGCATTTCGATGGCGCGGATTGGTTCGAGCGCGGTGTGGTGCTGGCCGGTGACACGCTGGCTTGGGGTGATCGGCCGACAGACCTGCGGCCACCGTTCGAAGGCCCGTTTGCGGCTGGCAGCACGATCGAGATTCATCCGCAAGCCGAAGCCTTCATCGCGACGCTGGCCGAGCGGCTGGTGCGCGGCGCGGCGTATTTCATCGACTACGGTTTTCCCGAGGCGGAGTACTACCACCCGCAGCGCAGCGCCGGCACGCTGATGTGCCACCGCGCGCACTTGGCCGATACCGACCCGCTTGTCGATGTGGGCGAAAAAGACATCACGGCGCACGTGAACTTCAGCGCCATCGCACTCGCCGGCCAGGATGCCGGGCTGGAGGTGATTGGCTACACGACGCAGGCGCACTTTCTGATGAACTGCGGCCTGCTCGATTTGCTTGCTGGTGCGGGCCTCGCCGCCACCGCCAATGCGCAGAAGCTGCTGACGGAACACGAGATGGGCGAACTCTTCAAGGTGATCGGCTTTGCCAAGGGATGCAGCGCCGGGTTCGTGCAATCGCCGATGGGGTTCGTGCGCGGGGACAGGATGCACACGCTGTGATCCGGTGGCCTGATTCGAAGGCGCCAACGTGATCCGTTGGACCTGTTCGAAAGCGCCAACGTGATCCGTTGGCTCATCGTCGTCTTCCTCGCGCTGCTGATTTTCAGCGGCTTGCGGCCGTGGCTCGAGAAGCTGGGGATGGGCAAGCTGCCGGGCGACTTTCGCTTTCGGCTCTTCGGACGCGAGTGGTTCATTCCGCTGACGAGCAGCGTGCTGCTGAGCTTTGTCGCGATGTTGATCGCGAAGTTCTTGTAGCGCGCGGCCGGTCCGGCTCAGGCGGCAACGTCGGCCAGCCCCGCAGCCACCGCAGAGACGCGCGCCGCGTGGATCGCCTCGGCAATCATCGGCCCCACCGCTTGGCGTGACGCGGCTTCGGCCGCCACCGCGGCTGTGTCCACGCTGCGCGCCTGCGCCAGCACGCGCAGCAATCGCTCGCGCTGCGGGTAGGCCGATTCTTCCAGGCCCAGCCGCCCGCGCGCATCACATTCGCAGGCGAGGAGCGTGTCTGCAAACCGCTCCGGGCGGCGAAGGGCATCGCAGCGCTCCAGCAATCGCACCAGCGCCGCCGGGCCGAACTCGGCGCTGCGGTGGATGTTGCCGTGTTCGCGCGCGACCACCTCGGCCAGCTCGCGGCAATCGGCCGGTACGCGCAGTCGCTCGCTCAGCGCGCGAACCAACGCGACGCTGCGCTGCTCATGGCCGAGGTGGCGCGGCAACACGTCGGCGGGCGTCGTGCCCTTGCCCAGATCGTGCCCGAGGCACGCAAAGCGCACCGGCAGGCCGGCTTTGAGCCGCGCAGACATGTCGAGCACCATCATCAGGTGCACGCCGGTGTCGACTTCGGGGTGGTAGTCGGCTCGCTGCGGCACGCCCCAGAGCCGGTCCGCCTCCGGCAGCAGGCGGGCGAGCGCGCCGCAATCGCGCAGCACCTCGAACATGCGCGATGGCCGCGCCTCCATGAGCCCGCGCGACAACTCCTGCCATACGCGCTCGGCAACCAGCGAATCGACTTCGCCGGAATCGACCATCTGTCGCGCCAGCGCCAGGGTGTCGTCGGCCACGTGGAAGTCGGCGAAACGCGCCGCGAAGCGCGCCAGCCGCAGGATGCGCACCGGATCTTCGGCGAAGGCGGGCGACACGTGGCGCAGCAGCTTGTCGGCCAGGTCTTGCTGGCCGTTGTAGGGGTCGATGATGGCGCCGTGTTCGTCCTGCGCCATCGCGTTGATGGTGAGGTCACGTCGCGCCAGATCCTCCGCTAGCGTGACCGAGGGCGCCGCGTGGAACGAGAAGCCGGCGTACCCAGGGGCCGTTTTGCGCTCGGTTCGCGCGAGCGCATATTCCTCGCCAGTTTTCGGGTGAATGAAAACTGGGAAATCCCGACCTACCAGCCGGAAGCCTTGCGCGATCAGCGCATCCGGCGACCCGCCGACGACCGTCCAGTCGCGATCGGTCATGGGGAGCTGGAGCAGCGCGTCGCGTACCGCGCCCCCGACAAGATAGGTTTTCATGGGCTGGCAATGTAGCGCTGTGGTGGTTTGGGCATAGACGAAAACCGAGTTCGCTTACTTACATACCGCCCCAAATTAGGACATTTTTCGTTACAACCTCCCCTCGCGTCGGGGGGGCATATTCGTGACTTATTTGCGATACTGGTCGTCAAGATGTCGCTGTCAGACATTTGGCGCTTGGGGCGGTCGGGCTCATGGGCAAGTTTTAGTACTTTCACGGGAGTGATAAATATGAAATTGAAACAAGTAGCCTTCGCGGCTGCCATGGTTGTAGTCGCTGCTTCGGCAAGCGCTCAAACCTCCACATTCATCGACAACGGTGGCGTTCACGAATCCGTCGAATCCGGTGGCAACTCGTTTGCCGCCGGCGTGACGACGAACGACAAGTTCACATTCACCTTGGCCGCCGCCGTTGCTGCGCTCAATTCCGACGTGTCGTACGTTCCCAAAGGC
The DNA here is from genome assembly GCA_026224975.1 of Rhodoferax sp. Taxonomy (GTDB): domain Bacteria; phylum Pseudomonadota; class Gammaproteobacteria; order Burkholderiales; family Burkholderiaceae_C; genus LMDS01. Next base: position 8,624 of record JAMFRW010000279.1, on the reverse strand, counting down.
AACTTCGGTTCGCCGAGCGCTTCGGGCACGATCGCTCTATACACCAGCGCCAACTCGCTGGTCGATTCGTACACCTTCGCCCAAGGCCTGAAGTCGTTTGGCGCCCTGGCGTCGGGTGACTACTACTACCTGGTCAAGGCAACTGCTTCGACGGCAGGCAGCTACTCCTTCGGCTCCTACATCACGCCGGTTCCGGAACCCGAAACCTACGCGCTGATGCTGGCTGGCCTGGGTGCCATCGGCTTCGTCGCTCGTCGCCGCAAGGTCTGATGATGTGATCTGGCGCTGCCACCCGGCGGCGCTTGGCTAGAAAAAAAGCGGGCTTCGGCCCGCTTTTGCGTTGGTGGGTCTCGTTGACGCGAATGCTCAAGCCTGCGTCCGATACGGTTCGTCGGCCGGAATGAAGTCGTGTTCCGCCCGCGCCGCCTCGGTCCAGGTCTGCATGGCTGGAAGCGCCCGGATTCGTTCGGCATAGTCGGTGGCCGCGGCCGGCAGCGGAAGCGCGTAAGTTTCGGCGCGCGCGCACACCGGCGCGAAGTAGGCGTCGGCAATCGAAAAATCACCAAAGAGAAACGGGCCGCCGCTGGCTGCCAGTTGGCCGGTCCACATCTCGCCGATGCGCTGGAGATCGGCGAATGCGGCAGTGTCGCTCGCCAGGATCCGCTGGCCCACTTCGGGCAACGACGCTTCGATGTTCATTGGGAAGTTGTTGCGCAGCGCGCCGAAGCCCGCGTGCATTTCGGCGCACAGGCTGCGCGCGCGTGCGCGTGCTTGGCGGTCAGCCGGCCAGAGGTGCAGGGCAGGGTACTTTTCAGCCAGATATTCGGCGATGGCAAGGGTGTCCCATACGGCAAGGCCTTCGTCGACCAAGACCGGCACCCGTCCGGTCGGCGCAATGCGCGACAGCACGGATTTGAAGTCCGAGCCTTCGTCGAAGTTCAAGCGCAGCTTCACTTCCTCGAAGGCGATCCCCGCGTGCGTCATCAGCAGCCACGGGCGCAATGACCAGGACGAGTAGTTTTTGTTGGCGATGTAGAGCTGCATCGGTATCTCCCGGGCGTCGAAACGCCGAATGCTAGCGCTCGTAGACCGACCGATGGCTGCAAAAACGGCATCGCATTGATGCGCTGCCTTCACTCCGGCGACTCAAGGCAAATCAGGCACCGGCAGCGGCACGTTCGGGTCCACCGGCCCGATCGGGCGACCGAGTCGGGCTTTCAGCGACGGGGGCTGCCCGTTCAGCAGCGCGGCGTAGTAGGTGCCGTTGCTCAACACCTTCTTGACGTAATCACGCGTCTCGGCGAACGGGATGTTCTCGGCCCAGATGGCAGGCTCCAGCAACGGGCCGTCACGCCATTTGCGCGGCCGACCGGGGCCGGCGTTGTAGGCGGCGGCAGCGAGGGCTTGCGAGCCGCTGAAGTCGTCGAGCACGAGTTTCAGGTAACCGGTGCCCAGGCGCAGGTTGGTGTCGCGGTCGGTGATCAGGTCCGCGGTGTAGGGCACGCCGATTTTCTTGGCGGTCCATTTGGCGGTGGCTGGCATCAGCTGCATCAGGCCCGAGGCGCCGACGCTGGACCGCGCGTCCATGATGAAGCGCGATTCCTGGCGGATCAGCCCGTAGACATAGGCCGGGTCGAGGCCGATTTCGCGGGCTCGCGCCGTCACGTCCTTGCGAAACGGCATCGGGTAGCGCTGCTCCAGATCGACTTCGTCGCGTGTGCGGTCGCTGGTGTTGATGCAGCGGTCCCACACTTCGCGGTTGCAGGCGAGTTGCGCGGCGGCGAGCAGTTGGCGGTCGCTCATGTCGCGCAGCGAGTAGTTCCATTCGCGCACGCCTTCGCCGCGCAACCCGATCGTGATCAGCAGGAGCGCGCGTTTCAAGCCCGGGTGTTGGGCGGCGGCTTCGATCTCGGCCGGACTCAGCGGCGCCGGCCGCGGCGGCAGCGCGATCGGCTGGCCCAGGCTTTCGGCCGCGAGCGCACCGTAGAAACTGAGCTGGCCGGCGATGCCGCTCAGCAGTTCCTGGCCCAGCCCGCGCATGGTCTCGCCGTCTTGCGAGTCCTTGGCCATCGCCTGCATCGCACGAGCCTTCCAGTACACCCAGGCCGAATCCTTTTGCTCGCCCGGACTCATGGCGTTGACGGCCTGCACTACCTGCTGCCAGCGGGCGCGGCCGTTGTCGGCGCGCAGCGCGGCGCGCACTTTCCAGGCGAGCGTGTCGTCGGGCCAATCGGGTTCGGCGCCGGCCTTGGCGCCGCGCAGCGCCGCCTGCTGAAAGCGATCGGGCGCTTCGGCCTGCAGCTTCATGGCCGATTGTTTTGCCACCATCGCCCAGGCCCAGGCGCTGAGGTCGGCGGGCAGGGCGCGGTCCCAGCGGTCATTGAGCTGCTGGGCGGCGGCATCGGGGTCGTTGCCGGCGAGGCGAATCAGCGCCAGCGTCGTCAACTCGGCGCTGGTGCGGTTGGCGGCGGACGCGGTCTTGGCCAGATAGCGCGCGGTGCTGTCGCTCAAGTCGCTCACGGCTGCCCCGGCGGCGGGGTTGATCAACAGCGCGGCCTGTCTGGCGGCGCGTGGTCGGTTGGCGTCGATGGCGAACCGCGCCTTCCGCCAGGCGTTGCCCGGGCTGAACTGCTTGGCCTCGTACAGCGTGCTGGCCATCAGCGCGCAGCCATCGTCGGCATCGCGCTGGGCGAGCCAAGCCGCCATGGCTTGCTGCTTCACGTCCTTGCCGGCGAGGTGGTCGACCAGCAGCGCGTAGCAGGTGACCTCGCGGTCGTCGTTCATGCGAAAGCGCGGAAACTCGGCGGCAAAGTTGACCCAGTCGCGGCGCCGGCCGAGTTCGAGCAGCCAGTCGTTGCGCAAGCGGTCTTCCACATAAGTGCCGTTCCAGCGCGAGGCAAAGGCATCGAGCTCGGACTGGCTGGCTTCGCCGAGGCGGTTGTTCAGCTCCCAATACTCGACCCACATCGCCAGCGGATGGTTCGCCGTATTGGCGGCCGCGCGATCGGCGGCGAGGCGGTTGCGGTCTTTCTTGCGCAAGGCTTCGCGGGCGTCGAGCACGGTGGCGTCACCGCTTTGGGCTTGCGCGAGGTGCGGCACCGAGAACAGGCTGGCGGCCGTGGCGAAAAGCAGGCCCGTCAAGGCCACCCGCGCCGATCGGCCCGAGGCTGCGGGTCGCCTGGGCGCATGGCCCTCATACACTGTGGTGATCACAACCGGCTTTCGATTCTTCGTCATTGTTTTCCATCGTGACTTCAGCACCCGCCCAACCCCCGCGCACCGCCCGCCAGCTTTTGCGGCGCCGGCTCCTCGACGATCGCACCGCTTTTGCTGCCGGCCCCGGCCTGACCGCTGCGCAAGAAGCGCTGGCAAAGGCCTTGCTGCCGGTGCTCGCCGAACTGGAGCCGCAATGCCTGGGCCTTTACTGGCCGATGCGATCTGAATTTAACGCACCGGTGGCATGTGCTGACGACGCGGTTTCTGCAAAGTTACTGCCCGGCCTGCAACTGGCCTTGCCCTTCACCCGCCGCACGCCGCGCGAGATGCATTACCGCGCCTGGAGCGGGCAGCCGCCCACGCTGGTCGACGAGTGCGGCATCGCGACCTGTGACGGCGCAGTCGTCGTGCCCGATGTGGTGCTCGCGCCCTGCGTGGGCTTCACGCGATCGGGGTTTCGGCTTGGCTATGGCGGCGGATATTTCGACCGCTGGATGGCAGCGCATCCGCATGTCACGGCGGTCGGCGTGGCGTGGTCGGTGGGCGAGGTCGATGACCACACCTTCGCCGCCGAGGCTCACGATCAGCCGCTGATGCTGGTCGTCACCGAGCGCGGCGTGGTTTGATTGCCCAGGACGCGGCCGCAAACTGCACGACCGCTCGCCTCAACCGATCTCCCCGATCGCCTCTCGCGTTGCGGCCGACTGCGCCTCCACCCAATCGCAGAACTGCTTCACCTCCGGCCGCGCCGCGCTCGCCGGCGCCACGATCAGCCAGTAGGTGAACGGGCTTTCGATGCGCCCGCCGGGGCCGAAGGGCTCGACCAACTCGCCGCGCTGCAGCGCCTCGAACACCAGCGCCACCCGCGCCAGCGCCACACCCTGGCCGGCGAGCGCGGCCTGCACCTGCTGGTAAGTGAAGTTCAGATAGAGCCAGCGCCGCGGCTGCAGCCCGGGTTCGCCGTGGCGCGCCAGCCAGTGGCGCCAGCTCAGGAATTCGGTGCTCGGGCGGTTGTCGTCTTCTTCGGCCAGCGTGTGCTGGGCCAAGTCGGCAGCCGTGACCAGCGGCGGCGCTTCGCCGCGGCGGATCTGCTCGGCGAGCGATCGGCTCACCACGGGCGTTAACAATTCGCCGAAGAGCCGCCGCGAACCGGCCGGCGCCTGCGCCGGGCTGCAATAACGCAACGCCAGGTCGAGCTCCGGGTCGTCGAGATCGGCGACTGCATCGTGCGCCGAGACGCGGATGTCGATGTCGGGGTGCTCGCGCTGAAACGCCTCGATGCGCGGCAGCAGCCAGAGCGAGCCGAACGAGGCAAAGGTCGTCACGCTCACGCGGCGTCGGCTGCGCGTCTGGCGGATCTGCCGCACGCTCGCGTCGATCTTCAGCAAGCCGGGTTCAACGGCGCGCAGCAGGGCCTGGCCGTCGGGCGTGATCTCCACATGGCGCGTGCCACGCACGAAGAGCGGCGCGCCCAACTCGTCTTCCAGCCCCTTGATCTGCCGGCTGATGGCCGACTGCGTGACGAACAACTCCTCGGCCGCGTCGCTGAAGCTCAAGCGCCGAGCTACCGCCTCGAACGCGCGCAGGTTGCCGAGCGAGAGCGCCCGGCGATAAGGTGTATTCATATCAAATGCGCATCAATGTGTGGCGTGGGTTTCATTGGATTCTCGTCGCGAAACCACCGATGATCAACCCACGAACTACCGGAGATTGATGATGAACTCGCAAACCAACACCGTGCAAGCCGATGCCGTCTTGGCGGCCCACCTCGGCCAGAACTTCGTCGCCGATCGCGCCATACGCCTCACCTCTGGCGGCGGTGACCTGAGCGTGGTCGAAGGCCGCGTCTGGCTCACGCGCCGCTCCGATTTGAGCGACCACGTGCTATTTGCCGGCCAGCGCTTCCGCCTGCGCGCCGGGGAAGAAGCGGTGATCGAACCCTGGCAGGCCGGTGAATCGGCCACGGTCGCCTGGCAGGCGCGCCCTCAGGGTTTGGCGGCGCTCGCTTTCGCCGATGTGTTGCGCGGCTTGGCCTTCCTGGCGGGGCGTGGCGCGGCCGGCTTGGCGGCTCTGGCGCGCAGCGCGGCTTCGAGCGCGAGCCGCGCCCAAGGCCGCATCGCGTGAGGTGACTCCATCGCCTCATCGGGCGCGGTGAGGTAGTTGAGCGACGCCGGCTGGCCCTCGCGGTCGTAGGTGAAGGGCTCGCAGCCGGCGTTTTCGAAGCGCGGCCGCGTTTGCGCATCGGCCTTGAGGTACAGGCGCTCGAAGGCGATCAGCGCGATGAAGATGTCATCCACATAGATCCCGTGGCCGCCGAACATGCGGCGCGAGCGCACGGCGCCGAGGGGCGCCAGCAGCTCCAGGCAATGGTCGAGCAAATCGTTGCGCGCAGGGCTCATCGCAGCAGTCTTGCACAATGGCAGCGACGACCGCAACCTGGAACCCGCATGCTGCCGAATGATCTGCCCGATGCTCCTGCCAACGATGCGCCCGACGAGCGCCTGGCGCTGCGCAAGAAACTCATCGCCGTGCGGCTCGCGCTGCCCGACCGGCTGGAGCGCGCGGTCGAACTGCAACGGGTGCTGCGCGTCTGGCTCGTCGGGCGGCGCGAGGCCTCGATCGGCGCTTACTGGCCGATCAAGGGTGAGTTCGATCCGTTGCCGGCGCTGTACCGCTGGACCGAAGGTGCGCCCGAAGGCGTGATGCGCCGCATCGGCCTGCCGGTGGCCGACCGCACCACGGGCTCGCTGCGTTTCCACGTGTGGTATCCGGGCTGCGAAACCGAACTCGATGCCTACGACATTCCCAAACCGAAAGACACAGAAGAATTCGCGCCTGCGATCCTCGTCGTGCCCTGTCTGGGCTTCGGGCCCGGCGGCGTCCGCCTGGGTTATGGCGGCGGGTTCTTCGAGCGAACGCTGTCGTCGATCACACCTCGGCCGGTGACGGTCGGCGTGAGCTACACGCATGGCTTTTTGCCGATGCTGCGCTCGGGGCCGAAGGACTTTCCGCTCGACGCGATGCTGACGGAAGATGGCGTGATGTGGGAGCGGCCTTGACGCGTGTGATGCGCCTGACGCGCGAGGCCGCTGGGTTCAGCGCCTGAGACGCTCGCAGATCGCCAGCGTCGCCACGCTCTGGTTGAGCGTGTAGAAATGCAGGCCAGGTGCGCCAGCTTGCGCGAGCTGTTCGCACAGGCGCGTGATCACGTCCAGGCCAAAAGCCTTGATCGATTCGATGTCATCGCCGAAGGCTTCCAGCCGCAGCCGCATCCAGCGCGGAATGTCCACGCCGTCGCGATCGGCGAAGCGGATGATGCCGGCCGCATTGGTGATCGGCATGATGCCGGGCACGATGGGAATCTCGGCGCCGAGCGCCCGCGATTCCTCGACGAAACGGCTGTACGCATCCACGTTGAAGAAGAACTGCGTGATGGCCGAACTCGCGCCCGCCTTCGCCTTGGTCACGTAAGCCTGCAGATCGAGCTGCGGTGACTTGGCCTGCGGATGCGTCTCGGGATACGCGCCGACTTCGATGTGGAAATGGTCGCCCGTTTCGGCGCGGATGAAAGCCACCAGATCGCTCGCATAGCGGAACTCGCCGAGCGCCGACCCGTTGCCGAAGCCGCTGGGCAAGTCGCCGCGCAAGGCCACGATGCGCCGAATTCCGGACGCCTTGAACTCGCTCAAACCTTGGCGGATCGACTCGCGGCTCGCGCCGATGCACGAGAAGTGCGGTGCGCCATCGCAGCCTTCGGCCAGGATCGCTTGCACCGCGCTCAGGGTGCCGTCTTGCGTCGAACCGCCGGCGCCGTAAGTCACCGAGCAGAACTGCGGTTTCAGCGAATAAAGCCGCTCGCGCACCGCTGCCAGTTTGCTCACGCCCTCGGGCGTCTTGGGCGGGAAGAACTCCAGGCTCACGGGGAGTTGGCCGGCGGGAATGGATGAACTCATGTTGTCCTCAGGGTGGCGCGGGCTGGCCCACCGCCCACACAAAAAACTCTCGGTTGCCGTCGCCGCCTTCGATGCTGCTGGCGAAGTAGTCGCGCACCGTCAGGCCCAGCTCGGCACATGCCGTGCGAATGCGTTCTTCGACGCGCGGGTAGGAACTCGCCTCTTTCACCAGGCCGCCCTTGCCGATGTCCGGCGGCTGCAGCTCGAACTGCGGCTTGACCAGCAACAGCGCATGACCGGCAGGTGCCAGGTAGCGCGCGATCGTCGGCAGCACCAGCGTCAAGGAGATGAACGACACATCGGCCACGATCACGCCGAAGCCGTGTTCCGGCTGCTCGGTCTCGAAGGCCGAGCCCGCCACGTCGCGCGCGTTCAGCCCTTCGTAGAGCTGGATGCGCGGGTCTTCGGCGAGCGTCGGGTTCAACTGCGCACGGCCCACATCGATGCCAACGACCTGCGTGGCGCCGCGTTGCAGCAGCACGTCGGTGAAGCCGCCGGTGCTCTGGCCGATGTCGAGGCACAGCGCGTCTTTCACATCGATGCCGATGTGCGCAATGGCCGCATCGAGCTTCAGGCCGCCGCGCGAAACGAAGCGCAGCTCGGCGTCATCGGTGACTTCCAGCTGGCAGTCGTCGGGCAGGTCTTCACCTGCCTTGCGCGGCACGGCCCAGCCGCGGGTGCCGAGCCAGCGCACGGCGCCGGTGTCGATCAGTCGTTGCGCGGCAGATCGCGTCGAGGCCAGACCACGCGCAACGATCAATTGATCAGCGCGCATGGTTGGTCCGCAACAACGACTGCCGCGCGCCATGGAGGCGCGCGTTCGTCATCGCCCGCTCAATAGCGATAAGTGTCGGGCTTGTACGGGCCGGCCTTGCTCACGCCGATGTACGACGCTTGCTCGTCCGTCAGCTCGGTCAGCATCGCGCCGACCTTCTTCAGGTGCAGGCGCGCGACCTTTTCGTCCAGGTGCTTGGGCAGCACGTAGACCTGGCCGGCTTCGTACTTCTCGGGCTGGGTGTACAGCTCGATCTGCGCGATGGTCTGGTTGGCGAAGCTCGACGACATCACGAAGCTCGGGTGGCCTGTGCCGCAGCCCAGGTTCACCAGGCGGCCCTTGGCGAGCAGAATGATTTTCTTGCCATCGGGGAAGGTGATGTGGTCGACCTGCGGCTTGATCTCGTCCCATTCGTACTTCTCGATCGAGGCGATGTCGATCTCGTTGTCGAAGTGGCCGATATTGCAGACGATGGCCATGTCCTTCATCGCCCGCATGGCGTCGATGGTGATGATGTCCTTGTTGCCGGTGGCCGAGACGACGATGTCGGCGCGGTGCGCGGCATCCTCGAGCGTCACCACCTCGAAGCCATCCATGGCGGCCTGAAGCGCGCAGATCGGGTCGACTTCGGTCACCAGCACGCGGGCGCCGGCGCCCTTGAGCGAGGAGGCAGAGCCTTT
>JAMFRW010000278.1 GCA_026224975.1 Rhodoferax sp. | reverse complement strand
TACGGCCTGCCGGTGCTCACGACCAACTGCTCGAACAACTACGGCCCGTACCATTTTCCCGAAAAGCTGATTCCGTTGATGATCGTCAACGCGCTCGCCGGCAAACCGCTGCCTGTCTACGGCGACGGCCAGCAGGTGCGCGACTGGCTCTACGTCAAAGACCACTGCGCTGCCATCCGCGAAGTGCTGGCCCGCGGGCGGCTGGGCGAGACCTACAACGTGGGCGGCTGGAACGAAAAGCCCAACCTCGACATCGTGCACACCGTCTGCGCCCTGCTCGACGAGATGCGGCCCGACCCCGCCGGCCCCTACGCCCGGCTCGTCACCTACGTCACCGACCGCCCCGGCCACGACCGCCGCTACGCCATCGATGCCCGCAAGCTGGAGCGCGAACTCGGCTGGAAACCCGCCGAGACCTTCGAGACCGGCATCCGCAAGACCGTGCGCTGGTATCTGGACCACGCCGACTGGGTGGCGCGCGTGCAGAGCGGCGCGTATCGCGACTGGGTGAGCACGAACTACGGCGAGCGCACCCCTGCGCTGTCGGCATCGGCTGGCGCGACCCCATGAAGATCCTGCTGCTCGGCAAGAACGGCCAGGTCGGCTGGGAACTGCAGCGCTCGCTTGCGGTGCTCGGCGAGGTGATCGCGCTCGACTTCGACAGCCCCGGCCCGCTCTCGGCCGACTTCTCCCAGCCCGAATCGCTCGCCGCCACCGTGCGCGCGGTCGCACCTGAGATCATCGTCAACGCCGCCGCCCACACCGCCGTCGACAAGGCCGAGAGCGAGCCCGACCTGGCCCGCGCCCTCAACGCGACCTCGCCCGGTGTGTTGGCCCGCGAGGCGAAGACGCTGGGCGCCTGGCTGATGCACTACAGCACCGACTACGTCTTCGACGGCAGCGGCAGCACCCCGTGGCGCGAAGACTCGCCCACCGGCCCGCTCAACGTCTACGGCCAGACCAAGCTCGAAGGTGAAGAAGCCATCCGCGCCAGCGGCTGCCGGCACCTGATCCTGCGCACGAGCTGGGTCTACGCCGCGCGCGGCGGCAACTTCGCCAAGACCATGCTCAAGCTCGCACAAGAGCGCGACCAGCTCACCGTCATCGCCGACCAGTTCGGCGCGCCCACCGGCGCCGACCTGCTGGCCGACCTCACCGCCCACACGCTGCGCGCCGCGATGCAGCGGCCCGAACTCGGTGGCACCTACCATGCCGCGGCGCAGGGGGAGACCAACTGGCACGGCTATGCGCAGCACGTCATCGAGTTCGCCCGGGCACGTGGCCAATCGATCAAGGTCGCGCCCGACGCCATCCACGCCGTGCCGACCAGCGCCTTTCCGACGCCCGCCAGGCGTCCCGGCAATTCGCGGCTGAACACCGAGAAGCTGCGGTCGACCTTCGGCCTGAGCTTGCCGAGCTGGCAAGCCGGGGTCGAGCGCATGTCGATGGAAATTGGCTCGTGACGGCCGCCGCGCTGGCGGGCGACCGCCTGCAATCTCGCTTCGCCATCCTCAGCTAACAGCTTGGAGTGATCATGCCCACCGTCAATGTCCACGAAGCGATGACCCAACTGTCTCGGCTGCCCAAGACAGGGGACGAAGTCCGGGTCGGGCGGGCCGGAAGCCCTGTCGCCCGGTTCGTGGTGCCGGCACAGGCTGCGGCGGCGCGATCACTCGGCTTGCTGCAAGGCAAATTCAGCGTACCCGACGACGTCGATGCCCCGCTGCCCGACGGCGTGAGCGCGTTGTTCGAAGGGTGCTGATGCGCGCGCTTCTAGACATCCATTTGTTGCCCTGGACCCTGATGGCGCCTGATCGCCTGATCACACAATGACCACCACCCCCACCCGCAAAGGCATCATCCTGGCCGGCGGCTCCGGCAGCCGGCTGCATCCGGCGACGCTCGCCATCAGCAAGCAGTTGCTGCCGGTCTACGACAAGCCGATGGTCTACTACCCGCTGAGCACACTGATGCTCGCCGGCATCCGCGAGATCCTGCTGATCAGCACGCCGCAGGACACGCCGCGCTTCCAGGCGCTGCTGGGTGACGGCAGCCAGTGGGGCGTGAACATCACTTACTGCGTGCAGCCCAGCCCCGATGGCCTGGCGCAGGCCTTCATCCTCGGCAAGAGCTTCGTGAACGGTTGCCCGAGCGCCCTCGTGCTGGGCGACAACATCTTCTACGGCCACGACTTGCAGGGTTTGCTGGGCGCCGCCTGCGACCGGCCGGTGGGCGCCTCGGTCTTCGCGTACCACGTGCAGGACCCGGAGCGCTACGGTGTGGTCGCCTTCGATGCCGAGCGGCGCGCCCTCAGCATCGAAGAAAAACCCAGCGCCCCGCAGAGCAACTACGCGGTGACCGGCCTCTATTTCTACGACGAGCAGGTCTGCGAGATCGCCGCCGGCATCAAGCCCTCCCCGCGCGGCGAGCTGGAGATCACCGACGTGAACGCGCGCTACCTGGCGCAAGGCCAGCTCGGCGTGGAGATCATGGGCCGCGGCTACGCCTGGCTGGACACCGGCACGCACGACAGCCTGCTCGAAGCCGGCCAGTTCATCGCCACGCTCGAGAAGCGCCAGGGCCTGAAGGTCGCCTGTCCCGAAGAGATCGCCTTCCGCGCCGGCTGGATCGACGCCGAGGCGCTGGCAGCCATGGCCCGGCCGATGCTCAAGAACGGCTATGGGCAATACCTCATGCAGCTTGTGCGCAGCCAGGTGTTCTGATGCAAGTCACCAAAACAAACATCGAAGGCGTGCTGATCCTGGAACCCCGTGTGTTCGGCGACGCGCGCGGGTTCTTCATGGAGAGCTTCAACCAGAAGGCCTTCGACGAGGCCGTCGGCGAGAAGACCACCTTCGTTCAGGACAACCATTCGCGCTCGGCCAAGGGCGTGCTGCGCGGCCTGCACTACCAGTTGCCGCCGCACGCGCAGGGCAAACTGGTGCGGGTGACGCAGGGGGCGGTGTTCGATGTGGCGGTGGATATCCGACGTGGCAGCGCGACCTACGGGCAGTGGGTGGGCGTGGAGTTGACGGAGGAGAACCACAAGCAGCTTTGGTTGCCGGCGGGGATGGCGCATGGCTTTTTGGTGACGAGTGAGAGTGCAGTCTTCTTGTACAAGACGACCGACTATTACGCGCCCAGCGCCGAGGGGTGCATTCGCTGGGATGATCCGGCGATCGGGATCGAGTGGCCAGAGGTGGGCGCTGCGCCGACGTTGGCCGCCAAGGACGCCGCCGCTTCCTTGTTGGCCGAGGCCGCCCCGTTCGAAGACATTCGCTGAACGACGCCCGATCAGTGCGGGCGTCGCGGCTCTGCTGCCGTAGCCGGACCACCCTGCCGACCGTTCGGGTATCGGCTTGCCCCCTCGATCACGGGGTATAGAATCGACCGTTCAACGATTGAACACCCCACGTGCTTTCACCCACGCCTTCCGACAACCCTGCTCATCTCGAGTTGCTTCGAATCCTGGAGCAGCACCCCGAGTATTCGCAGCGGCAGTTGGCCAAGGCGCTGGGCGTGAGCCTCGGTAAGACGCACTACCTGCTGAAGGCGCTTCTCGGCAAGGGGCTGGTCAAGGCGCAGAACTTTCAGCGCAGCGAGAACAAGCTCGGCTACGTCTACCGGCTCACCCCGCACGGCGTGGCGCACCGCCTGCAACTCACCCAAAACTTTCTGACGCGCAAGGAGCAGGAATACCTTGCGCTGAATCGCGAGATCGCCGCGTTGCGCGAGGAGTTGGCGGCCAAGTCGACACCGGCTTCGAGTTTTCGCGATTCGGCCTGAGCCGCTGCCTTCGATCACCCCGAGTTTCCGAGTCACTACATTCGATGCCCATCGTCACCCTTGCCAACGGCCGAAGCTTTTCTGCGGATCGCGGAACCACGGTTCTCGACGCCGCCCTGGCGCATGGCCTCACGCTGGAACACAGTTGCCGCACCGGGCGCTGCGGCAGTTGCAAGGCGCAGGTGCTCGGCGGTGCGTCGGTGGCATTGCGCGACGAGGTTTCGTTGACGGCCGAAGAAGCTGCCAGCGGCTGGATCCTCACCTGCACGCGCGAAGCGGAAACCGACCTTTCGCTCGACGTGGAAGATCTCTCTGCGCTGGCGGGGATCAGCCCGAAGACGCTGCCGTGTCGAATCGACACGCTCGAACTCGTGGCGCCCGATGTGATGAAGGTCACCCTGCGCCTGCCGCCGAATGCGGGCTTCGCCTTTCTGGCCGGGCAGTACGTGGACGTGATCGGCCCGGGCGGCATCAAGCGCAGCTATTCACTCGCGAGTGACATGCGCAGCGCGGGCCAACTCCAACTGCACGTGAAGCGCGTCGACGGTGGCGCGATGAGCACGTACTGGTTCGAGCAGGCCAAGACCAACGATCTGCTGCGCTTTCGCGGCCCGCTGGGCACCTTCTTCCTGCGCGATCTGGCCGGGCTAGACGTGATCTTTCTGGCGACCGGCACCGGCTATGCGCCCGTTCATTCGATGCTCATGAACCTCGCCGCGCTGAGCCCCGATCGGCGGCCTGCGAGTGCCAGCGTGTACTGGGGCGGCCGCGTGCCGCAAGACCTGTATGCCGACGCTTCCGCCATGCCTGCCAACGTGCGGTTCACGCCGGTGCTCTCGCGCGCCGATGCTAGCTGGGCCGGCGCACGCGGGCACGTGCAAGACGCGCTGCTCGCAGAGCGCCCCTCACTCGACAACGCCGCCGTTTATGCCTGCGGCTCCGACGCCATGATCCACAGCGCCCGATCCGCCCTCACCGCGGCCGGCATGAAACCCAAGCGGTTTTATGCCGATGCCTTCGTCAGCTCGAACTGACTGACCGCGCATACCAATCCGATGACACACAGGAAGCACAAGACATGAAAGCAGTCATCCTGGCCGGCGGCCTGGGCACGCGGCTCAGCGAAGAAACCTCGACACGCCCCAAGCCCATGGTCGAGATCGGTGGCAAGCCCATTCTCTGGCACATCCTGAAGACCTATGCGCACCACGGCGTGAACGACTTCGTCATCTGCTGTGGCTACAAGGGCTATGTGATCAAGGAATACTTCGCGAACTACTTTTTGCACATGTCCGATGTGACCTTCGACATGCGTTCTAACCGCATGGAAGTGCACCACAGGCGCGCGGAGCCGTGGAACGTGACGCTGGTCGACACCGGTGACGATTCGATGACCGGCGGACGGTTGTTGCGCGTGGCCAAGTATCTGCGAGACGACGAGGCTTTCTGCTTTACCTACGGCGACGGCGTGGGCGACATCGACGTGAGCGCCACGATCGATTTCCACCGCGCGCACGGCAAGGCCGCGACCCTCACCGCCACCTTCCCGCCGGGCCGCTTCGGCGCGCTCGACATCCACGCCGGCCAGGTGCGCAGCTTCAAGGAAAAACCGCAGGGCGATGGCGCGATGATCAACGGCGGCTTCTTCGTGCTCAAGCCCGAAGTGCTCGACTACATCACCGACGACAAGACCATCTGGGAGCAGGAGCCGCTGATGGGCCTGGCGGCCGATGGCCAGCTCATGGCCTACGAGCACCAGGGCTTCTGGCAGCCCATGGACACGCTGCGCGACAAGCATCTTCTCGAAGACTTGTGGACCGCCGGCAAGGCGCCCTGGAAGGTCTGGGACTGATGCGATGAACCCGGATTTCTGGCGCGGCAAGCGCGTGTTCCTGACCGGCCACACCGGTTTCAAGGGTGGCTGGCTGTCGTTGTGGCTGCAGTCTGTGGGCGCGACCGTGTGTGGCTTGGCCCTGGCGCCGCCGAGCGAGCCTGCACTCTTCGATGTGGCCCGGGTCGGCGAAGGCATGTCGTCGGTGATCGGCGACATTCGCAACCTCGACACCGTCTGCCAGGCGATGGCCGGCTTCGAACCCGAGATCGTGATCCACATGGCCGCGCAGCCGCTGGTGCGCCTGTCTTACAGCGAGCCCGTCGAGACCTACGCCACCAACGTGATGGGCACGGTGCATGTGCTGGAGGCGGTGCGCCGTACGGGCTCGGTGCGCTGCGTCGTCAACGTGACCACAGACAAGTGCTACGAGAACCGCGAATGGGTCTGGGGCTACCGCGAAGACGAGCCCATGGGCGGGCATGACCCGTACAGCAACAGCAAGGGCTGCTCCGAACTCGTCACGTCGTCGTACCGCAAATCCTTCTTCGAGAAGTCCGGTGTCGCCCTTGCCTCGGCGCGCGCCGGCAATGTGATCGGCGGTGGCGACTGGGCGGCCGACCGGTTGGTGCCCGACGTCTTGCGCGCCTTTGAACGCGATGAACCCGTACGCATCCGCAACCCGCATTCGACCCGACCTTGGCAGCACGTGCTGGAGCCGCTCGCTGGCTACCTCAGCCTGGCCGAACAACTCTGGGCGCAAGGCCAGGCGGTGGCGCAGGGCTGGAACTTCGGTCCGCAAGACGACGATGCCCGCCCGGTGCAGTGGATCGTCGAGCGCATGGTGCAGCAGTGGGGCGAGGGCGCCACCTGGAGCCTTGACAGCGGCGACCACCCGCACGAAGCCCACTACCTGAAGCTCGACATCTCGAAGGCCCGTCAAAGCCTGGGCTGGCGCCCGCGCTGGAACCTCGACACCGCTCTCACGCAAATCACGCAATGGCACCGCGCCTGGCTGGCTCACCAGGACATGCGCAGCCTGTGCCTCGCGCAAATTCAGCACTACACAAATTCGACAACCAAGGACTTGGCATGAACATCCCCATCGTCGCCGCGGACCCCGCCGCCGCGCTGCGAACGCAGATCGCCGAGCTTGTTCGGCAATTTGCCGCCATCACCCTCGCACCCAAGCCCTTCGTGCCCGGCCAATCGGTCGTGCCCGTCTCCGGCAAGGTCATCGGCGCGAAGGAACTGCAGTTCATGGTGGAGGCCTCGCTCGATGGCTGGCTCACCACCGGCCGCTTCAATGCCGCCTTCGAGGAACGCCTGGCCAAGTACCTGGGCGTCAAATACCTGATCACCGTCAACTCCGGATCGTCGGCCAATCTGGTCGCGTTTTCGACGCTCACATCCTCCCGCCTGGGCGATCGCGCCATCAAGCCGGGCGACGAAGTCATCGGCGTGGCAGCGGGCTTTCCGACCACTGTCAACCCCATCCTGCAGTTCGGCGCGGTGCCGGTATTCGTCGACGTGGACCTCGCCACCCACAACATCGATGCCAGCCTCATCGAAGCGGCCATCAGCCCCAAGACCAAGGCCATCATGCTGGCCCACAGCCTGGGCAACCCGTTCAACCTGGAGGTCGTCACCGCCCTGTGCAAGAAATACGGCCTGTGGCTGGTCGAGGATTGCTGCGATGCGCTAGGTGCCACCTACAACGGCCAGCTCGTCGGCACGTTCGGCGACATCGGCACCCTCAGCTTCTACCCGGCCCACCACATCACCATGGGCGAAGGCGGCGCCGTCTTCACCAACGACCCGGAACTGAAGCTGATCGCCGAGTCGTTCCGTGATTGGGGCCGAGACTGCTATTGCCCGCCCGGCAAGGACAACACCTGCAACAAGCGCTTTTGCTGGAAGCTCGGCAACCTACCCGAAGGCTACGACCACAAATACACTTACAGCCACCTCGGCTACAACCTGAAGATCAGCGACATGCAAGCCGCCTGCGCCCTCGCGCAGATGGACCGCGTCGACGACTTCATCGCCGCGCGCAAGGCGAACTTCAGGTACCTGAAAGAGCGCTTGCAGAGTTGCGCGCAGTTCCTGCACCTGCCCGAAGCCACGCCCAACTCCGAGCCGTCATGGTTCGGGTTCCCCGTGGTGCTCAAGGAGGATTCGGGCGTCAAGCGGGTGGACCTGCTGAGCTATCTCGACGAGAACAAGATCGGCACCCGCCTCTTGTTCGCCGGCAACCTCACGCGCCAGCCCTACATGATCGGCCGCAACTTCCGCATCAGCGGCGAGCTGAAGAACACCGACGTGGTGATGAACCAGACGTTCTGGCTGGGGGTGTATCCGGGGCTCACGACCGAGCATCTGGCCTACATCGTGACCAAGGTCGAAGAGTTTTTCGGACTCAATTTTTGAGGTTGACCCGATGACCACCTCTCACGATCGCCGCTTGCGCCCCGCCGCGTTGCGCAAAACAGTTCTCGACATGGCGTACGCAGGTAGCACTGTCCACATCGGCTGCGCCTTCTCGCTCATCGAACTTCTGGCGGTGCTTTACCGAGATCATCTACGCTATCCAGACAACGACCCCCTGGCATCCGGTCGAGATTACCTTGTAGTTAGGAATTGCGTCGTGTTGTTTTAGATTT
>JAMFRW010000277.1 GCA_026224975.1 Rhodoferax sp. | reverse complement strand
TGCGTTGCACTTCGGCCTCGTTGAGCCCGCCCGACGCCTGGATGCGGATCGTCTGCTGCTTGCCGCTCGACTTGTCCTTGGCCGAGACGTTGACGATCCCGTTCGCGTCGATATCGAAGGTCACTTCGATCTGCGGCACGCCGCGCGGCGCCGGCGGGATGCCCATCAGGTCGAACTGGCCCAGGATCTTGTTGTCGGCGGCCATCTCGCGCTCGCCCTGGAACACCCGGATGGTCACGGCCGTCTGGTTGTCCTCGGCGGTCGAGAAGGTCTGGCTCTTGCGCGTCGGGATCGTCGTGTTGCGCTCGATCAGCCGGGTGAACACGCCGCCCAGGGTCTCGATGCCCAGCGACAGCGGGGTCACGTCGAGCAGCAGCACGTCCTTGCGGTCGCCGGCCAGCACCTGGCCCTGAATCGCGGCGCCCACGGCCACGGCTTCATCGGGGTTCACGTCCTTGCGCGGTTCCTTGCCGAACAGTTCCTTGACCTTCTCCTGCACCTTGGGCATGCGGGTCATGCCGCCGACCAGGATCACGTCGTTGATCGCGCTCACGGCGATGCCGGCATCCTTGATCGCGGTGCGACAAGGCGCCATCGTGCGTTCGATCAGGTCTTCGACCAGGGCTTCGAGCTTGGCACGGCTGAGCTTGATGTTCAGGTGCTTCGGGCCCGAGGCATCGGCCGTCACGTAGGGCAGGTTGATGTCGGTCTGCGCGCCGCTGGAGAGTTCGATCTTGGCCTTTTCGGCGGCTTCTTTCAGGCGCTGCAGGGCCAACACGTCCTTCGTCAGGTCGACGCCCTGTTCTTTCTTGAACTCGGTGACGATGTAATCGATGATGCGCTGGTCGAAGTCTTCACCGCCCAGGAAGGTGTCGCCGTTGGTCGAGAGCACTTCGAACTGCTTCTCGCCGTCCACATCGGCGATCTCGATGATCGAGATGTCGAAGGTGCCGCCGCCCAGGTCATAGACGGCGATCTTGCGGTCGCCCTTTTCGTTCTTGTCGAGGCCGAAAGCCAATGCGGCTGCCGTCGGCTCGTTGATGATGCGCTTGACATCCAGGCCGGCGATGCGGCCTGCGTCCTTCGTGGCCTGGCGCTGTGCGTCGTTGAAGTACGCGGGCACCGTGATCACGGCTTCGGTGACCGGCTCGCCGAGGTAGTCTTCGGCGGTCTTCTTCATCTTGCGCAGGGTTTCGGCGCTGACCTGTTGCGGCGCGAGCTTGGTGCCGCGTACTTCGACCCAGGCGTCGCCGTTGTCGGCCGCCACGATCTTGTAGGGCATCAGGTCGATGTCCTTCTGCACTTCCTTCTCGGTGAACTTGCGGCCGATCAGGCGCTTCACCGCGTACAGCGTGTTGCGCGGGTTGGTCACGGCCTGGCGCTTGGCCGAGGCGCCGACGAGGATCTCGCCGTCTTCCTGGTAGGCCACGATCGACGGCGTGGTGCGGGCACCTTCGCTGTTCTCGATCACCTTGGTGGTGTTGCCTTCCATGATCGACACGCACGAGTTGGTGGTGCCGAGGTCGATACCGATGATTTTTGCCATGTTGAATGCTCCTGAAACTGAAATTCTGTTGTCACCGAAGTGTGGATAAGCTGTGGACTTTTCAAGCCCTGCAGCGTCGGATCGAGGCCCTAAAAATCAAGCCGATCCGGTCACCGTGACGAGTGCCGGCCGCAGCACGCGGTCGGCGATGAGATAGCCCTTCTGCAAGACGGCCACCACGGTGTTGGGCTCCTGCGCCGCTGGCACCACGCTGATGGCCTGGTGCTGGTGCGGGTCGAACTTGGCGCCGGCGGCAGGATTGATCTCGACGACCTTGTTGCGCTCGAGCGCGGACACGAGCTGGCGCAGCGTCGCGTGCACGCCTTCGAGCAGTTGCTCGGGCGTGGCCGCAGGAATGGCGATGGCGGCCTCCAGGCTGTCCTTGACCGGCAGCAGGCTGTCGGCGAAGGATTCGACCGCGTACTTGCGCGCCTTGGCCATTTCGTCTTCGGCACGGCGGCGGGTGTTCTCGGACTCGGCCTTGGCGCGCAGGTAGGCGTCGGACACCTCGGCATGCCGGGCTTCGAGTTCGGCGAGTTTGATCTCGGCGTTGACCTGCGATGCCAGATCGGCAGCCGACGACGGCAAGTCGCTCTGATCCGCACTCTGTGACGAGGCGGAACCGGGGCCCGGAGCCGGATTGGAGGGGTTGAATTCGTTGTTTGACATGGTCGTGCGGTGTTGCTCCAGCCAACGAGATGGGGAGATTGCCCTCAGTTTCAAGAGGGAATTGCGAGCAAAAGTGACAGCGGCTTGTCGCGAGGGGAACTTGCGGCGAACCGTCATTCCGGCTCGGCCGTGGCGCTCCAGCGGTTCCAGTCGGCCAGCTGCCGGCGATCACGCTTGGTCGGACGGCCTTGCTCGATGGCAAGCGAAGGTTCGGTGTTCATGCGCCGTTCCAGCGCCTGCTGCGTGCGGCGGGCGATGCTCTCCGGCGTCTCCTCGAACAGCAACGCCGCCACAGGCGCCGGCCCGCGCTGCTCGCTCACTCCCTTCACGACCACGATGCGCACCACAGGCCCCTGGCGCAGATCGAGCCTGTCGCCCACGCGAACCTCGCGCGAGGCCTTGGCCACCTGCTCGTTGACACTGATGCGGCCCTTGCCGATCTCGTCGGCCGCGAGGCTGCGGGTCTTGAAGAAGCGCGCCGCCCAGAGCCATTTGTCGAGCCGCACGCGGGGAGTCGTCGGTTGGTTTTTTTCCATCAGCCGCGATTGTCCCTCCTTCTGTTCTCTCAGATGCTCGCCAGCGGCAGCCGCACGATCGCGTCCAGCCCTTCGACGGTGTTGCGCCGCTCCCGGTTGTCCAGTGCCAGCGTGCCGCCGAGCGAGGCCGCGATCTCGTGGCAGATCGCCAAACCCAGCCCCGAGCCGCGCGCCGGATTGTCGGCCGCGCCGGCGGCGAACGGCTGGAACAGGTGCAGGCGCTGTTCGGCGCCGATGCCGGGGCCGCTGTCGGCAATCGTCAAGGCGGCGTGGTGCGTGTCTGCCACCAGCCGCACGGCCAGCGCGCTGCCGTCGGGCGTGTTCTTCACGGCGTTGTGTAGCAGGTTGCGCACCAGCTCGCGCAGCGCCCACTCATGCGCGCGCACCGGCGCGGCCACGGTTTCGATCGAAAAATCGAGCTGATGGTCGGCGATCAGCGGCGCCAGATCGAGCGAGACGGCGCGGGTGATGCCGGCCCAGTCGAGCACGGCCGCATCGTCCTGCTGGCGGAGCTGCTCGACCTTGGCGAGCGCCAGCATCTGGTTGGCCAGCTCGGTCGCGCGGGTGACCGTGTGGTTGATCTCGGTGAGCGCCTGGCGCGGCTCCACGTCGCCGCGCAGGGCCGATTGAACCTGTGTCTTCAACACCGCAAGCGGCGTGCGGAGCTGGTGCGCCGTGTCGCGCACGAAGCGCTTCTGGTGCTCCAGCAGGTGCGCCAGCCGCTGCATCACCTGGTTGGTGGCGGCGAGCAGCGGCAGCAGCTCGCGCGGCGCATCGCGCGCGTCGAGCGGCGCCAGGTCGTTGGTGTTGCGCGCGTTGAGCTGGTGGCTGAGCTCGCGCACCGGGCCGGTCGCCCATTGCACGACGGCGACCACCACGATTGCCACCACCACGATCAGCAGCGCCTGGTGCCACAGCGTCTCCAGCAGGATCTGGCGGGCGAGGGTTTCGCGCAGCTCCAGCGTTTCGGCCACCTGGATCGTCGCCATGCCGCGCCCGCCGATGCTGGCCACCGGCTGCAGCAGCACGGCCACGCGTACCGCCTCGCCGTGGTATTCGTCGTTGTAAAAGTCGACCAGCGCCGCGTAGATGCCCTTGTCGGGCAGCGTGCCGTGCCAGGCCGGCAGGTCGGGGTAGCCGGAGACGGTTTCGCCCTCGAAGCCGGTGACGCGGTAGTACATGCGGCTGCGGTTGTCTGCCTCGAAGGCTTCGAGCGCCGAATACAGCACCGTGGCTCTCAGGTGCGCATCGTCGCCGCTTCCAGTGACTTCCAGCAGCTCGCCGATCGATTTGGCCGAGGCCAGCAGCGTGCGGTCATACGCAATGTCGGCCGAGCGCAG
>JAMFRW010000276.1 GCA_026224975.1 Rhodoferax sp. | reverse complement strand
GCCGATCTTGGCCAGCGCTTCTTCGATCTGCGGGCCGCCGCCGTGCACCACCACCGGGTTCAGGCCGACGAGCTTCAGGAGCACCACGTCTTCTGCAAAGTCCTGTTGCAGCGCCGGATCGGTCATGGCGTTGCCGCCGTACTTGATGACGATGGTCTTGCCGTGGAACTTGCGGATGTAGGGCAGCGCCTGCGCCAGGATTTCGGCCTTGTCACGCGGCGAAATGTGCGACAGATCGGGCGCGCTGGCGTCGGGCGCCGCAAGCGTGGCGGGAGCGATGTTGGCGTCGGTTGTCATGGGTGCGGGCACTCGTTGATCGTGTTCGAACAATTGTAGAGGCGGGGTATTTCCGGGGCATGAGCCGCTGCGGCGCAGTGGCTTCGGCACGCTTCCTGCGATGTGTCGCCCTCAGACGGCACAATGCCGCCTTCCTGCCCATGCAACTCACTGCCTTCCTCCCGCTTCGCCCCGTCGCCTTCCTTGGCCAGGTGATCCTGTCCGCCGTCGCCGGGCTAGGCGGCCAATGGCACTTTCGCCTCAAGGACCTGGGCCGCGTCACCGCCGATTGCAGCGCCAAGGCCGTGCCCATCGTCACCGTCGTCAACGTGCTGGTCGGAGCGATCCTGGCCTTCGTGGGCGCGGTGCAGTTGGTGAAGTTCGGCGCCGGCATCTATGTGGCCGATCTGGTCGGCATTGCGGTGGCGCGCGAGATGGCTGCGATCATCACCGCGGTGGTGATGGCCGGGCGCACCGGCGCGGCCTTTGCCGCCGAACTGGCCACCATGCAGGCCAACGAAGAGGTCGATGCACTCGAAGTGCTGGGCCTGAATGCGGTCGATTTTCTGGTGCTGCCTCGGGTGGGCGCGCTGCTCTTCATGATGCCGCTGCTCTATGTCTATGGCTGCCTCACCGGGCTGATCGGCGGCATGGTGGTCGCGGCCGGCATGCTCGACATTTCCGCCGCGGCCTACATGGACCGCACGCTCGATGCGCTCACCTGGGCACATCTCGGCCTCGGCATCGCCAAATCCTTCGTCTTCGGCGCGCTGATCGGCATGGTGGGCTGCTACTGCGGGCTCTATGCCAAGCGCAACGCGGCCGGTGTGGGCGTGGCGACGACCAACGCCGTGGTGGTGAGCATCGTCGGCGTGATCGTGCTCGATGCGGTCTTCGCCGTGTGCGCCAACGCGCTGGACATCTGACCCATGGCATTGCTCGCCGTCGACAAACTCGAGATGCGCTTCGGCGAACGCCTGATCCAGAAGGACGTGTCGTTCACCATCGAGAAAGGCACCATCTTCGCCATCATGGGCGGCAGTGGCTGCGGCAAGAGCACGCTGCTCAAGCATCTGGTGGGCCTCCTGCCGCCGGCTTCGGGCAGCGTCACCTACAACGGCGTCGATTACTGGGCTTCCGACGAAGCCACGCAAAACAAGATGCGCGCCGGCTTTGGCATGCTGTTCCAGAGCGCGGCACTGTGGTCGTCGATGACGATTCTGGAGAACGTCTGCCTGCCGCTGGAGCAGCACTCGAAGATGGACGCTGCCCAGCGCGAAGCCCGCGCCCGTGAATGCCTGGAGTGGGTCGAGCTCGGCAAGTTCGCCGATTTCTTCCCTGCCGATTTGAGCGGCGGCATGAAAAAACGCGCGGGCCTGGCGCGCGCCATCGCTGCAGAGCCGCCGTTGCTCTTCCTCGACGAACCCTCGGCCGGCCTGGACCCCATCAGCTCCAAGCGGCTCGATGACCTGGTGCTCGACATCCGCGAGCGCACCGGCGCCGCCGTGGTGCTCGTGAGCCACGAGCTGCCCAGCCTGTTCGCCATTGCCGACGACGGCATCTTTCTCGACGCCGACAGCAAGCACCCCATCGCCCATGGCTCGCCCACCTACCTGCGCGACCATTGCGATCACCCGACCGTGCGCGCATTCCTGTGGCGCGAAGAGCTGCCGGAGAATGCAGACCCGGACAAGCCCGATGCCAAGCCGGCCACCAAAACGACGGCCGACGCCGCTCCGCAACCTTCCTCCTCCAAAGAGCCCGCCTCGCCATGAAACGCAATGCCTTGCTCATCGGTGGCTTCGTCATCATCGCGCTGGCGCTGATCGTCGCCGCCATCCTCTGGCTCAGCGGCAACAGCCTGTTCAAGAAGAACATCACCGCGATGGTCTATTACCGCGGCAACGTGAGCGGCCTCTATGTGGGCGCACCCGTCACCTTCCGCGGCGTGGGCGTGGGCCAGGTCGACAGCATCCTGGCCGAGGTCGACAGCAAGACGCTCGCCGCGCGCGTGGCGGTGCAGATCCGGCTCCAACCCGCGGCGCTCACCTTCAGCGACGACCAGCCCGACACCACGCTCGACCTGCCCACGCTGGTGCAACGCGGCCTGCGCGCGCGGCTCGTCGCGCAGAGTTTCGTCACCGGGCAAAAATCGATCGAACTCGACTTCGTGCCCAACACGCCGGCCACACTGATCGGTGACGGCAGCCGGCCGGAGATTCCGGCGCTGGCCGAACGCTTCGGCGCGCTGATCGAGCAGGTGGCCGACCTGCCGCTGGGCGAAACGGTGCGCGA
This sequence comes from Rhodoferax sp., assembly GCA_026224975.1. Lineage (GTDB taxonomy): Bacteria > Pseudomonadota > Gammaproteobacteria > Burkholderiales > Burkholderiaceae_C > LMDS01. Next base: position 3,506 of record JAMFRW010000276.1, on the reverse strand, counting down.
ACTGCGCGGCGCCGTCAGCGAGATGAGCAAGGCGCTGATCACCGTGCAGAAGACGCTGGAGGGCGCGCAGTCGCAGCTCGATGCGGCCGGCAAGGAGGTTCAGCTGACGGGAGCCCAGTCGCGTGAAACGCTCAAGGTCGCGACCGATGCGATCCGCTCGGTGCAGTCCAGCACCACGGCCACGCTCAACGCCGTCACGCAACTGGCCGACGCATCCCGCAACACCGTCACCGGCGCGCAGCCCGAGCTGCAGCGCACGCTGGCCGGCGCGCGCGAAGCGGCCGAATCGGCCAAGCTCGCGATGAACCGCGTGGCCGAAATGACAGCCCCCAACGCCCCGCTGCGCGGCGACCTCGACGCCGCCGTGCGCGACCTCTCGCAAGCCGCCCGCGGCCTGCGCGACTGGAGCGAGCTGCTGGAAGAAAAACCGAACGCCATCATCTTCGGGAACAAACGCGAATGAACGCTTCGAACATGACTGCTTCGAGATTGCTTGGCGCCGCTTCAGTTGCTGCACTGGTTGCGCTGCTGGCGGCTTGCGCTTCGCCCTCACCGGCGCCGATCCTTCTGGCGCTCCCGCCGGCGATCACGGGTGTGCCGACCACCGCAGCTTCGGCACCCGGCGCTTCCGCCTCGGCACCGCTGCTCGCGATCCGCCGCGTGAACATTCCCGAATATCTTGTCGCCCGCCGCGTGCGCTTTCGCGCCGATGCGGCCACGCTCGCCGAGTGGCCCAACACCTACTGGGCCGAGCGCATCGAGATCGGTGTCTCACGCGAGTTCGTCTCGGCACTGCGCCAGCAGTTGCCCGGCTGGGCGGTGTGCGATGCCGGTTGCGGCGACCAGTCGCCCGCGCTCTCGCTGCAGGTCGACATCGTGCCGATGGACTATGTGCGCAGCACGCAAAAGCTCGTCGCCCGCGCCCGCATCACGCTGCAGACTACCGATGTCTCGCAGCGCACGCTGCAGAGCCTTGAGCTGGCCTACGAGATTCCCGCCGGTGCCGACACGGCGCAGGCCCAGGCGCAAGCGGTCACCGAGCTGATCCGCCAGATCGCCACGGCGACCGCACCACTGGTGGTGAACACGAAGCGTTGACGCCGGCCGCGGGCCAGCAACGCACGGTCACCAGTGCACGATGGTCCAGATCACGCGGCCCCAGATCTCGACGTTGAACCAGAACAGCAGCGCCGCCGAAGTCCAGCGGCGGAACTTGCGGGCGAGCACGATCCAGTCTTCGCCATCACGCAGCAGGAAGATCACGAAGCTGAGCACCGCGCCACCGGCGAGGAAGACGCTGAGCACGCCCATGATCCAGCGGAAGACGGTCATGTGTTCTTTTCTTTCTTCACGGCATTCACAGCGTTCACAGCATTAGCGCCATGCGCTCCAGGATCAGCACGGCAAAGAAGCCCAACCCTGCGATCACGGTCCATTTGATGATGCGGATGCCGAGCAGGCGCCAGCGCTGCTGGCCGGTGCCCACGTACATCGCCATGCTCAGCAAACCGGCCACCAGCAAGAGCAGGACGAGCCACCGGAAAATCAGCATCGGCTCACCATGCCGGGGCCAGATCGGCCATGCCGGCCGGCGCTTTGGCGGCGTCGTCGAAGGTGACGATCTCGTAGGCGTCGGGCTCAGCCAGCACCGCGCGCAGCAGCTTGTTGTTGAGCGCATGCCCCGACTTGAAGGCGCTGTAGGCGGCCAGCAGCGGGTGGCCCGCCAGGTACAGGTCGCCGATGGCGTCGAGCATCTTGTGTTTGACGAACTCGTCGTCGTAGCGCAGGCCTTCGCTGTTGAGCACCTTGTATTCGTCCACGACGATCGCGTTGTCCATGCTGCCGCCCAGGCTCAGCCCGCGTGACCGCATCATCTCGACTTCCTTGGTGAAGCCGAAGGTGCGGGCGCGCGCGATCTCGCGCTTGTACTGGCCGGAGCCCATGTCGAAGACCACGCGCTGGCCGGTCTGGTTGACGGCGGGGTGGTCGAACTCGATCTCGAACGCGAGCCGGTAGCCCTCGAACGGATCGAGTCGCGCCCACTTGAGCGAAGGACCTTCGCCCTCGCGCACTTCCACCGGCTTGACGATGCGCATGAAGCGCTTGGGCGCCGCCTGCAGCTCGATGCCGGCGCTCTGCAGCAGGAACACGAACGACGCGGCCGAGCCGTCGAGGATGGGCACTTCTTCGGCGGTGATGTCGATGACGAGGTTGTCGAGCCCTAGCCCGGCGCAGGCCGAGAGCAGGTGCTCGACGGTCGCGACCTTGGGGCCGCCGGGATCACCATTGGCCGAGACGGTGGTCGCCATGCGGGTGTCGCACACGGCCATCGCATTGGCGTGGATGTCGACCGACTTGGGCAGGTCGACGCGGCGAAAGACGATGCCGGTGTCGGGCTCCGCGGGCCGCAGCGTGAGCTCCACGCGCTGGCCGTTGTGCATGCCCACGCCCACCGCGCGGGTCATCGATTTGAGGGTGCGTTGGGCGAGCATGGCCGCGATTGTCGTGGAAAAAGCCAAGACCTCCACCTTTGCTCACAGCGCGTAACAAGCTGCAGTGTCAGGGGCATGACATCGGTTGCCACCGGGTCGCGCGTGGTCCGCACAAGCGTGGACTTGTTCCGGTCACGGCGCTGTCACCGCACGCCGATAGCGTCGCGCGGTCATTTCATTTCGAGGAGAAAACATGTTCCACAAGATCGTCATTCGAAGCGCACCGTCGCCAGCACAGGCACCCACGAAACACCTGACCCACGCCCTCGCCGCCGCGGCCATCGCCGCGCTGGCCGCTTTCGCCCCGCTCGCCTCCGCCACCGTCCTCACCTTCGACGACATCGGAAGCCCCGACTTCGTGCCCGCCAACTACGGCGGCCTCGATTGGTCGTCGTCGACCTGGCTCTCGTTCGAGAACCTGCCGGCCGATGGCCTGCCCTACACGCCGCACTCGGGTACTTGGGTGGTCGGCGCCGACTGGGGCAGCGTCGATGCCGACACCACGATCCGCTTCGCCGGCGCCAGCCATTTCGATGGCGCCTGGTTCTCGGGCTACGACACCTCGTCGGTCACCTTCCAGCTCTACCTCGGCAACCAGCTCGTCGGCACCTCGGCCTCGCTCGCCACCTCGGCCACATCGACCTTCCTCTCGGCCGGCTACAGCGGGCTGATCGACAAGGTGGTGGTCTCCAGCAACGCCCATGCCTTCTACGCGATGGACGACTTCACCTTCACGGCTGCCGTGCCGGAACCGCAGACCTACGCGTTGATGCTGGCCGGGCTCGTGGCCGTGGGCGCGTTTGTCAGAGTTTCGGCTCGCCGCCGCGCTTGACCCGCCTGCACCTTCGAACACAACACAGGACAACCACATGACCACCACAGACCGCCGCAGCTTCCTCCGCGCCGTGGGCACCGCCGCCGGCGCCACCGCTGCGATGACGACCTTCCCGCCCGCCATCGCCAAGGCCTTGTCCATCCCGGCCAACCGCCGCACCGGCACGATCCAGGACGTCG